>NZ_JBWKUZ010000005.1:0-126318 GCF_059421435.1 Janthinobacterium sp. GW821-FHT03A03 | reverse complement strand
CTGGTGCGGCTGGCAGGAATTGAACCCACGACCCCTTGGTTCGTAGCCAAGTACTCTATCCAGCTGAGCTACAGCCGCGCAGGCAAACATTATAGCGTATTCATTTCGCTTTGAAAAGTTCGATTTTTCAATCGCTTAGCTGATTTTGCAGAATACCGCCCCGCATGACCGACTACCTTTTCACTGCCAAAAAGCTCACGCCTTTTATCGATGGGCACTTCTGCTTTCACAGTCGCGTCCAGCGAATCGAGAAGTTGCTGTCTCGAAAGAAGCGGGATTATAGGGACTGCTTTCCAGCCTGTCCAGTGCTATCTGCAAGGGACCGCCGTCAGGCGCGCAAGCGTGCGGTGGCGGCGCGCCGCTTGGGGCTACAATACCAGCCAGACAGGGGCGCTTGTGCCGCCCCTCCTTCATGACGGCTGACGGCACCATCATGACCCACTTATTAACTGAGCGTGGCGACGGCGGCCCGGCGGGGCAAGAGCCCGTGCGGCAGACTCACAGTTGCAGGATTTTCAATGGCCAAGCATGAACGCAAGCAAGATCTGCTTCCCCCGTCGGGGGCGCCGAGCCTGTCGGACGAGCATCTCGCCAACTTGCTTGAAAGCATTACCGACGGCTTCAGCCTGCTCGACCGCGACTGGACCATCCGCTACATCAATGCGCGCGGCGCCGACATGCTGGCGCCGCGGCGCCAGCCCGGCAGCCCGCTGGCGGGCAGCAGCCTGTGGCAAGCCTGCCCCGATTTGCAGGGCACGGCACTGGAAACGCAGTACCGGCGCGCCATGACGCAGCAGCAAGGCTGCAGCTTCGAACTGTACTACCCGCCGCTGGGGCGCTGGCTGGAAGTGCGCCTCTTCCCTTCCAGCGAGGGCTTGACCACGTATATCCAGGACATCAGCCAGCGCAAGGCGGCCGAAGACAGCCTGCGCCAGAGCGAGGAAGACTTGCGCGCGCTGGCCAATTCCATCCCCCAGCTGGCCTGGATCGCCAGCTTCGACGGCACCATGTCGTGGTACAACCAGCGCTGGCACGACTACACGGGCACCACCGCCGGCCAGATGGCCGGCGACGGCTGGAGCCTCGCCTACGACGCCCAGCGCCTGCCGCAGATGCTGCAAGCCTGGAAGAGCGCCTTGCGCGACGGCACGCCCTTCGAAATGGAGTTCCCCATCCGCGGCGCCGACGGCCAGTACCGCTGGTTCCTGACGCGCGCCAATCCCGTGCGCGACCGGGGCGGCCGGCTGCTGCGCTGGTTTGGCACAAGCACCGACGTCGACCAGGTCAAGCGGGCGCAGGAAGCGCTGCGCGACGAGACGCGCGTGCTCGAATTGCTCAACAACACGGGCGCGGCCCTGGCCGGCACCCTGGACTTGCCCGCCCTGCTGCAGGAAACCGTCGATGCGGCCACGCGCATCAGCGGCGCGCGCTTCGGCGCCTTCTACTACCACGACGATGGGGCCGCGCCCGATGCGGATGCGCTGCCGGCGGCGCGCGCCGTGAGCGGCATCAGCCTGCGGCAGGCCGACGCCATCGCCGCCGAGCTGCGCCTCGGCCCGGCCACGCGCCAGAACGACCTGTTGGCGGCGCCGGACGGCGGCGTCGACGGGCCGCAGCTGCGCAGCTGCCTGAGCCTGCCCGTCAGCTCGCGCGCGGGCTTGCCGCTGGGGCGCTTGCTGCTCGGCCACCCGCAGGCGGGCATGTTCAGCGCGCGCAGCGAACGCATCGTCGCGGGCATCGCGGCCCAGGCCGCCGTCGCGCTCGACAATACGCGCCTGTACGCGGCCGCCACGCGGGCCGCCGAAGAGCGCAAGGTGCTGCTCGACAGCGAACGCGAAGCGCGCGCCGAGGCTGAGCGCACCAACCAGCTGAAAGATGATTTTCTCGCCACCCTGTCGCACGAACTGCGCACGCCGCTGTCAGCCATCCTGGGCTGGGCCCAGGTGCTGCGGCGCGGCACGCGCGACCAGGCCGATTTGCACCGCGGCCTGCATAGCATCGAACGCAATGCGCGCGCGCAGGCCCAGCTGATCGAAGACTTGCTCGACATGAGCCGCATCACCTCGGGCAAGGTGCTGCTCGACCTGCAGCCCCTGGCGCCGGCCGGCATCATCGCCTCGGCCATCGAAACCCTGCGCCCGGCCGCCGACGCCAAGCACATCGCCATCCACAGCAGCATCGCCAGCGATGCGGGCAGCTTCACCGGCGACCCCAGCCGCATCCAGCAAGTGATCTGGAACCTGCTGTCGAATGCCCTGAAATTCACGCCGCAAGGGGGGCGGGTCGATATCGAGGCGCGCCGCGACGGCGCGCGCCTGGCCATCACGGTGAGCGACAACGGCATCGGCATCAGGAAAGACTTCCTGCCCCACGTATTCGACCGTTTCCGCCAGGCCGATGCCTCGACCACGCGCAAGCATGGCGGCCTGGGCCTGGGCCTGGCCATCGTCAAGCACCTGGTGGAACAGCATGGCGGCACGGTCACGGCCAGCAGCGCCGGCGACATGCAGGGCGCCCGCTTTACCGTGCGCCTGCCCGTGAACGCGGCGGCCGGCCCCTCAGGCAAGCCCGGCAGCGACGACTTGCGCGGCGTCAAGGTGCTGCTCGTCGATGACGAGGCCGGTACGCGCGCGCTGATGGAAGGCATCCTGCGCGACAGCAATGCCGAAGTGCATGGCGCCGGCAGCGCGGCGCAAGCGCTGCAACTGTTGCCCCAGGTGCGCCCGCACGTGCTCGTGAGCGGCATCGGCACGCCCGGCGCGGACGGCTTCGCCTTGCTGGCGCAAGTGCGCGTCGCCAGCGACGGCGCCGACCTGCCCGCGCTGGCGCTGGCGGACCGTTCCCGGCCGCAGGACCTCCAGCGGGCGCTCGACAGCGGCTTCCAGGCCTGCATCACGAAGCCGCCCGACCCTGCCGCCCTGCTGGCGGCCGTGGCGCGGCTGGCGGCGCCGCGCCTGCCCGGCCCCGCATCGTGACAGCGCCCGAATAATTGATGCAAAGAAATAAATAACTCAGGACAAAATGACTATTTCCAAGGGTGAGCCTTCCTACTTCCACACGCGGCACTGTCCTACAAGCAACTTCCCTGAAATTTGCTACACTGAAACGCAGAAGCACGGCGCCATGGCAGGCATGGCAGACAACGGCGGCTCCGGCCGCCGGGAATGACAATAGCGAGCTCATGCGCTGTTGTGCGCCCCATCTTATTGCAAGGCGCTACTATCCTATCGACCTGCCGTCAGCCGCGCCGTCAGACTATTACCTGCGGTGGAAACCAGCGTTGCATTGACCGTATTAACCGAGACCATACATGCCCAGCCAAGATGAGATTTTGAAAGCCAAAATTTTGGTCGTCGACGACTCGCCCGACAATGTCGACCTGATGCTGGAAATCCTGCGCGATGCCGGTTATACCAACGTCACGGCCACCATGCGCCCGGCCCAGGTCTGTCCATTGCACCTGGAGCACTGCTACGACCTGATCCTGCTGGACCTGCAAATGCCCGAACTCAATGGTTTCCAGGTCATGAAAGGCTTGAAGGAAATCGAGCATGGCGGCTACCTGCCCGTGCTGGCCCTGACGGCGCAACCAAGTTTCAAGATCGCCGCCCTGGAAGCGGGGGCGCGCGATTTCATCAGCAAGCCCTTCGACCTGATGGAAGTACACAAGCGCATCCACAACATGCTGGAAGTGCGCCTGCTGTACAAGGAGTTGGCGCAATACAGCAAGCAGCAGCAGGAACTGGCGCTGCACGACCCGCTGACGGGCCTGCCCAACCGGCGCCTGCTGGAAGACCGCATCGAGCACACCCTGCAGCAATCGGCCCGCAACCGCGGCAAGTCGGCCATCCTCTACCTGGACCTGGACGGCTTCAAGGCCATCAATGATACATATGGCCATGGCTATGGCGATGAAATCCTGAAAATGGTGGCGGTGCGCCTGGTGGGCGCCTCGCGCAAGGAAGACACGGTGGCGCGCATCGGCGGCGACGAATTCGTCATCGTGCTGGGCAACCTGGCCGGCAAGGGCGACGCGCGCGAACCGGCCGCCAAGCTGATCGAAGTCGTTTCCGAGCCGTATTTCATCAACGACCTGACCCTGCGCCTGTCGACCAGCATCGGCATCGCCATCTATCCGGACGACGCCAGCTCCGTCGAATCGCTGCTGGGCGCGGCCGACACGGCCCTGTACGAAGCCAAGCGCGCCGGCAAGAACCGCTTTTGCTGTTCGCCCCACGAAGTGATCGCCGCCCAGGTCAGCATGCAGAACAGCGGCATCCCCTCGATCGCCTGACTGTTTAGTGCGCGCGGCATGTAAAAAAACCGGCAAGCCATGACGGCCTGCCGTTTTTTTTTCATGGGCACAACGCTTTATTTCTTGCCAGCCGTCACTTCATGCTGGCCCGCGTGCTGGTGGTCCGTCTGTGCATCGACGGTTTCCGGCGCCACTTCGATGCGCGTGATGCCGGCGTCGACGGAAATCGGGTCGCTGGCGGGAAACGTCATTTCCACGGCGTCGTCGAGCAACTCTTCCTTGGCGCGCTCTTCGCCGCTCATGCCCTCTTCATCGGCCAGGATGGCCAGCGCGCTGGCCCACTTGACGAAATTCAGGTTGGACAGCTCACGCACGGTGCTCACGCCGAACGCCTGCTGCAGGGCCTTGGCATCCTTGGCGCTGACGCCGCGCAAGGCGCTGATGGGGGCATTGACGATGTCGCGGAAGCTTTTGTCGGCATATTCCTGGTCGACGATGGTATCGATATTCATGGCATGTCCTTTCAGTTCGGTAAAGGGGCCGGTGGAGCGCCCTGCGCCACGATGGCGGCACGTGCTGCGTAATGACGTACAGGCACACTATGGCAGCAGCAAGGTGACTGGTATGTGCGCAGCCGTACGTAACAAGGCCAGGAATCCGGACCAGGAACGGGCCGCCGCCGGCCGCCAGTGTTGCATTTGTTCCACAAATGATGGGTAGAGATTAAAATTGCCGAAAAGACAGAATTTTTCCAGCCATGCGCCCCGCGATGGAATCCTCATGTATGATCCACACCTTGAATCCGGTCATATCACTTCACTATTTTCACGGGGCGCCATGTCCGCACACACAGATCCGAACAAGGAAACGGCCCAGGCCGATGCGGACCGCGCCGCCGATCTCAGCGAGTTGCTGGGGCACGTCAATACCAGCTGGGACAATGAACGGCGCGCCCTGTCGCGCCAGCTGCACGACAGCCTCGGCTCGTCGCTGACGGCGCTGACCATGCACCTGTCGCTGCTGACGCAAAAAATGCCGCAGGAGGCGGCCCTGCTCGACCGCGCGGCAACCATGAAGCAATTGCTGCTGAACGTGATCGAAACCAACCGCCAGATGCAGATGAAGCTGTGGAATGACAAGCTCGAGTTTCTTGGCGTCAATGTCGCGCTGGGCGAACTGGCCACGCAATTTGCCGAACAGCACAAGATCGCCGTGCGCTGCAGCCTGCCCGAAGATGAACTGATCTGTCCCCGCAACGTGGGCGTGGCCCTGCTGCGCACGCTGGAAGAAGCGCTGAGCAACATCGCTGCCCACGCCCAGGCAACGCAAGTCGACATCATCATCGATGACAACGAAGAAGCGCTGATGATGACCGTCAAGGACAATGGCGTGGGCTTGCCTGCCAGCGAAGCGGTGCAAATGAGCAAGCACGGCCTGCGCGCCGTGCGCGAGCGCGTGCACTACCTGGGCGGCACCCTGAGCCTGGCAGCCAATCCGCCAGGCGGCACGGCCCTGACCGTGGTCTTGCCGCGCATTAGCCCGAAGGAATAGACTCCGGCCGCGTCAGCGCGGGGGGCCGGCGCCCGCTGCAGGGCGCATGGTGACGGCGGCGGCCATGCCCAGCCAGCCCGCGAACCAGGCAATGAAGGCCGCGACGTGGCCATACTCCCAGCGTCCGCGCAGGCGCGCATAGGCCGCGGCAAATTCTTCCTGGCTCACGTCGGCGCTATTGCCCCATTCCCCATTGACGGGAGCGACTAGGCAAGCCCACAGCAGCAGGGAAACAAACAACGCGGCGGCCGACGCGGCCAGCAGGCGTCCCTGGGGCAAGCGCCTGGAGCGGAAAGCCAGCACCGCCACGCTTGCCGCGGCGGCCATTTGCACGGCGCCCCCTACCGGGCCAAACAGGACATACAGGCTGCTGGTCACCTGCGCATACAGGGCCGGCGGATAGTCCAGCTTGACAGGCAGCTCCAGCAGGTGCGCGGCGCCTGGCGCGAGTCCCAGGGCGGCCAGGGTCAGGGCGATAACTTGCAGTAATCGTGATGGCATGCCCGCCTCCGGTAATCAACCTGTCTGTTCATCGCCGCGTGCTGTCCTTTGCTATAACCGCAAGGCGAGCGTTCCGGTTCCCGGCCAATGCCGCTCGCGCACAGCGCACGCCGCCATAAAAAAAGGGGCCTTGCGGCCCCTTCTTGATCTGGCACAGACCAGCTTAGTGCAACTTGACCTGCGGCGTGCTGCGCTTGATCAGGAAACGGCCCATGGCCATGACGGCCGTGCGCACGCTGCCCAGCACGGCGTTATGGTGCATCAGGTGCAGGCTCACATACATCATGCGCGCCACAAAGCCTTCGACGAACCAGCTCAGGCCCTTGAGCGAACCCATCAGGGTGCCCACCGACGTCGTGCGGCCGAACGAGACGAGCGAACCGTAATCGAGGTATTCGTACGGCTTCGTCTGCGGCGGCTTGCCGTTCGCTTGCAGCAAAAAGGTTTTCAGCAGGTAATCGGCCTGCTGGTGGGCCGCCTGGGCGCGCGGCGGCACCAGCTTGCCGTCCGGCCCCATGCAGGCGGCGCAGTCGCCCAGCGCGAAGATATTCGCGTGACCCTGCACATTGAGCATGCCCGTCACTTCCAGCTGGCCGGCGCGGTTGGTGGGCAAGCCCAACGTGGCCAGGAATTCCGGCGCGCGGATGCCGGCCGCCCACACGCAGATGTCGGCCGCATAGCTGGTGCCGCTGGCCACCGTCACCTTGTCGGGGTCGATTGTGGTGACGCGCGTATCGGTCACCACGGTGATGCCATGCTGATGCAGCAGTTTCGAGGCGGCGATGGAGACGCGCTCGGGCAGCGGCGCGAGGATGCGCGGCGCCCCTTCGAGCAGGGTGATGCGCACATCCTTGATGGCGTTGAGATTCTGGAAACCGTACGCGGCATACACGCCGCTCGCTTCGCGCAGTTCGGCCGCCAGCTCCACGCCCGTCGCGCCGCCGCCGATGATGACGATGTCGACGCCGGGATGGCCCGCGTCGCCCTGGCGCTGCTCGGCCATGGCCAGCAGCTTGAGCAGGGTCAAACGGAAACGTTCCGCGTCTTCCGTGGCGTTCAGGGAAATCGTGTGTTCCTGGGCGCCGGGCACGCCGAAGTAATTCGAGGTGCTGCCCACGGCCAGCACCAGCTGGTCATAGCTCACCGTGCGTTGCGGCAAGAGCTGTTCATCCTTGTCGGTGGCGATGGCGCCCACGGTGAGGCTGTTCGAGGCAGCGTCGAGCCCGATCAGGGGGCCATAGACATAGGTAAAGCCATTGTCATGCGCCAGCATCTGGTATGACAGCCCCTCCTGGTGGATGTCCAGGGTGCCGGCCGCCACTTCATGCAGCGACGGCTTCCAGATGTGATACAGACGGCTGTCGACCAGGGTGACCTGGCCGGGGCCGAGCTTGCGGCTGAGTTTGCAGGCCAGCTCCAGGCCGCCTGCTCCTCCCCCTACGATAACGATTTTACTGTGCAAAGATCCTCCTGCTTGCTTGAACGCCAGGAAAAACCTGCTGCGTAGTGCGACGGTTTGTCCAGGCGTTCCTGGTTAATCCCTGTGCCCGTTGCCGTTGCCGTTGCCATGGCCATTGCCGTTGCCTCTGCCCGGCTTGTTGTCATGCTTGTCGCGCTTGTCATCATGGCGGTCATCGCGGCGATCGTCATGACGGTCGCGGTCGCGGTAGTCGGGGCGGCCATGGTCGCCATGCTGCTGGCGGTAACGGGGCACATATTGGTTGTTATACCAACTATCTTGGACGAAATATACCTCTTGGTTACAGGCATTATACTTGCGGCAGTGCTTGGACCAGTGTTTCGCATGGCCGGGCGGCACGCGCAGGTAGATCGGATGGCCCGAATAATACTGGGGACGCTGCACGATGACGGGCTGGGCGTAGATCAATTGCGGCGCGGGATAGTCGCCGATGTCGAGGCGGCCGTAAAAGCCGGGCTGGCCGACCGTGACGGAGACGCCGACCTGGGCGACTGCGGCGGTGGCGGCCGACAGCAGGACGGCGGCGAGAATGAGGGTTTTCATGGGGCACTCCTTTTATCAGTTATGCCGCAATTGTAGACCTTGTGTGACCAACTGTTTGTGCGCAAGGACACATAAGGAATCCCGTCGCAATCTCACCACAGCTTGCCCAAAGGCACGACCAAGCCGCTGAACAGCGACCAGTCCGGCGAAGCGCCCGTCAAGCCGCGCGCCATGCCGAAGTCGATGGCCAGCCGGGGCGTGGGGCTGTAGGTGGCCGCCAGCAAGAGCTGCGCCGTGGCCGGCGCGCCGCGCAAGCGCGTGCCCGACACTTCCGCCGTGGCGCCCCAGCGCTCGCTGACGGGCGTGGAAAAGGAGGCCGCCCAGCCCGTCTGCACCCTGCCCGTGTCCGGGTCGGACGCGCCCAGGCGCGTGGCGTTCACATTGGCGTCCATGTGCACGGCGCCCAGGTCGCGGCTGAAAATACCGTTCAGCGACACATCGCTCTTGCCGCTGCCGATGCTGTCCTTGGCGGTGGGCAACTTCCAGCCCAGTTCCAGGCCCAGCGCCGTGGCGCTGTCGAGCACAAAGGCGCGCTTGAGCACGAACGTCGTGTCGCCCACGCCCGTCTCGCGCCGCCCCGTTTCAGCGCGCGCGCGCACAAAACCCTCGCCTTGCAGCAGCAGGCCCCATTCGGGCGTGAACGCCAGCTTGAAGGTGTAGGGCAGGCTGGCGCGGCGCGTGTCGTCCGTTTTCGACAGCAGGCCGCCCGCCTCGAATTCCAGCTGGCCCGGCACGGGCAGCTGGGCGGGACTGGCGACGGAAGGACGGTAAGGCAGGATGGGATCGCTATCCTGCGCCTGTGCCAGGGGCGCCAGGGACAGCAGCAACAGGGAGAAACAGTACGGCGACAGGAAAGGAGATGACATGGGGAAACCGGAAGTGGCAAACGCGCAATACCGACAGCCTACCACCAAGCCCAGGCGTCCGTGTTGCGCCCGAAGCCGCCGCTTTCAGGCCAGGCGGCGCAGGCCAGCCCTGGCCGCCGGCGCGGGCCGGCGCAGCGGCGTGACATTGCTGGCCGCCGCCACGGCGATGCCTTCGGCCTGGGCGTGCAGGCGGAACACGCCCACCAGCTCCGTCAGGGTCTGCGCCTGGTCCTGCAGCGATTCGGCAGCGGCGGCCGCCTCTTCCACGAGGGCCGCGTTTTGCTGCGTCACCTGGTCCATCTGCAGCACGGCCTGGTTGACTTGCTCGATGCCGGCGCTCTGTTCCGCGCTGGCGGCCGTGATTTCCTGCATGATGTCGGCCACCTGGCGCACGCTGGTAACCACCTCGTCCATCGTGTGGCCCGCGTCACGCACGAGCCTGGCGCCCACTTCCACCTGCTCGACGGAGTCGCCGATGAGGGTCTTGATCTCCTTGGCCGCGCTGGCCGAGCGGTGGGCCAGGTTGCGCACCTCGGCCGCCACGACGGCGAAGCCCCGTCCCTCCTCGCCCGCCCGGGCCGCTTCCACGGCCGCGTTCAAGGCCAAAATATTGGTCTGGAAGGCGATGCCGTCGATGACGCTGATGATGTCGACGATCTTGCGCGACGAGGCATTGATCGATTCCATGGTCTGCACCACCTGTCCCACCGCAGTGCCGCCCTTGCCGGCCACGTCGGATGCGGCGCCGGCCAGCGCATTGGCCTGGCGCGCGTTGTCCGCATTCTGCCGCACGGCCGACGTCAGCTGCTCCATCGAGGACGCTGTTTCTTCCAGAGAACTAGCCTGCTCTTCCGTGCGCGACGACAGGTCCAGATTGCCCTGGGCAATTTCGCTCGAAGCCGTATGGATGGTGTCCGTGCCCGAGCGCACCTGGCTGACGATGGCCACCAGCTTGTCGCGCATGGCTTGCATGGCAAACAGCAGGCTGGCGTTGTCATGGCTGGCCGTGCGGATCTCCACGGTGAGGTCGCCCTCGGCAATGGCGCCGGCGATCTTCACCGCATAGGCCGGCTCGCCGCCCAGCTGGCGCGTCAGTCCCCGCGTGATCAGCGCGCCCAGCGCCAGCCCGGCCGCCACGCTGCCCAGCACCAGGGCGAGCATGAAGGTGCGGCTGGTCTGGTACACCTCCGACGCCTGTGCCGCGGCCGCCCTGGCCCGCTCTTCTTTCTGCAAGGACAATTTATCGAGCACGCTGTCGAGTTCATCCGCATGCAACCGCGTCTTGTCCAGCAGCTGCGTCAGGTTCGCGCCGCGCTGCGCCAGCGGTTCGGCCGCCGCCAGCGCCAGCGCCTGCTGCATGGTGGCGATATATTCCGCTTCGACGGCCGCGAAACGGGCAAACAGTTCCTTGGCGGCCGCCGAGACGAACAGCGGTTCGGCCTTGGCCAGGTAGCTTTTATTGTGTTCGAGGAATGTGGTGATATCGGCCTGGCGCCGGCTGCGCTCTTCCGGCGTGGTCGCCAGCAGGAAATTGCTGCGCGCGCGGCCCACCTTGATCAGGGCGATATTGGCTTCCTTGATGTACGACAGTCCCAGCAATTCATGGTTGTACATCCTGCCGGCCATGGTGTCGATCTTGGCCATGTTGAAAATGCCGATGCCGGCCACGATGGCGCCCAGCAGCGCCACGCAAAAGAATGCCGCCAGCAGCCGCGTGCCCACTTTCATCCGATTCAACATGATTCCTCCGATGGCCTGGTGGCCGGTATGCAACGGGACTTCAGTTTGAATATAAAGAAAAAAGCAGGAAAAAAATGCTCGGATTGTCACTAAACAACAATTCATTGATTTATAGCAACATACAAAACGGCTTGCCGTGCTAGGCAAGCCGTTGGCTTTGTCAGGGCATTATCGCGGCAAATTAATGCCCCGCGTGAGCGCCAGGCTTGCGCACCGTCATTTCCACGCCGCTTTTTGCCGCCGCCTTGCCCGCGCCCTGGCCGCGCACCGGTTCCGGCAAGGCGCCCGTCCATTCATAGGCCACGCTGCCGGCCGGGTGCTTGTACCAGCCAGGGTCGCGGTAGTCGCCGGTTTTCTGGTCCTTGCGCACCTTTACCGTGGTAAACATGCCGCCCATGCCGATGGCGCCGAAGGGGCCGTCGCCGGCCATCATCGGCAAGGTATTGTCGGGGATCGGCATCTGCATCTCGCCCATGTCGGCCATGCCCCGCTCGCCCATCACCATGTAGCCGGGCACGAGCTGGTTGACCTTCGCCGCCACGCCCTGGTGGTCGACGCCTATCATGGTGGGCACGTCGTGCCCCATGGCGTTCATCGTGTGGTGCGACTTGTGGCAGTGGAAAGCCCAGTCGCCCAAGTCCGTGGCCGTGAACTCCACGGCGCGCATCTGGCCCACGGCCACGTCCGTCGTCACTTCGGGCCAGCGCGATTCGGGGCGCGTCCAGCCGCCGTCCGTGCCCGTCACCTCGAATTCATGGCCATGCATGTGAATCGGGTGGTTGGTCATGGTCAGGTTGCCCACGCGCACGCGCACCTTGTCGCCCTGGCGCACGACCATGGGGGCTATGCCGGGGAAGACGCGGCTGTTGAAGGTGAACAGATTAAAATCCGTCATGGTCATGATCTTCGGCGTATAGCTGCCGGGATCGATGTCGTAGTTGCTGAGAAGGAAGACGAAATCGCGGTCCACCTTCATGAAATTCGGGTCTTTCGGGTGCGTCACCCAGAAACCCATCATGCCCATGGCCATCTGCGTCATTTCGTCCGCATGCGGGTGATACATGAAGGTGCCGGGCCGCTTGGCAACGAATTCATAGACAAAAGTCTTGCCGGGAGGAATGCCCGGCTGGGTCAGGCCCGTGACGCCGTCCATGCCGTTGGGCAAGCGCTGGCCATGCCAGTGCACGCTCGTGTGTTCCGGCAATTTATTGGTGACGAAGATGCGCACGCGGTCGCCCTCCACCACTTCGATGGTGGGACCGGGCGACTGGCCGTTGTAGCCCCACAGGTTGGCCATCATGCCGGGCGCCAGTTCGCGCACGACGGGTTCGGCCACCAGGTGGAACTCCTTGACGTTGTTATTCATGCGCCAGGGCAAGGACCAGCCATTCAGGGTGACGACGGGGTTGTACGGGCGACCGTTCGGCGGCGGGGGCGGCGCCTTCGTCTCCGCGCCGGCCATGCTGACGGCTTCCGGCAGGGACGCCGCACCGACGCGGCTCACCGCTGCCGCACTGAGGGCGACGGCGCCCGCGTTCATGAAAAAGTTTCTACGTGTAATCATCATTATTCCTTTGCCGCAGTTGCCGCACCTGGGCCGCTGCCGTTGATGGTCGATTGCAATTCAGTTTGCGCGATCCAGAAATCGCGCTGGGTTTCGATGGCGCTGTTTACGCTGGCGACCTGTTCGCGCGCATCGGCCAGCAGCTCGAACACGCTGGCCAGCATGCCGTTGTAACGCAGCAACACTTCATGCGAGATTGTCTTGCGCAGCGGCACGACTTCATCGCGGTAGTGGCGCGCCAGGTCGTAGGCCGTGCGGTAGCTCGAATACGCCTCGCGCACTTCCGAGCGGGCCCGTACCGCCGTGCCCGCCGTGCGCTGCAGCGACTGTTCATACAGCGCCTGCGCCCTGGCGTTGCGCGCCGTGCCCCAGTCGAACAGGGGCAGTTCCAGCGATACCTCATAGCCGTTTTCGCGCGGCGCCTCGCTCGTGCTCTTGTTGGTATAAGCCACGTCGAGCACATTGATGAAACCCGTGACCTTGGACAGGCCCAGTGCACTGGCGGTCGCATGGACGTCGAGTTTCGCTCTTTGCACGTCGAGGCGCTGCTCCATCGCCTGCGCCTCGATATTGCCCGCGTCGGCCGCCTGGGCCGGCAAGTCGGGCAAGCGCGACGGCAAAGTAAAGCTGGTCTGCCTGCCCCACAGGCCCAGCAAGCGCGTCAGGTGCTCGCGCGTCACCAATGCCAGGTGGCGCGCGCGCGCCAGGTCGCCGACGGCATCCGCATAAAACACTTGCTGGCGCGCCTGGTCGAGGCGGCTCCAGTTGCCCGCCTGCCGCAGGCGCGTGGCCAGCTCGGCGCCCGCCTCGGCCGACAGCAGCGCCCGCTGCATGAACGCTTCCGTCTGCACGGCGGCGACCGCATTGAAATAGGCGCGGCGCGTCTCAAGCGCCAGTTGCACGGCGCTGCTGGCCGCCTGCAGCTTGGCTTGCTCGAAACGGCCCCGCTCGATGTTTACGCGCATCGGCATGGTCAACAGGCCCGCCAGGTCGAAGCTGACGCCGCGGTCGATTTCATTGCCGTGGCTGCCGTGCGAGCGACCGAAGGACAGGCCCGGGTTGCGCAAGCGCCCCGCCTGCACCAGGTCCGCCTCGGACGCGCCCAGCTCGGCCAGTGCCACCTTCATGCCATGGTTGTTCATCAGGGCGATGCGCACGGCGCTGTCGGCGTCCAGGGGCCGGGCCAGCAGGGAGGCCAGCTTTTCCTCGCCGCCCTTGTCCGTCAATGCCGCGGGGGCGCCCGTGCGGGCGTCGGCCAGCGCGGACACCGTCTGCATGCCACCGTCCTCGCTGAAGCTGGCGCAGCCGCTGAGCAGCAAGGCGGCCGCCAGCGCCAGCGGCGTCAGGCAAGTTGATTTTGTGAAACGTGCCATCTCAGTGTCCCTCATGCTGGTGTTGCGGGGCGGGCCGGGCAGCCGGCTTGGGGCCGGACCTCTCCATCGGCATGGTGTGCCCTTCCATCGCGTGGCCCTGCATCTTGTGGCCCTCCATCTTTATCATGCCCATGTGGCCGCCGGCCTTGCCGACTTTGTCGTTGACGGCGCGCC
Organism: Janthinobacterium sp. GW821-FHT03A03; assembly: GCF_059421435.1. Lineage (NCBI taxonomy): Bacteria > Pseudomonadati > Pseudomonadota > Betaproteobacteria > Burkholderiales > Oxalobacteraceae > Janthinobacterium > Janthinobacterium sp. GW821-FHT03A03. The sequence continues at coordinate 112,271 of NZ_JBWKUZ010000005.1, read as the reverse complement.
AGGCCTGGTCGGGCGTGGCGTCTTCCTCGGCGGCGGGACGGTAGCCGGCAAAGGCGGAGCGGTAGGCGGGGGCCGGCACGGGCGCTTGCGCCTCTTGCGGGGCGGGCTGGGGCTGGGACTGCGCGGCGGCCGGCGGCAGCGCGGCTGATGCCACGCCGGCGGCCAGCGCGAGGCTGAATAATTGTTTCATGGTACTTCCTTGAATGACGGGGTATGGCGCGGCGGGCGCGCCGTCGGAACGCCGGGGGCGGCCGGCACGGCCGCGATGGGCGTGCAGCGGCCGCGCCGCCGGGTTCAAGGGCGGTCAGGCGGAGCGCGTGCTTCTCGGGGGACGTTCGGGGCCAGGCGGGATATGCCCGGCGAACAGGGAATCGGGCGCCAGCGCCGGGGGCGGCGCGCGCAGGGTCAAGGCGTGCAGGGCGGGCATGCCGGGCGGCGCCGTGGCGCCCACGGTGCAGGCGCCATGGTTGCTGCAATCGTGGCCATGGTGCGTGGCGCCGCCATCGGCCATGGCCATGTTCAGCGGCTGGCCTTGCATCTGCATGTCGCCCATGTCATGGCACTGGGGCGCCGGCATGGCCGCGACGGTGACGGTGACCGCTGCCGCCAGCTCGTCCACGCAGCAGCTGCGCATGGCCGACGCAAAGCCCTGCAAGGGCAGCGTAACGGCCAGCAGCCAGAGCAGCGAGCGGGCGAGTGAGCGGAAAAAGGCACGGTTCATGACACAACTATAAACCTTCCCACATGAGGAAGGTCAAGCCCCTATTTGCGCCCGTCGCCGTGCGTCAGCCAGATGACGTACACACCATCATATCCCTGCCCTTCGAAGATGGCCTGGCCATCGGCAAAAGTCACTTTCTGCACTTCATTGATGGTGAAATACGCGCGGCCATCGGCCGCCTCGACGTCGCCCCAATGGCGCGCGCGCGGTGGCCGGTAGCCGCTGGCGCGCCCGATGGCGACCAGCAGGTCGCCGATCATGAAGTCGAGCAACATGTCGGCCAGCAGCGGCCGGTGCCCCGCCAGCATGGCCGAGATGCCGGGGTAGCCCGCTTCCTTGAGTTCGGGCAAGTCGCTTTCCTCGTACTGCAAGTCGTCTTCGCGGCAAGTCTGGATAAAACTGTTGAACGGTTCGTCGAGCAGGCCCGCCAGCGCCGCTTCCGGCACGCTCAGGCGGAACGGGTGCAGCGGCAGCGCGCTGCGCTGGCCATAGTTGAGTTCGCGGCAGCCGAGGAAGGCCAGCGGGTGCAACCGGCCGCCGACTTCGCAGCGGATGCCCGACACCTGCGATACCTGCGCCATCAGCTGCCCATCCCCGCCGCCCGCATCAGCAGGCGCATCGCCCAGGCGGCCAGGCCCAGGGTGGCCACGCTGGCCAGCCAGATGCCGGCCAGCCACGCCAGTCGCTTCCGCCATGATTGTTGTCCTTGTTCAACTTGTTTCATCAGTGATAACCATCTTCCGGCAAGACTTTGCCACGAAACACATAATATGACCACACCGTATACATCAGGATCACGGGAATGATGAACAGCGCGCCCACCAGGGTAAAGCCCTGGCTTTGCGGCGGCGAGGACGCCTCCCAGATCGATACCGACGGCGGGATAATGTTGGGCCACACGCTGATGCCCAGGCCCGTGTAGCCGAGGAAGACGAGGGCCAGGGTGCACAGGAACGGCGCCGTTTGCCGCCCGCGCCGCAGGGAGCGCAGCAGCAGCCAGCCCGCGCCCGCCACCAGCAGCGGCACGGGCAGGAAGCAGAACAGTTGCGGCAGCGCAAACCAGCGCGCGGCGATGGCCGGATCGACCAGCGGCGTCCAGATGCTGATGACGGCAATCACGCCCAGCAGCAGCCACACGAGCACGCGCGTGAGGCGCCCGGCGCGCGCCTGCAGGCCCCCCTGCGTCTTCATGATCAGCCAGGTACTGCCCAGCAAGGCATACGCCGCCACCAGACCCGCACCCGCGAACAGCGAGAACGGCGTGAGCCAGTCCAGCGCGCCGCCCGCATAGCTGCGCCCTTCCATCGGCATGCCCTGGATGTAGGCGCCCAGGGTCACGCCCTGGAAGAAGGCGGCCGCCACCGAGCCGGCGATGAAGGCCTTGTCCCACAGGTGGCGCTCGCGTTCGCGCGCCTTGAAGCGGAACTCGAAGGCCACGCCGCGGAAGATCAGGCCCATCAGCATGAAGCTGAGCGGCAAATAGCAGGCGCTCAGCACCACGGAATAGGCAAGCGGAAAGGCGGCCAGCATGCCGGCGCCGCCCAGCACCAGCCAGGTTTCATTGCCGTCCCAGACGGGCGCCACCGTATTCATCATCACGTCGCGCTCGCTCTTGTCCTTGAAAAACGGGTACAGGATGCCGATGCCCAGGTCAAAGCCATCCATCACCACGTACATCATGATGCTGAACAGGATAATGACGGCCCACAGTAGCGGCAGATCAATGCCCATGCGAATTTCCTCCTTGTGCTGGTGCTTCAAGATGCGCGGCCGAGATAGGCCGCGCGGGCGTGCGTTCCTGGCCGGGGCCGCCTTGTTCGACGCGCTCGCCCTCATGCGGCTGCGGCCCCACGCGGATCAACCGCAGCAGGTAGCCGATGCCCGTGCCGAACACGGCAAAATAGATGACGACGAACAGCACCAGGGTGATGCCCAGCTGCGTGGCGCCATGCGCCGAGACGGCGTCTTGCGTGCGCAGCAGGCCGTAGACGGTCCACGGCTGGCGGCCGATTTCCGTCGTGTACCAGCCGGCCAGCATGGCCACCAGGCCGCTGGGTCCCATCCACAGCGCGCAGCGCAGGAACAGGCGCGAGCGCCACAGCGTGCCGCGCCAGCGCAGCCACGCGCTCCAGATGCCCAGCGCGATCATCAGCATGCCCAGGCCAGCCATGATGCGGAAGGACCAGAAGACGACGGCGGAAGGGGGCCGGTCGCGCGGCGCGAAGTCCTTCAGCGCGGGGATCGTGCCATTCCAGTCGTGCGCGAGGATCAGGCCGCCCAGGCGGGGGATTTCCACCTTGTACAGGGTTGCCTCGCGCGCCATGTCGGGCCAGCCGAAGAGGATCAGCGGCGTGCCCTCGCCGCCCTTGTTTTCCCAGTGACCTTCCATGGCGGCCAGCTTGGCCGGCTGGTGCTCGAGCGTGTTCAAGCCATGCAGGTCGCCGATCACGGCCTGGATGGGCGCGACGATCAGCAGCATGGACAGGCCCATGCTCATCATCTTGCGGATGGCCGCATTGTCGTTGCCGCGCAGCAAATGCCAGGCGGCCGACGCCACCACCAGCAAGGCCGTGGCAAGGAAGGCGGCCACGCTCATGTGCAGCAGGCGGTAGGGAAACGAGGGATTGAAGATGACGGCCAGCCAGTCCACGGGCACGATCCTGCCGTCGACGACTTCATGCCCCTGCGGCGTCTGCATCCAGCTGTTCGAGGCGATGATCCAGGTGGCCGAGATCAGGGTGCCCAGCGCCACCATGGACGTGGCGAACATGTGCAGGCCGGGCCCCACGCGGTGCCAGCCGAACAGCATTACGCCGAGGAAGCCCGCTTCCAGGAAGAAGGCCGTCAGCACTTCATAGGCCAGCAGCGGCCCCGTGATGCTGCCCGCGTAATCGGAAAAGAAACTCCAGTTGGTGCCGAACTGGTAAGCCATGACGAGGCCGGAGACGACGCCCATGCCGAAGTTGACGGCGAAAATCTTCGACCAGAAGTGGTACAGGTCGCGGTACACGGCGTCCTGCGTGCGCAGCCACGCCGCTTCCAGCACCGTCAGGTAACTGGCCAGGCCGATCGTGATGGCAGGAAAAATGATGTGGAATGAGATGGTGAAGCCGAACTGGACGCGCGCCAGCTCCAATGCCGTAAGCCCTAACATGTGTTGCCTTCCCGACGTGTGACGTCTGTTTTACCCAGGCCTCCACTCTAGGCTTGTCCGGCAAAACATAACAGACTCAGAAATCGGAGAAAACATAGGATCAGTTTGACGTTTCCCGAATGGCAAGGTCAAGCCGCTCCGGCGTAAAAACGCCTCAGGCCGGCTCCGTGATGCCCACGCGGTTGCGGCCGTTTTCCTTGGCCACGTACAGGGCCGCGTCGGCCGCCAGCAGCACGGCATCGGCGCCGCCCGCCTTGCCCGCCGCCTGCTCCGACGACACGACGCCCAGCGATACCGTCACGGGGCCGGCGCCGGGGATCTCGGCGGCGGCCACCCTGGCGCGCAGGCGTTCGGCCACCTGCAGCGCCACGTCGAGGTCGGCGTCGGGCAGCAGCATGATGAATTCATCGCCGCCATTGCGGCACAGCACGTCGGCATCGCGCGAGCAGGCGCGCATCAGCTGCGCCAGGCGCAGGATGACTTCATCGCCGACGGCGTGGCCCCAGCGGTCGTTGACTTGCTTGAAATGGTCGATATCGATGGCGATGACGGAAAACGGCCGCGCCTGGGCCTGCCAGGCATCGAGCGCCGCCGCCATGCCGCGCCGGTTCGACAGGCCTGTCAGCGGGTCCGTCTGCACGTCGAACTTCAGCTTGCCGATCTTGTTCTGCAACAACCCCAAGCCCTTCAGCAAGGCTTTCTTGATCTGCGCCGCTTCCACGTACCACGAGCGGATGGCGGCAATGCGCTCGGCCGTGCCGGGCGCATCCATGCGCCGCGCGCCCTCGGCCAGTTGCACCAGGGGCCGCGAAATCAGGCTGGCCAGCCACCAGATGAATGGCAGACTGAGCAAGGCAATCGGCAGCGAATGCCACACGGTATTGGCCATCAGCTGTTGCAGCGGCGCCAGGGTCATGGCCGTCGGCCGCTGCGCCACGATGCCCCAGCCCGTCGACGGCATGACGGCATAGCCGGCCAGCATGTCCACGCCCAGGCTGTTGCTCATGCGCTGGTTGCCGGCGCCGCGCTGCGCGATGATGGTGTCGATGACCTGGTTGCTGCCCGCCACGTCGCCCAGGCGATCCGGGTCCGGGTGGTACAGCAGGCGCCGGTTCTGGTCGACCACGTACAGGTAGGAGCCGTCGCGGTAATAATGCTGGCCCAGCATGGTGTACAGGATGTTTTTCTGTTTCAGGTAGATGCTGCCGCCCACATAGCCCAGGTAGCGGCCATCCTTGCCGACGATGGGGTGCGAAATGAAGACCACCAGGTTGCCGGCCGAGGACATGTACGGCTGCGTGATCAGGGGACGCCGTTCGCGCAGCGCCTGCGCGGCGCCGGCCGAATCGAGCGTGCGGTGCTTGAGGGCCAGCGTTTCCGGCGACACGCCCAGCACCTTGCCCTGGGCGTCGACGATGAGCACGGAGTTGAAGCTGTTCGTCTGCAGGCGCAGGCGCTGCGCCTCGTCCGTCAGCCACTGCTCGTCCTCCATGCGCGACGGCAGGCCGCCGGCGCTGTAGGCCAGCTGCTGGCGCGCCGACTGCAGGAAATCCTCGGCCGTGCTGGCCAGCTTGCTCGCGTAGGCGTGGTTCGCTTCCAGGGTGGTATCGATCAGCAGCTGGCGCTGCACGCTGTAGCTCGCATAAAAGGTGTTGGCCAGGGAAACCAGGGCGCTGGCAAAGGCCACGAGCACGATCAAACGGCGCAAGTTCATGCGCGGAACAGGTTTAGTCCACATGGAGTCGGCAGGAAATTGGAAAGTATTGCGCTACAGAAAGGGCGCATTATACCGAGACAGCCGTGCCAATATTGAAATCCTGGCATCGTTGGTCAAAGAATGTGAACAAGCGGCAACGCTGAGCGCTGCCGCCTTGATATGCATCAAGCGTGCACGGCGTGCTTGCGCACCCAGTCCGCATAGCGCTGCATCCAGCCCTGGAAGAAGCCCAGGCTGGCCGGGCCGATGCCGCCGTGCTCGTCGAACAGGCCGTCCTTGGCCTGGATAAACATTTCCGGCTGGCCCAGCAGCGGCACGTCCAGGTAGGCCAGCACATTGCGCAAATGCTGCTGCGCCAGCGCCGTGCCCGTGGCGCCCACGGACACGCCGAGCACGGCGCCCGGCTTGCCGCCCCACACGCTCTGGCCATACGGGCGCGAACCGTGGTCGAGGGCGTTTTTCAGCACGCCGGGAATCGAGCGGTTGTATTCGGGAGTGAGGAAGAGCAAGGCTTGCGATGCAGAAATGTCGGATTTGAGGCGCAGCACCTGCTCGGCCTGCGCGCCATCGTCATCCTGGTTGTACAGCGGCAAGTCGCCGATCTCGATATGTTTAAAAGAAAACTCGGGCGGCGCCAGCTTGACGAGCGCGTCGGCCAGCTTGCGGTTGAAGGAATCCTTGCGCAGGCTGCCGACGATGATAGCAACGTTATATTGACTCATAGAAATCCCCGATGATGGTAAAAAAATAGCCCTGGAGTGAAGTTCACTCCGGGGCTATCTTGCCACACAATTATCGGTTTCGCGCTGCTTAGCGTGCGAAACCAGCGCACCTGAAAAAATGCTCAGGGCTAGGCGCCTTGCCGAAGACAGTACGAATGTACGGCAAGGCAAGGCAACAACGCCAGGGGCGTTTTGGCAGGTGCGCTAACGTGCCAGGCCCCGGTACTCGCGGTAGTAGCGTCCGCCCAGGTTCGTCAGCACCTCATAGCCGATGGTATTGGCCATGGCCGCCACGGCGTCGACCGGGTGTTCGGCGCAGATCAGGTCGACCAGGCTGCCCGGCGCGATGCGCTCGCGGGCGACGGCGCTCACGTCGAGGGTGATGGAATCCATGGAAATGGCGCCGATCTGCGGCACTTTCACGCCGTCGACGATGGCCAGGCCCTGGTTGCTCATGCTGCGCAGCCAGCCGTCGGCGTAACCGACGGAAACAGTGGCCACCTGGCGCGGCTCGCTGGCCGTGTAGCGGCGGCTGTAGCCCACGTGGTCGCCGGCGGCAATCGTGCGCGTCTGCATGACCTTGCCCTGCAGGCGGACCACGGAGCGCAGGGGATTCGGCTCGCCGCCCTGCGGCCCGATGCCGTACAGGGCCGCGCCCGGGCGCACCAGGTCGAAGTGATAGTCGGGCGACAGGAAGATGCCCGAGGAATTGGCCAGGCTGGCGCGGTACTGCGGCAAGCGGGCGCGGATGGCGGTGAAACGGGCCAGCTGCTCGCCATTCATGGGGTTGGCGCGCTCGTCGGCGCACGCCAGGTGGCTCATGAGGTAGCGCACCTTGATGCCGTCGAGAAAGTGAGCATCCAGCAGCCAGGCGTCGATTTCCTGCGGCGACAGGCCCATGCGCGACATGCCCGTATCCACCTGCACGATGGCGTCCAGGGTGGTGCCCAGCGCCCTGGCATGCCTGCGCCAGCCCGCCACCTGCGGCTCGCTGTTGAGCACGGGGATCAGGCCGTGGGCCGTGAATTCGCCTTCCGTGTCGACGGGCGGGCCGTGCAGCACGAAGATGGCCGCGTCGGGCGCCACGTGCGGGCGCAGGCTGATGCCCTCTTCCAGGTGGGCCACGAAGAAATGGCGGCACCCTTCTTCATACAGGGCCGCGCCCACTTGCGCGGCGCCCAGGCCATACGCGTCGGACTTCACGACGGCCGAGCAGGCGGCCGGGTGCGCCTTGTCGCGCAGCAAGCGGTAGTTGGCGCGCACGGCATCGAGGTCCACCGTCAGGATGGCGCCGCTACGTTCCTTTGGAGGCATGCTTCCCGCCATCTCAGGCTCCCGCGTATTGCAGCTTGCCGCCGCGCTGCGCGCCGCTGTAGCGGCTGACGGACAGGTCCTCGGCCAGGATGGCCGGCTGTTTCGACGACATCAGGTCGGCCAGCAATTGCGCCGAACCGCAGGACATGGTCCAGCCCAGGGTGCCGTGGCCCGTGTTGAGGAACAGGTTGCGCAGCGGCGTGCGGCCGACGATGGGCGTGCCGTCCGGCGTCATCGGGCGCAAGCCCGTCCAGAACGTCGCTTCGGCCGTGTTGCCGCCGCCGGGGAACAGGTCGTTGACGACCATTTCCAGCGTTTCGCGGCGGCGCGGGTTCAGGTTCAGGTTGTAGCCGGCGATTTCCGCCATGCCGCCCACGCGGATGCGGTCGTCGAAGCGCGTCACGGCGATCTTGTACGTTTCATCGAGGATGGTCGAGACGGGCGCCTTGGCCGCGTTGACGATGGGCACGGTGATCGAATAGCCCTTCAGCGGATACACGGGGATGTCGAGCAGCGGCTGCATGAAGCCCGTCGAGTAGGAACCGAGCGCCACGACGTAGGAATCGGCTTTCACGATTTCCGCGCCGCATTGCACGCCGGCAATTTCATCGCCCTGCGTCAGCAGCGCATCGATGGCCACGCCGTAGCGGAATTTCACGCCCAGCGCGACGGCCATTTCGGACAGGCGCGTGGTAAACAGCTGGCAATCGCCCGTTTCATCGTTGGGCAGGCGCAGGCCGCCGAACAGCTTGTCCTTGACGGCTTCCAGGGCCGGTTCGGCGCGCGACAGTTCATCGCGCTGCAGCACTTCATACGGCACGCCCGCGTCCTTCAACACTTCGATATCCTTCGAAGCGTCGTTGTATTGCTTTTCAGTACGGAACAATTGCATCGTGCCTTGCTGGCGGCCTTCATAGGCGATGCCCGCCTCGGCGCGCAAGACCTTGAAGCAGTCGCGGCTGTACTCGGCCAGGCGCACCATGCGCTCCTTGTTCACGGCGTAGGCTTCCGGTGTGCAATTACGCAACATCTGCCACATCCATTTGAGCTGGGCGGCGCTGCCGTCGAGCGAGATGGCCAGCGGCGCGTGGCGCTGCATCATCCACTTCACGGCCTTCAGGGGAATGCCGGGCGCGGCCCATGGCGAAGCGTAGCCGGGCGAGATTTGCCCCGCATTGGCGAAGCTGGTTTCCAGTGCCGGGCCGGGCTGGCGGTCGATGACGGTCACTTCATGTCCTGCCTTGGCCAGATAGTAAGCACTGGTGACGCCGATGACGCCGCTACCCAGAATCACGATACGCATAGTTTCCTCATTATATTTTTTAGGCTATTGCCAGATTTACCGCTATGATATTGGGAATGACCCAGTATTTGTTCACGTATAAATCGAGAATTTCAGCAATAAATCATGAGAATACTTAAAGAATCGGCACGCGGACTGGATAAGCTGGACCGTCACATCCTGCGCATCCTGCAGCAGGATGGCCGCATCTCGATGAAAGACCTGGGCGAGCAGGTGGGCCTGTCGATTACGCCCTGCATCGAGCGTGTCAAGCGCATGGAGCGCGACGGCGTCATTACCGGCTACCACGCCAAGGTGAACCCGGCCGCGCTGGGCGCCAAGCTGCTCGTCTTTGTAGAGATTACGCTGAATCAGAAATCCGCGTCAGCCTTTGAGCAATTCCGGCGTGAAGTGTTGCAAATTCCCGAAGTGCAGGAATGCCACCTGGTGTCGGGCGACTTCGATTACCTGATCAAGGCGCGCATCCATGAAATGGCCGAGTACCGCAAATTGCTCGGCGACATGCTGCTGCAGCTGCCGGGCGCGGCCCAGTCGAAAAGCTATGTGGTGATGGAAGAAATCAAGGAAACCCTGGCGCTCTCGACCGACGTGTTGCAGAATCGCTAAAAGCACCGCCAACCAGTACCAGCAGCATCGAAATATGAGACTTTGTATAATCTGGTAGCACATTACCTGGTTCGCAAGCACACTCCCCTCCTGACATCACGCCCGTCCCCTCTGAGATTGGAAGCAGTGATGCACACCGGGAGTCCATATGAACACATTGATAAAACTGGCAGCTTCCTGCCTCGCGGGCCTGGCCGTGGCCATGTGCACCGCCAGTGAATACAAGGTCAACCGCGCGCCGGACAACGGCGCCATCTATCAGAACATCAAGGTGGGCAAGACCACCCGCCTCGACCTCGACGCGGCCCTGGGCAACGCCACCGTCGTCAGCTTCGACCCCGGCTATGAAGTCTGGGTCTACAAGAACCAGCTGCAAACGCCCGGCGTGACGCGGCTGATCCCCCTCCTGGGTGAAAAAGGCACGCGCGAAGTGGCCGTCATGTTCGACCAGGCGGGCGTGGTGAGAAAATTCCGCATACACGAGCCGCACAGGTAAGCCATGGGGACGCGCCAGCCGCGTTGGTCTACACTGGCGTTTTATTCTCCGCTCCCCCCCCATGCAACTACCTGCAAACCTCGCCCAGATCTCGACACACCAGGATTGGCGGCACGATACACCCTACCCGCCCCTCGGCTTCACCCCGTTTGCCGAGGGCGCGCTGGGCAATGGCGACACGTTCGGCCTGTACTGGCCCATCGGGCGCGAAGCGGCCGAGCCCATCGTCGTCGAAACGTGGCACGACGAGTGGCGATTGCAGCCGCACTTTTCCAGCCTGGCGGCGTTTCTGCAAGCCTACGCGACGGCGGAAGACGAGTACGTCGCCACGCCGTCGCTGGCCGACGACCCCGCCTCGCCCCGCGCCGCCTATCTGGAGGCCAGGGAATTGATTGCGCAGCGCAAGCCGGACGCCGCCGTCGCCCTGCTGGAAGCGGCGCTGGCCATCCTGCCCGAATACACGGATGCGCTGGTGCTGCTGCATGGCCAGTATGTGCGCGCAGGAAGAATCGACGACGCCGTCAAGGTGGCCATCCAGGCCATCATCTCTCCACCGTCGTTTGGCGGCCCGCCATTGAAGGCTTTGCAATGGCTGCGCGCGCAAGGCGTGCCGGACGGGGAACGCGACCCCATCCGGCGCGCCTGCGGGCAGTTGTCGCTGAACTTTGGCGGCAGCAAGGACAATGCCGACTACCGCGTGCTGCTGGCCGCCATCGACACCTATCTGGAGCAAGGCAAGCATGTTGCCGCCTCGACCCTGATGCAGACGTATGCCGAACTGATGAGCGCGGAAACCGTCTCGTTCCAGGAACGCCACGAATTTGACCAGGCCGCCTTCATCGCGCAGCAAATCGGCGTCAGCACCAAGCTCCAGCACGGCAGCCGCGACCCGGCATGCCAAGGGTAGCGCAAATTATTTGATATATTTGACATATTTATTTTTTATATTGCCGGCACACTTGTACCCACAAAGAAACATCTTCCCCCACGCCGCTCTGTAAAAACAAGAAAATCGGGTATCTTGCTTGGAAAATCTCAAATACCATTTGACTAATTCATTTAATATTTGTTTAATTGGGCATATTTAATTTATTTGTTTCCGCAGATGCCAAACCTGCGTCCGCCATCAAGCTACATCGCTCGCCTGTCTGACGGACACGTGGCACACACCGCCAGGAACAGTTGTGCCGGCGCGCGCCGGTCCGAGAACATTGGAGAATGCAATGAACCACCCGATCATGGACGCTGGCATCGCACGGCAAGGCATGGATGACATGGGCCTGCTTGCAGCACTGGGCAAGCTGCAAGGGCTGATGCAATTCGACCTGCGCGGCTGCGTGAGCGACGCCAACGCGTTCGCGCTGGACCTGTTCGGCTACCAGCGCGACGAATTGCTGGGCCAGCCACATCAGTTGCTATGCATGGCCACGCGCGAACGGCAACAGGAAGAACGGCAATTCTGGAGCCTGCTGGCCGAGGGCCAGTCGCAGGCGGGCGAATTTCGCCGCGTGGACAAGCAAGGACGGGAAGTGTGGATACAGGCCCGCTATGTGCCGCTGTCGCACGATGGCGGACAGCCCGACCATGTCATCGCGCTCATCGACGACATCACGGCCAATATGCACGCGCGCCAGGACTTTTCCGGCAAGATCCAGGCTATCGAACGGGTACAGGCCGTGATCGAATTCGATTTGCAGGGCCGCGTGCTGCGCGCCAATGACAACTTTCTGCGCACCTTTGGCTACCAGGAACAGGAATTGCTCGGCCGGCACCACCGCATGTTTTGCACCGAGGAAGATGTGCGGGCGAGCAGCTACCGGCAATTATGGGAAAGCCTGGAGCGCGGACAATTCCAGTCCGGCGAATTCCGCAGGCTGGACAAACTGGGCCGCGAAGTGTGGATACAGGCGTCGTACAACCCCATCCTGGATGTCGATGGCCGGCCGCTGAAGGTGATCAAGTTTGCCACCGACATCACGGCTGCCAAGCGCCTCAGCTCCGAAACGGCCGGCAAGATCGATGCCATCGCCCGTTCGCAGGCGGTGATCGAATTCGACATGCGGGGCACTATCCTGACGGCCAACAGCAATTTCCTGCGTGCCGTCGGCTACACGCTGGAAGAAGTGCAGGGCCAGCACCACAGCATGTTTTGCGACGACGCCCTGGTGCAGAGCGAAGGCTACCGCAACTTCTGGGCCGACCTGGGCGAAGGAAAGTTCAAGAGCGCCCGTTTCCACCGCCTCGCCAAGCATGGCGCCGCCATCTGGCTGCAAGCCACCTACAATCCCATACTCGACACCAACGGCCGCGCCTTCAAGGTCGTCAAATTTGCCATGGACATCACGCAGCAGGTCGAGCGCGAACAGACCGTCAGCAGCCGCGTCGCCGGCATCGGCGACGTCATGCAGGAGCTGGCCCGCGCCATCGACAGCATCGGCCAGGGTGCCGCGCATGCGAACACCATCGCACAGCAAACGGAACAGCATGCCCGGCAGGGGCGCGTACTGCTCGGTCAATCGATCGACTCCATCCTGGAGATCCAGAAATCGTCGCAGGACGTGCAGGAAATCGTCAGCACCATCAGCGATATTGCGATCCAGACCAACCTGCTGGCCTTCAATGCGGCCGTCGAGGCGGCCCGCGCCGGCGAACATGGCCGTGGTTTCGCCATCGTGGCCGATGAAGTGCGCAAACTGGCCGAAAAATCCGGCGATGCGGCGCGCAACATCGCGCGCCTGATCGACGCCACCATCGGCCGCGTCGATCAAAGCGGCACCCTGTCGGAACAGGTGCGCCTGTCCTTCGAACAGATCCGCGACTCCGTGCATAACACAACACAATCGATAGGCCAGATCGACCAGGCCACGGCCGCCCAGGTCGACTCCAGCAGGCATGTGGCGCAACTGCTGACGGACCTGCAGGCAACCGCCGCCGCGGGGCACTGAGCATGTCTGCCCCGGCACCGGCGGCGCAGGACTACGTGCAGGTGCGCATCGGCCTGCTGCAGGTGGGCATCGCGTCATTGCATGTGCGCCAGGCGCTGCCGCTACCGGCCGGCGTGCTGCCCATGCCGGGCGCCACAGGCGCCCTGGCAGGCGTGTTTTCGCACCTGGGCCAGGTGATACCCCTGATCGACTTGCGCGGCTGGCTCGACATGCCGGCCGATGCCCCCTGTGCCTACGTGCTGCTGCTGGCGGCGGAAGGCCGCCTGGCCGGCCTGGCGGTCGACGCCATCTGCAGCGTACGGAAAATCCATCCTGACCATATCGAGCAAGTGTGCCACGACGACGCGCCTGACCGTTTCTTCCGTCACGTCGCGCGTCACGCCGGCGGCGATGAGCTGCTGAACCTGCTGGAACCGCAGCGCCTGATGCTGCGGGCGCAAGCCTGGAGCCGGACGGCGGGCATGCAAACGGGACTCGATGCGCGCCCGCGCGATGCGCAAGCGGGCGGCAGCGTGCCGCTGGCGCTGTTCGAACTGGCGGGGCGCGTGCTGGCACTGCCCGCGACGCTGGTCGCCGAGGTCCTGCCGTGCCCGCCGCTGGACACGGCATTCGGCTGGAATGGACAACTGGCCGGGGTGGCGCGCTGGCGCGGACGGCAAGTCTATGTGCTCAACGGCGCCGTGCTCGACGGCGCCTTGCCGGCACCGTCCGCGCCGCCGCCCCTGCTGGCCGTGCTGGAACGCGACGGCCTTTGCCTGGGGCTGCGCGTCGACAAGACGCTGGCCGTGCGCGATACCGATAGCAGCCGCATCCTGCACGGAAGCGACGGGCCATGCGCTCACGCGCTGGTGGCGGCCACGATCACGGCGGCATCCGGCCCGCCGCAACTGGTGCTCGACGACGCGGCCTTGCTGGCCCTGTGCCCGCAGGCGTCGCAGGCAACGGGCGACCAGGCGCCGGCGCACGACGAGCGCAGCGGCGACGCCTACATCATCTGCGATGCGGGCGAGGAACTGGCCTTGCCGATGAGCGCCATCGTCACCATTCTGCCCCTGCCTGCCGACATGCAGGCGCCCGCTTCCGACGGCATGGCCGCGCCCGGCGGCAGCTGCACCTGGCAGGGACGCCCGCTGCCGCTGATCGCGCTCGGCCCGCAGGGTGCGCCAACGGCGCGCATCGTCGTCATCGAGCATGCGGCGCGGCATGTTGGATTGCTGGTACGCAATCTCATCACCCTGGTGCCCGCCTACGCGGCGACAAAATCACGCTTCCGCCAGTTTGGCGGGCCGCCGCTGACGATGATTACCCTCGACTCGGCGGAACGGGCCAGCAGTTACCGGCTGCTCGACGCGGCGGAAGTGGCAGCGGCGGCAGGCCATGCGCCTTGATTTCAGCGCGCCACGCACGCCTGTTTCTCGCGGAACAGCTTGCGGTACGCCGACGGCGACGTCTGCAAGCTGGCCCGGAAATGCTGGCGCAGCGACAGGGCCGTGCCGAAGCCGGCTTCTTGCGCCACGACATCGATCGAGGCCGCGCTTTTTTCCAGCAGGCTTTGCGCATGCGCAAGGCGCTGGTTCAGCAGCCATTGCTTGAACGACGTGCCCGTCGCCTGGCGGAAGTGGCGCGTGAAATTGCGCCGGCTCATGGCGGCCCGCTCGGCCAGCGCGTCGATGCTGTGCGCCTGGCCCAGGCTGGCCGTCACGCAGGCCAGCGCGTTTGCAGCCACGGACTTGCGCGCCTGGCTGGAGCGCCACGGCATCGACACCCTGGCGGTAACCGGCTACATGACGCACAACTGCGACGCCGCCACCATCTACCAGGCCGCGCACGACGGCTTGCAGGTCGAGTTCCTGCACGACGCCAGCGGCACCCTGCCCTACGCGAATGCGGGCGGCACGGCCAGCGCCGAGGAAATCCACCGCGTCTTTTGCACCGTGTTCCACTCGAATTTCGCCGCCGTCGCCAGCACGCAGGACTGGCTCGATGCCGTGCGCGAAGGCAAGCCGCTGGACAAGGACAATATTTATCTGTCGAACCAGCGCGCAAGAACAATTTCAATTACACCTTAATGGCAAGTACCGGATGCTTGAAAATATTTTCAGCCATCCCATTATCTTTCCCTGACACCGACCGTCAGATACGTTAGAGTTTTACAATTACACAGCTTAAAAAGGCTGTGTCCTTTTCCACGCTAACGGAACACGACCGAGATGGCTTTAGCTGTATTTGAATGCACACAATGTGGCGCGAACCTGGACGTAGAAGACCAGGCATCCACATTTACCTGTCCCTATTGTCACAATTCACATGAGCGCAGCCATGAGGCGGCATCCAGCCCCACCCCACAAACCTTGTGCGTCATGGCGGAGCGCTCGATTGCAAAAGGAATCTATGGCAAAGCCATGCAGTACGTTGAGCAGGGGCTGCTGCTTGATCCGTACCATGCAGGCTTGCTGGATCTGGAAATAAAAGCGCGCGATGGATTAAGCCAAGTCAACAATACACAGGCTGCGCGACGTGCCAACGAGGCAAAGCTGGCTGCCGACAAGGCCGAATCCGACCAGTATCACTATCAAGCGAAGCAAATGATGCGATTGCTGCGCGAGAATAAGAAAATCTACGGTACAAACATAGGTTTTAAAGTGCCGCAATCGGCCGATATGGATCTGGCACTGCAATATATCGACCGTTCGCTGGAGCTATTTCCCGAAAACCCGATCGCTCTCAATCTGAAGGGGCTGATTTTATGGGAAGGACACAAGAAAAAAGACGAGGCACGGGCTTTTCTGGAAAAAGCCGCCCAACTCGCGCCGCGCAATATCGACATCCAGAATAATCTCGCCTCGATCAATTCTTCGGCATGCTTCATCGCCACGGCGGCATTCGGAACACCTTTTGCAAGCGAAATCAATGTATTGCGGCATTGGCGTGACCGGCATCTGCTGCAATCTATTGGCGGACGCTGGTTTGTGGCGTGCTATTACCGCACCAGCCCTCCCTTCGCCAACTTCATTGCCACACGCCCAACATTGAAACGGCTGGTTCGCTGGCTACTCCAGCCACTGCTGACTTATGCGGCAGTCCGCTTGCGCAAGGGCCATCGCCATTCCGCCCCAGGAAAAACGTCACGGCATTGCGAATGATGCGAAAACTTACGCTTTTGGGCTTGGCCAGCCTTGCCACGTTCTCGCTGGCCACCACCGCCCTGGTACTGGAGGGCCTCAACGACAAGCTGGCGCCCGCCGACGTAATCGTCGTGCCCGGCAACACGATCCTGCCCGACGGCACGCCCAGCCCCCGCCTGCAGGCGCGGCTCGACGCGGCGCTGACGCAATTCCAGGCGGGCCGGGCGCCGCGCATCCTCGTCAGCGGGGCCACGGGCAAGGAGGGTTTTGACGAGGCCGCCGCTATGGCCCGCTACCTGCTCAAGCGCGGCGTGCCCGCCGGCGCCATCCTTGAGGATAATCAAGGCTGGACCACGGACGCCACGGCCCGCAACGCGGCGCTTCTCATGCGCGCGCACGGCTGGAAGACGGCCATGCTTGCCACGCAATATTTTCACGTGCCCCGCTTCCGGCTGGCGCTGGAGCGCAGCGGCATCGCCGTCAGCGGCCAGGTGCACGCGCCGTATGTCGAGTGGCGCGACCTGTATTCCGTGCCGCGCGAAACCGTCGGCTATGCCGTGTATTTCATGCGCCATTGATCCCGGTTCTTATAACGTCTGACAAAACCGTAGCGAGCGGCAGTGATTTGTGGCTAAGAAGCGCAACCGTGCTTAGCACGGGGCCGCCGAGGTGCGAGGTGGTGAGCATCGCAGGCCGCAAAGCGCGACGCGCAGTAGGTTTGGTCAGATGTTCTTACTCGCTCCAGTCGCGCGAGCGTTCCACGGCCCGCTGCCATTTATGCAAGCGCGTCAGCCGTTCGTCGGCCGCCATCTTCGGCTCGAATCGGCGTCCCACCTGCCACTGGGCGGCGATTTCTTCCTGCGACGTCCAGAAACCGACGGCCAGGCCCGCCAGATAGGCGGCGCCCAGGGCTGTTGTTTCCGTCACCACGGGGCGCACCACGGGCACATTGAGGATGTCGGCCTGGAACTGCATCAGCATGTCGTTGCGGGCCGCGCCGCCGTCCACGCGCAATTCACTCAAGGCAATGCCCGCGTCGTCCTGCATGGCCGACAGCACGTCGACGTTCTGGTAGGCCACGCCTTCCAGCGCCGCGCGCGCGATGTGCGCCTTGCCCGTGCCGCGCGTGATGCCGATCAGGGTGCCGCGCGCATACGGGTCCCAGTACGGCGCGCCGAGACCGGCGAACGCGGGCACGAAAACCAGGCCGCCCGAATCGGGCACGCTGGTGGCCAGCGCTTCCACTTCGGACGAGTCGCGGATGATGCCGATGCCGTCGCGCATCCATTGCACGGCCGCGCCCGCGATGAAGGCGCTGCCTTCGAGCAGATAATCGGTTTGATCTGTACCCGGCCCCAGGCTCCAGCCCACCGTCGTCAACAGCCGGTTTTTCGAGGGCAAGGGGCGCTTGCCCACGTTCATCAGCATGAAGCAGCCCGTGCCGTAGGTATTCTTCGCCATGCCCGGTTTCAGGCAGGCCTGGCCGAAGGTGGCGGCCTGCTGGTCGC
Source organism: Janthinobacterium sp. GW821-FHT03A03 (assembly GCF_059421435.1). Classification (NCBI taxonomy): domain Bacteria; kingdom Pseudomonadati; phylum Pseudomonadota; class Betaproteobacteria; order Burkholderiales; family Oxalobacteraceae; genus Janthinobacterium; species Janthinobacterium sp. GW821-FHT03A03. Next base: position 94,660 of record NZ_JBWKUZ010000005.1, on the reverse strand, counting down.
CCGCGATGCCGGCGATGGGCACGGCCACGCCCAGCAGGTCAACGCAGGTGTGCGCGGCCACGCCGCTCGATGGCACGACGTCGGGCAGCAGCGAGGCGGGAATGTCCAGCAGCGCCAGCAAATCCGTGTCCCACTGCAAAGTATGAATGTTGAACAGCATGGTGCGCGCCGCGTTGCTCGTGTCCGTCAAGTGGGCGCCGCTCATCTTGTAGATCAGCCAGCTGTCGACGGTGCCGAAGGCCAGCTCCCCCCGCTCGGCGCGGGCGCGGGCGCCGGGCACGTTGTCGAGCAGCCATTTGAGTTTGGTGGCGGAAAAATAGGCGTCCAGCACGAGACCGGTCTTGCGCTGGATCAAGTCCGCCTTGCCCTGCTCGACCAGCTGTTCGCAGAACGCGGCATTGCGGCGGTCTTGCCAGACGATGGCGTTGGCGACGGGCACGCCCGTGGCGCGGTCCCACAGCACCGTCGTTTCGCGCTGGTTGGTCACGCCGATGGCGGCCACGTCGGAGGCCGTCACGCCGCTGTCGCGCAGCACCTGGTGCAGCACGCCTTCCTGCGAAGCCCAGATGTCGCCCGCGTCATGTTCGACCCAGCCCGGCTGGGGGAAGATCTGGCGAAATTCGCGCTGCGCGCTGGCGTGCGGCCGGCCCGCATGGTCGAACAGGATGGCGCGCGAACTGGTGGTGCCCTGGTCTAAAGCAAGTATGTATTTGGTCATGGTCGCTACTACGGCTATACAGTGAAAAAAGGGCACGGACAAGCGCCCGTGCCCCGGGAAAGCGGCGGCAGAAGTCTACACGACTACTTTACCTTGCCTTCTTTCCAAGCCTGCAATAATTTATCGTAGGCAATCGTTTCACCCTTCGGCTTTTCATTCGCCAGCTTTTTCCATGGGGCGTGCTGGTCCGACAGATACTGGTTCGGGTCGCCCTTGGCATTGAGCTTGGGCGCGCACGCCTTCATGCCGGCCCGCTGCAGGCGCGCCATGACCTGGTCCATTTCCTCGGCCAGGTTATCCATGGCGGCCTGCGGCGTTTTTTCCGCCGTGATGGCCGTGGCCACGTTCTTCCACCACAGCTGGGCCAGCTTCGGATAGTCGGGCACGTTGTTGCCCGTCGGCGTCCACGCCACGCGGGCGGGGCTGCGGTAGAACTCGATCAAGCCGCCGTATTCGTTCGCGTGCTTCGTGAAGTAATCGTGGCGGATGTCGGAATCGCGGATGAAGGTCAGGCCGACGATGGATTTCTTCAGCGACACGGTTTTCGAGGTAACGAACTGCGCGTACAGCCAGGCTGCCGCCTTGCGGTCATCGGGCGTGGACTTGAACAGGAACCAGGAACCGACGTCCTGGTAGCCGTTCTGCATGCCCTCTTTCCAGTACGGGCCGTGCGGCGACGGCGCCATGCGCCATTTCGGCGTGCCATCCTTGTTGACCACTGGCAAGCCCGGTTTCGTCATGCCGGCCGTAAATGCCGTGTACCAGAAGATTTGCTGGGCGATTTCGCCCTGCGCCGGCACGGGGCCCGATTCCGAGAAATTCATGCCGTTCGCCTGCGGCGGCGCGTATTTCTTCATCCAGTCGATATATTTCGTCAGCGCAAATACGGCCGCCGGCGAGTTGGTGGCGCCGCCGCGCGACATCGACGCGCCCACGGGCGTGCACTTGTCGGCCGCCACCTTGATGCCCCACTCGTCGACGGGCATGCCGTTCGGAATGCCCTTGTCGGCCGCGCCAGCCATCGACAGCCACGCATCGGTAAAACGCCAGCCCAGCGACGGATCTTTCTTGCCGTAATCCATGTGGCCGTAGACTTTCTTGCCGTCCAGTTCCTTCACGTCATTCGTGAAGAAATCGGCGATGTCTTCATACGCGGACCAGTTTTGCGGCACGCCCAGTTCGTAGCCATACTTGGCCTTGAACTTGGCTTGCAAATCCTTGCGCGCAAACCAGTCGGCGCGGAACCAGTACAGGTTGGCAAATTGCTGGTCGGGCAATTGATACACCTTGCCGTCCGGCGCCGTGGTAAAGCTGATGCCGATGAAATCCTTCAGATCGAGACCGGGATTCGTGAATTCCTTGCCCTTGGCGGCCATGTAGTCGGACAGCGGTTCCACGGCGCCATAGCGGTAGTGCGTGCCGATCAGGTCGGAATCGGAAATCCAGCCGTCATAGATGCTCTTGCCCGATTGCATGGACGTCTGCAGCTTTTCCACCACATCGCCTTCCTGGATGATGTCGTGGCGCACCTTGATGCCCGTGATTTCCTCGAAGGCCTTGGCCAGGGTCTTCGATTCGTAGACGTGGGTGTCGATGGTTTCCGAGACCACGGAAATTTCCTTGATGCCCTTGGCTTTCAGCTTGGCCGCCGCATCGATGAACCATTTCATTTCGGCAAGCTGTTGCTGCTTGCTCAGGCTGGATGGCTGGAATTCCTTGTCGATCCAGGTTTGCGCCTGCTTGGCGTCGGCCAGGGCCGCGTTCGACACGAGCATGGCCGCAGCCGCGAAGACCGTGAACTTCAATTTCATCGTGAATCTCCTTTTATTTTATTGCCGGCCGCCTGCTGACGGTCCGGCCTCCATCAACACCGGCAAGCCGGTCATCCCCAACGCATTACCACTAATAACATTACAAAACTGATGGCAGCACCTATCGCCTGCTGCATTTCCGTGAATCCCGCCCAGGCCAGATTCACGTAGGCCGCCGTGAGCAAGCCAATGAACAGGCGGTCGCCGCGCGTCGTCGGCATGGGCAAAAAACCCTTGCGTTCGATGCTGGGCGAACGGATTTGCCACACCGTCATGCCGGCCAGCATCAAGCCGATGCAGATGAAGAAGATGGCCACTTCCGGCGTCCACGCCATCCAGCCGAACAGGCTGGCTGTGCTATCGCTATTGTTTTCCATGTCACACCCTCCCCATCGCGAAACCCTTGGCTATGTAATGGCGCACGAACCAGATCACCAGCGCGCCGGGCACGATGGTCAGCACGCCGGCAGCGGCCAGCACGCCCCAGTCCATGCCGGCCGCCGAGACGGTGCGCGTCATGGTGGCGGCAATCGGCTTGGCATTGACGGACGTCAAGGTGCGCGCCAGCAGCAGTTCCACCCAGCTGAACATGAAGCAGAAGAACGCCGTAACACCGACGCCCGACTTGATCATCGGCAAGAAGATGCGGAGGAAGAAGCGGGGAAAGCTGTAGCCGTCGATATACGCCGTCTCGTCGATTTCCTTGGGCACGCCGGACATGAAACCCTCCAGTATCCACACGGCCAGCGGCACGTTGAACACCATGTGCGCCAGCGCCACGGCCAGATGCGTATCCATCAGGCCCACCGTCGAATACAGCTGGAAGAACGGCACGAGGAAGACGGCGGGCGGCGTCATGCGGTTGGTCAACAACCAGAAGAACAAATGTTTATCGCCGACAAAGTTATAGCGGGAAAACGCATACGCGGCCGGCAAGGCGACGGTGACCGACATGACCATGTTCAAGGCCACGTAAATCATGGAATTGATGTAGCCGCTGTACCAGGAACGGTCGGTAAAAATCGTGTGGTAGTTGGCGAACGTCCATTGCTGGGGCCACAGGCTCAAGACGCCGACGATTTCCTCGTTGGTCTTGAGCGACATATTGAGCATCCAGTAGATGGGCAACAGCGAGCCCAGCAAGAAGACCACGAGGATGGTGCTGCTCATTTTCTTGTGCATCATTTCTGGTCTCCCGTGCCGACGCGCTGCATCCACGTGTACAGCACAAAGCAGAACAGCAGGATGATGAGGAAATAGATCAGTGAGAAGGCCGAAGCCGGCCCCAGGTCGAACTGGCCCACGGCCTTTTGCGTCAGGTATTGCGACAAAAAGGTGGTGGCATTGCCCGGCCCGCCGCCCGTCAGCACGAACGGTTCCGTGTAGATCATGAAACTGTCCATGAAGCGCAGCAGGACGGCGATCATCAGCACATTGCGCAGTTTCGGCAGCTGGATGTAGCGGAACACGGCCAGGCGCGAGGCGCCGTCGATGCGCGCCGCCTGGTAATACGCGTCGGGAATGGCGCGCAAGCCCGCATAGCACAGCAGCACGACCAATGGCGTCCAGTGCCAGACATCCATCACCATCACGGTCAGCCAGGCGTCGAGCGAATTGCCGTTGTAATTGTAGTCAAATCCCAGCTGGTTCAGGGTATAGCCCATCAGGCCGATGTCGCCGCGGCCGAAGATTTGCCAGATGGTGCCCACCACGTTCCAGGGAATGAGCAAGGGCAGCGCGATCAGCACCAGCGCCAGCGAGGCCTTCCAGCCATCGGCCGGCATGCACAGGGCGATCAGGATGCCGAGCGGAATCTGGATCGCCAGCACGGAGCCGGAAAACAGCAGCTGGCGCAGCAAGGCGCTGTGCAGGTCGCCGTCGAGCATGACCATGCGGAACCACTCGGTGCCGACGAACACCTTTTGCGTGGGACTCAGAATATCCTGCACGGAATAATTGACCACCGTCATCAGCGGCAGGATGGCGGAAAAGGCCACGCACAGCAGCACGGGCAGGATCAGCAGCCAGGCGCGGCGGTTGTTATCGGTTTTGCCGTTATGTATCATCAGGCCACCCGCTTATCGTTGACATAGAACAAGGTGCGTTGCGGCGGAAAACGCAGCCGCACAGCATCGCCCACCACCGCATCGATGGCGCGCAGCTTGGCCGCCACCGTCGCGCCGCCCAGCTGGAATTCCGCCAGGTAATGCGTGCCCATGTTGCGCACGGCCGTCACTATGGCGTCCAGGCAGTGATCGCTGCCCGCGCCGCCCTCGCCCGCCGGCAGGCATGCGACGAATTCGGGCCGCACGCCCAGCGTGATTTTCCCTTGCGCGCCAGCCAGGGCCGCGCGGGCGGCGGCGGACGCGGCCAGCGGCTGTCCCGCCACGCGCACGCCGCCGTCGTCCAGGCTGCAATCGAGCAAGTTCATGCCCGGGTTGCCGATGAAATAGCCGACAAACGTGTGCTCGGGTTCCTCGAACAGCGCTTGCGCGCTGCCCGTCTGCACCACTTCGCCCTGGGTCATGACGACCACCTGGTCGGCAAAGGTCAAGGCTTCCACCTGGTCGTGCGTGACATAGATCAAGGACAACTTCAGTTCGTGATGAATTTCCTTGAGTTTCCTGCGCAGCAGCCATTTCAAATGCGGATCGATCACCGTCAGCGGTTCGTCGAACAGCACGGCCGCCACGTCGGGGCGCACGAGCCCCCGCCCCAGCGAAATCTTTTGCTTGGCGTCCACGGACAAGCCGCTGGCGCGCAGCTTCAGGTCGTCCGTCAGCTCCAGCATCTGCGCCACCTGCTGCACGCGCTTTTTCACCTCGCTCTCTTTCCAGCCGCGATTACGCAGCGGAAACGCCAGGTTGTCGTGCACGGTCATGGTGTCGTAAATGACGGGAAACTGGAACACTTGCGCGATATTGCGCGCCTCGGTCGGCAGCTGCGTGACATCCTTGCCGTCGAACAGCACCTTGCCATGCGACGGTTTCACGAGGCCGGAGATGATATTGAGCAAGGTCGTCTTGCCGCAGCCGGACGGTCCCAGCAAGGCGTAGGCGCCGCCGTCGCGCCACTCCATGCTCATGGGCCGCAGCGCATAGTCGCTTGGCGCCGTGGGATTCGGTTTGTAGGCGTGGGCCAGGTCCGCCAGTTCGATGCGCGCCATGTCAGACTCCTCCCTGCGCAGGAGCGAACAGCAGGCCGCCATCGTCGGCGAAGATCAGCAAGGCATGCGGCTGGCAATACACGGTGCAGGCGCTGCCGATCTCCAGGTCGTGCACGCCGCCGAGCTGCGCCACCAGGGCCAGCTCGCCGCGGCGCGCATGCACATAGGTTTCCGAGCCGCTGATTTCGGCCAGGTCCACCGTCGCTGCGATGGGCACGTCGCCATCGGAGCGGGGCGACAGGTGCAGGCTGTGCGCGCGCACGCCGAGGATCACCTCCGTGCGGCCCGCCAGGCGGGCGCGCTGCGCGCCGCTCAGGTGGATGGCCAGGCCGTCGGCCGCCTGCGCCACGCCGTGCGCATCGACGCGGGCGGGAATCAGGTTGATCGGCGGGTCGCTGAAGGTGCGCGCCACGGCGATGGAATTGGGCGCGTTGAAGACGTCCAGGGTCGGCCCCTGCTGCAGCAATCGCCCTTCGTGCAGCACGGCCACGTGGCCGCCCAGCTGCAGCGCTTCCAGCGGTTCCGTGGTGGCGTACACGACCGTCGTGCTGCCGCTGGAAAACAGTTCCGTCAATTCGCGGCGCAATTCCTCGCGCAGTTTGTAGTCGAGGTTCACCAATGGCTCGTCGAGCAGCAGCAAGGACGCATCCTTGATCAGCGCGCGCCCCAGCGCCGTGCGCTGCTGCTGGCCGCCCGACAACTCTCCGGGCGTGCGCTGCAGGTAGGGCGTGATATGCAGGCGCTCGGCCAGCGCCTGCACTTTCGTCCGTATCTGTTCCTCGGGCACCTTGCGCAAGCGCAAGGGCGAGGCGATATTGTCGTAGACGGTGAAGGCCGGGTAATTGATGAATTGCTGGTACACCATGGCCAGGTTGCGTTTGCTGACGGGCACGCCCGTCACGTCGACGCCGTCGGCCGTGACCGTGCCCGCGCTGGGCTTGTCCAGGCCCGCCATCACGCGCATCAGGGTGGTCTTGCCGGCACGCGTGGTGCCCAGCAAGACGTTGATGGCGCCCGGCACGAGGGCCAGCGACATCGGATATAAATAGTCGTCAGCCCCCTGCTTCCTGCTGATCTTGTCCAGTACCAGTTGCACGCGCTTCTCCTCCAGTGATGTGTTCTTATTCTTCGCCGCGCCCTCTGCGGGGTGCGGTCGCCAGCACAGTCTTTTCTACGGCAATACGGGATGCTGCAACAGCCAGGCATCGAGCCTGTCCGCCGTCTCGCGCGGCAGGTGCAGGCCCAGCTTGGAGCGCCGCCACAGGATGTCGGCCGCGCTGACGGCCCATTCGTGGCGCCGCAAATAGTCCACTTCCGCCGCGTACAGGCCGGCGGCGATTTCCTCGCCCATGGCCGCCACGTCCGCCCGCCCGGCCAGCAGCACATGGATGCGCGTGCCGTAGGCGCGCGCATAGCGCGCCACCAGCGCGGCCGGCAGCCATGCATAGTCGCGCTGCAGGCCCTGCACGAACTGGCCGAACTCGCGCACGGACCGGTTCTGCGGCGTGCTGCCGGACACGTCGCCGCCGGGCAGGCAGGCGTTGGCCGTCCAGGCCGGCCGCGCATTGCCTGGCACCGGCGCCAATAAGGGTGCGAGCACATCGAGCGCTTCCTCGGCCAGCTTGCGGAAGGTGGTGATCTTGCCGCCGAAAATGCTCAGCAGCGGCGCGCCTTCCCGGTCCAGTTCGAAGCGGTAATCGCGCGTGACGGCCTTGGCGTCGGCCGCCGCGTCTTCCACCAGCGGGCGCACGCCCGCATACGTCCACACCACGTCGGCCGGATCGACGGGCTTGCTGAAATAGTAACTGGAAAGCTCGCACAAGTAACGAATTTCCTCGTCGTCGATTTCCACCTTGCCGCTGTCGCCGTGGTAGTCGAGGTCGGTGGTGCCGATCAGGGTGAAATCGTGCTCATACGGAATGGCAAACACGATGCGCCCGTCCGGATGCTGGAAGATGTACGCGTGATCATGCTCGAACAATCGCTTGACGACGATGTGGCTGCCCTTGATCAGGCGCAAATGCCGGCCCTGCCCGCCGGGCGCCGCCTGCTGCAGGAATTCGGCCGTCCACGGCCCGGCCGCATTGACGACGCTGCGCGCCCGCACGGACAACTCCCGCCCGTCGGCTTGCAGCAGGGTGGCCAGCCAGCAAGCGTCCGCACCCGCGCCCTCGCGCCGCAGGGCCGTGCAGCGCGTCTGCGTCAGGATGGCCGCGCCCTTCTCCGCCGCATCGATGGCATTGAGCACCACCAGGCGCGCATCATCGACCCAGCCGTCCGAATACACGAAGCCGCGCCTGAACTGGGGTTTTAATGGTTTGCCGGCCGCGTGGCGCGCCAGGTCGATGCCGCTGGAGGCGGGCAGGATTTCGCGCCTGGCCAGCATGTCGTAGAGGAACAGGCCGGCGCGTATCAGCCAGGCCGGGCGCTGGCCTTTGGCGTGCGGCATGACGAAGCGCAGCGGCCACATGATGTGCGGCGCCGAGCGCAGCAGCACTTCGCGCTCGATCAGCGCCTTGCGCACGAGGCTGAATTCATAATATTCGAGGTAGCGCAGGCCGCCGTGTATCAGCTTGGTGGAGGCCGACGACGTGTGGGCGGCCAGGTCGTCCTTTTCGCACAGCACCACGGACAGGCCACGCCCGGCCGCGTCGCGCGCGACGCCGGCGCCGTTGATGCCGCCACCGACCACGAGAACGTCGCATGCCATCGCTGTCTCCACACCTTGCTGTGCTGCCGCCATCGGGACTCCATCGCTGTCAGGAACCGGCGCCCAGGAAAGACTAGGCATCGCCGGCGACTGTCGTTAAGATCAATACAGATGTCATTCGAATGCAATATGGATAAGATACGCCAGATTGCGAATCGATAGCAACATATTTTTATCACTATTTGTTCGTTTTTGTTCGTTTGTGATTTTTAAAGAGACAAGCCCATGATTTTGAATCCCCGCCAGCGGCGCCTGCTTGAAGTGGTGCGCCAGAAGGTCACCATGTCCGTCGAAGAGCTGGCGCAGCAGCTGGACGTGACGCCGCAGACCGTGCGCCGCGACGTCAAGCAGATGGAAGAGGCGCGCCTGCTGGCCCGCTACCATGGCGGAGTCGGCTTGCCCTCGTCCGTGGAAAACATCGATTACAGCCAGCGGCAAGTGTTCAACAGCGACGCCAAGCGGCGCATCGCCGCCGCCGTCGCCGCGCAAGTGCCGCAGGGCTGTTCGCTGCTGATCAATATCGGCACGACGACCGAGGAAGTGGCGCGCGCGCTGGGCCGGCACACGGGCTTGCACGTGGTGACGAACAACCTGAACGTGGCCGCCATCCTGGCCGACAACGCCGCCTGCGAAGTCATCGTGGCCGGCGGCGTGGTGCGCGGGCGCGACCGCGGCATCGTCGGCGAGGCCACCATCGACTTCATCCGCCAGTTCAAGGTCGACATCGGCATCATCGGCATTTCCAGCATCGACGAAGACGGCAGCCTGCGCGACTTCGACGCGCGCGAAGTCAAAGTGGCGCAAGCCATCATCGAGCAGTCGCGCGAAGTGTGGCTGGTGGCCGACCAGCACAAGTTCGGCCGCAAGGCCCTGGTGCGCCTGGCCGACCTGGCCCAGGTCGACATGCTGTTCACGGATGCGCCCGCCCCGCCGCGCTTTGCCCAGGTACTGCGCGAGGCGGGCGTGAAGGTGGTGGTGGCCGCCTGACGACGGGGAAACGGACGGCCATTGCTGGCCTGCCGGCGCACGGGCGAGTGGCGACTGTCGCGCGGGCAAGACGCGAATGGGGGCGAACGCAGCGATGGACGTGAAATATTTATCAATTCGGCAAAAATGCTGTTACCATTGATGCAACATGCGTTATTTTTTTAATCTTCCTCTCCAGCAATACGATTATTTGCTTGATATTAGTTTTTTTGTATATCCAGAGCAAGGAAATAGAGAAAAGTACCGAAGCTGCAAATGCTTTCCTGTTAAATCAGTGTTAAAAGTACCATCAGCAAACTGCGTCCCTAAACAAAACCACTCGACCGCAAGTGCGAAGGCCTTAACCATGCCGGCTGCATCGCCCAGTGAAGGAATAGAAATGAGCCATAATTTTGAAGCGGCCGTCACGCCGCAAGTCAGCCACCCCAACAGCGTGCGCGTCAGCGAGCTCGAAGCGCACCTCGGCTACTGGCTGCGCTTCGTCTCCAACCACGTTTCCCACAGCTTCCAGAAAAAAGCCGAAGCCAACGGCGTAACGGTCTCCGAATGGGTAGTACTGCGCGAAATGTTCCGCCTCGGCTGCACCTCGCCCACCGTGCTGGCGCAAGTGGCCGGCATGAGCAAGGGCGCCGTGTCGAAGCTGATCGACCGCCTGGAAAGCAAGGGCATGGTCAGCAAGTCCATCCTGCTGGCCGACCGCCGCCAGCACTCGATCGAACTGACCACGGAAGGCGAAGCGCTGGTACCCGTGCTGGCCGAGATGGCCGACCAGAACGACGAGGAATTCTTCGGCCAGCTGCCGCGCCAGTTGCGCGACGACCTGCTCGAAGCGCTGAAGGAAGTGGCGCGCAGGCACCAGCTGAAGAGCGCGCCCCTGAATTGACGGGGTGTGGCAACGGTGATGCGGCGGCGCGGGCGCTTCGGCTATGATGCTGGCCTGACTGTCTTCCAGGAAAACGCATGGCCCTGCACATCGAAACCCCTCTGCTCAACTCGCGCGCGCTGAGCCTGCTCAGCGAGCGCGCCATCTGGCTCAAGCTGGAAGCCTTGCAGCCGCCCGGCTCGTTCAAGATCCGCGGCATCGGCCTCGCGTGCGAAGAATACGCGCGCCGCGGCGCCAGCCGCTTCATTTCCTCTTCCGGCGGCAATGCCGGCATCGCCGTCGCCTATGCGGGACGCCAGCTGGGCATCCCCGTCGTCGTCGTCGTGCCGGAAACGACCAGCGAACGGGCCAGGGCCCTGATCGTGCAGGAAGGCGCCGAGGTCATCGTGCACGGCGCCGCCTGGCAGGAGGCGAACGCGCTGGCGCAAGCCATGCTTACGCCGCAGGACGCCTTTTTGCACCCGTTCGACGACCCGCTGCTGTGGCAGGGCCATGCCGGCATGATCGATGAAGTGGCCCGCGCGGGCCTGAAACCGGACGCCGTCGTGCTGTCGGTGGGCGGCGGCGGCCTGCTGGCCGGCGTGGCCGAAGGCTTGCAGCGCAACGGCTGGGATGACGTGGCCCTGGTGGCCGTGGAAACGCAAGGAGCAGCCTCGCTGGCCGCCGCCGTGGCCGCGCGCGAACACGTGGCCCTGCCGGCCGTGAGCAGCATCGCCACGTCGCTGGCCGCGCGCCAGGTGTGCGCGCAGGCGTTCGCCATCAGCCAGACGCGCCCGCTGCACAGCGTGGTGGTGTCGGACCTGGCCGCCGTCGACGCCTGCCGGCGGTTTATCGAAGATCATCGGCTGGTGGTGGAACCGGCCTGCGGCGCGGCCCTGGCCGCCGTCTACGGCAAGGCGCCGGCACTGGCGCCCTACCGCAATGTGCTCGTCATCGTCTGCGGCGGCGTGACGGCCACCACGCAGCAGCTCGACCACTGGGCCGCCACCCTGTAGGCGCTTACGCCGGCGCGCCTGCCTCGATCAGGGCCACGCCGTCGCGGCCTTGTCCCTTGGCGTCGTACAGGGCCTGGTCGGCCAGGTCCAGCAGCTGGGCCGGCGCCAGCGCCCCGTCGCGGAAGATGGCGATGCCGATGCTGGCCGTCACCGGCAGCGCGCCGCCGGCCAGGTCGAACGGCTGGCGGATGGCGCCGATGATCTTGGCGCCGATATGGCGCACTTCGGCAGCGCTCTTCACGCCTTCGAAAATGATCACGAATTCATCGCCTGCCAGGCGCGCCACCAGGTCGCTGGCGCGCACGCTGCGGGCCAGGCGGGCGGCAAACTCCTTGAGCACCTCGTCGCCCGCCTGGTGTCCCAGGCTGTCGTTGATGGCCTTGAAGCGGTCGATATCGAGATAAGCCAGCGCCATCGGCGCGCGCGTGGCGCGCGTGCGCTGCATGCTCTGTGCCAGCTGCTCGTCGAAGCGGCGCCGGTTGGCGATGCCCGTCAGGATATCGGTGGCGGCGGCAAACCGCAGCGCCGTCTGCACCGCCTTGACCTTGGTGATTTCGTGGATCAGGCCATACACGCCTTCCACCGTGCCGCTTTCGCCCACGTCGGGCACGTAGGTGGTGTGGAAGGTGCGCTCCCCCGTCTCGCCGGCACCGGCGGCCTCGGCGGCATCGGCATCGACGGTGAATTCGTACTCGACCTCCTCGCCCCGGAATGCCCGCCGCAGGTACTGCTCGCGCAGCTGATAGGCTTCCTCGCCCAGCACCTCGCGCATGGAATGCATCAGGCTCTCCCTGGCCGAGACGCCGAACCATCGTTCAAACGTGGCGTTGATGAACTGGTAGCGGTGCTCGCGGTCGATGTAGACGATCACCACGGGCACGTGGTCCGTCAGCAGCTTCAGGCGCCGCTCGCTGTCGCGCGTCTGCGCCTCGGCGCTCTCGCGCTCGGCCACCAGCGAATAGAAATCGCGGCTCAAGTCGCCGATTTCGTCGCGCCGCTCGATCTGCAGGGCTTCGATGCCCAGGCGCTGGCGGCGGATCTCATGCACATGGTGGCGCAGGCGCGCCAGGGGGCGCAGCAGGCGCAGCACCGCGCGCCATCCGGCCAGGCCCGCCAGCGCCGCCAGCAGCACGGCGGCCAGCAGGATCTTGCTGCGGATGGCGTGCAGCGGCGCGAAAGCCTCGCGCATGGGATACACGGAGGCCAGTATCCAGCCCGTCGAGGCGATGCGGTGGTAGGCGAACAGGGCGTCGACGCCGCCCGTGGTGGTGCCCGTCTGCCAGCCTTCAAAGCCCTGCATGGCGCGCCGCGTCGGCTCGCTGAGCGGGCCATGGGCCCCGATATGCTGCATGATGCGCGACTTGTCGGGGTGTTCGACGATGACGCCGTCATTGGTCATGATGTACAGGTAGCCGCCCGCGCCGGGCTTGAGGACGCCAAGGCGGCCCAGGAAGTCGGGCTGGCGCAGGTTCACGCTGGCCGCCAGCACATAGCGCATGGCGCCCTGCGCATCGAACACGGGCTGCGTCACCACCACGATGGGCATGCCGGAAATGCTGCCGTTGAGCGGCGCGGAGATCACCGAGCGCCGGGTCGCCAGCGTCTGTTCGAAGTAGGGGCGGCCTTTCAGGTTCAGCCCCGCCTGCGGCTTGAAGGGACTGACGCTGGCCAGCACCGCGCCGTCGACGCCGACCACGCCGGCCGAGTAAAACTCCTTGCCCAGCACCGTCTGCCCGGCCAGGAAGCGCTGCAGGCCGGCGCCGTCATGTGCCCCGCTCTGCGCCAGGCTGTCGGCGATGGCGCGCAGCACGTTGCGCCTGGCGTCGAGCTCCTCGTCGATGAAGACGGCGGCGCTGGCCAGGGACACGTACTGCTGCCGGCCCGTGACGTCGCGCATGCCCCGTTCGGCCACGGCCAGGGTGGCCAGCGCCAGCAGCGCCACGGCGCCCAGCACCAGCAGGAAGACGACCATGCTCATGCGCGCCTTCAGGCTGGCGGGCAAGCGCCGGCGCAATCGTTTGCGCCAGGTCGTCACGGCCGCTGCCGCAGGTGCCGGCAGATGCGCGCGACCGACTCGTCCAGCGCCAGGATGCCCGCGTCCAGGGCCAGCGCGGCCGCCAGCGGCGCTTCATAGGGCGCGGAAACGCCGGTGAATTGCGCAATCTGCCCCGCGCGCGCCTTTTCATACAGGCCCTTGGGATCGCGCGCCTCGCACACGGCCAGCGGCGTGCTGACGTGGACTTCGATGAAATGCGCGGCGCCGATGATGGCGGCGGCCATGGCGCGGTCGGCGCGGCTGGGCGAGATGAAGGCGGCGATGACGAGCAAGCCGGCGTCATTCATCAGGCGCGCCACTTCGGCCGTGCGGCGGATGTTTTCATGCCGGTCTTCGGGGCTGAAACCGAGGTCGCGGTTCAGGCCATGGCGCAGCTGGTCGCCGTCGAGCACCGTCACGGCCTGGCCCTGGGCCATGAGCGTTTGCGCCAGCGCAAGCGCAATGCTGGTCTTGCCGGCGCCGCTCAAGCCCGTCAGCCAGACCGTAGGGTGTTGTCCTGCTGTCATCACACTGCCTCTCTGTTATAGAGCTGGCAATATAACAAAGCCGTGCCGGAAAGGACAGATTTTCAGGCCGCGCTGCGCGCCTCAAGCAGCAACTGTCGTATCTCGGGCACGCAGGAGCCGCAATTGCCGCCCGCCTTGACGCAGGCCGTCACCTGCGCCGTCGTCGTCAGCTTGCGTTCCACGATGGCGGCGCAGATGGTGTTGCGCCCCACCCCGAAGCATGAGCACACGGTCGGTCCCGCGTCGACGCCCTTGCCGATGGGCTGGCCCAGCAGCACGCCGGCGCGATCAAGCGCCTCCATTTGCACATGCGCAAACAGGCTGGCCAGCCAGCTGCGCGACGGCAGGTCGGGACGGGGCGAGACGTACACGCACTGCGCGATGCGCCCTTCGTCCAGGTGCACGGCGCGGTACACGCCGGCGCTGGCGTCGGCGTAATCGAGCCAGTCGGCCTCGCTATCCGTCACGCCCAGCAGCGCGCGCGCCCAGGCGCCGAGATCCTCGATGCGCTGGCGGCCCGCCAGCTCGTAGCGCAAGAACTGCTCGCCCTGCACGCGCGTCCAGTGCGCCACGCCGTCAAGGTTGAGCGGCGTGCGGCTGAGCACGAACGCATGCCAGTGCACGCGGAACTGCTCGATGCGCACGGGCGTGTGCTTGAATTCCGGCTCGCCCGAGACGGGATCGACGGCCGGGTTGACGACGGCGCCCACGCGCGCGTCGGAGGCATTCGCGTCGCTCCAGTGGATGGGCAAGAAGACCTGGCCGCGCGCGATGCCGCCGCCATGCACGACGCGCGCCACCATGGCGCCCCAGGCGCTGGTGACGCGCGCCAGTTCGCCTTCGCGCACGCTGTACAGCAGCGCATCCTGCGGGTGAAGGTCGATGAAGGCCTCGGCGACGTGGCCCGACAGTTTCGCCGCCTTGCCGGTGCGCGTCATCGTATGCCACTGGTCGCGCACCCGGCCCGTGTTCAGGATCAGCGGATAGTCTTCATCGGGCGCGTTGCGCGGCGCGCGCGGCGCCGTCGGCACGAAGCGGGCGCGCCCGTCCGCATGGGCGAAGCGGCCGTCGCCGAACAGCCGCGCCTGGCCCTGCGGCCACTGCTGCGGCGCCAGCGCGTCGTATTGCGCTGCATCAAGGCTGTCCAGTCCCGCCAGGCTGAACAGGCGCGCCGTTTCCGCTCCGTTGCGGAAGGTGGACAGCCGTGCATGCTCGCTAAAAATCGCTTGCGGCGACGTGAAATCAAAGCCGGCATAGCCCATGCGCCGCGCCACGTCGCACAGCACGTCCCAGTCGGCGCGCGCCTCGCCCGGCGCCGGCAAAAAGGCGCGCTGGCGCGAGATGCGCCGCTCCGAGTTCGTCACCGTGCCGTCCTTCTCGCCCCAGCCCAGCGCGGGCAGCAGCACGTCGGCATGGGCGTTGGTGTCCGACTGCGCGCTGATGTCCGACACCACCACCAGCTCGCACCTGGCCAGCGCGCGGCGCACCTGGTCGGCGTCCGGCATGCTGACGAGCGGGTTGGTGGCGATGATCCACACGGCCTTGACCTTGCCCGATTCGATCGCGTGGAACAGTTCCACGGCCTTCAGGCCCGGCTTGTTCGCCATGCGGGGAGAGTCCCAGAAGGTTTGCACTGTGTCGCGGTGCAGCGGATTGTCCAGTTCCAGGTGCGCCGCCAGCATGTTGGCCAGGCCGCCCGCTTCGCGCCCGCCCATGGCGTTGGGCTGGCCCGTGAGCGAAAACGGCCCCATGCCGGGCTGGCCGATGCGCCCTGTCGCCAGATGGCAGTTGATGATGCTGTTGACCTTGTCCGTGCCGCTGGACGACTGGTTCACGCCCTGCGAAAAGGCGGTGACGACCTTGCGCGTGGCGGCAAACGCCTGGTAAAACGCCAGCAGGGCGTGCGGGTCGACCTTGCAGATGCGCGCCACCTGCAGCGGGTCGCCGCAATCCGCATGGGCCGCCGCCAGCGCCTCGTCCAGGCCGCGGCTGTGCAGCGTGACGAAAGCGTCATCGACCACGCCTTCACGCGCCAGGTGGCACAGCAAGCCGTTGAACAGCCACACGTCCGTGCCCGGTTTCACGGGCAGGTGCAGGTCGGCCAGCTCGCAGGTAGCCGTGCGGCGCGGGTCGATCACCACCAGTTTCATCTCCGGCCGGGTTTCCTTGATGCGGGCGATGCGCTGGAACAAAATCGGGTGGCACCAGGCCGTGTTCGAGCCCGCCAGCACGATCATGTCGGCCAGTTCCAGGTCTGCATAGCAGCCGGGCACGATATCCTCGCCGAACGCGCGCTTGTGTCCCGCCACGGCCGACGACATGCACAGGCGCGAATTGGTGTCGATGTTCGCGCTGCCCACATAGCCCTTCATGAATTTGTTGGCGACGTAATAATCTTCCGTCAGCAGCTGGCCCGACACGTACAAGGCCACGGCGTCCGGCCCGTGCTCGGCGATGATGGCGCGCAAGCCGCCGGCGACCTGGTCCAGCGCGGCATCCCAGGAAGCGCGCCGCAGCACGCCGTCCACGCGTACCTGCGGCTGCAGCAAACGGTTGTCCAGGTCCAGGGTGTCGCCCAGCGCCGAGCCTTTCACGCACAGGCGGCCCAGGTTGGCCGGGTGGCTGGCGTCGCCGGCGATGCGGATGGCGCCGTCCGGCAGGCGTGTCGCTTCCACGCCGCAGCCGACGCCGCAGTAAGGGC
Source organism: Janthinobacterium sp. GW821-FHT03A03 (assembly GCF_059421435.1). Classification (NCBI taxonomy): domain Bacteria; kingdom Pseudomonadati; phylum Pseudomonadota; class Betaproteobacteria; order Burkholderiales; family Oxalobacteraceae; genus Janthinobacterium; species Janthinobacterium sp. GW821-FHT03A03. Next base: position 78,127 of record NZ_JBWKUZ010000005.1, on the reverse strand, counting down.
AAGTGGTTTTCACGGGCGTGCAGCTGGTCATGAAAGTGTCCTGTCGGTCGCTGTCAGGCGGCCTGGCCGCACTGGGCCTGGCCGAACAATAAATGGGAACGCAGCCTGCTGATGTCGCGGCGCTGCTGGATCAGGTCGAAATACCAGGGGCCGTCCTGCACGTCGCCATACAGCACGGCGCCGGCCAGGCGGCTGCCCTGCACCACCAGGCGCTTGTAGATGCCGCGGCGCGGATCGCGCAGCACCAGGTCTTCGCTGCCCTCGCCGCCGAGGATGTCGCCGGCCGAATACAGGTCGATGCCCGTCACTTTCAGTTTGGTGGCGCTGGCCTGCTGCACGTAGCGCCGGTGTCCGGCGCCGGCCAGGTGCGCGCCGCACACGCGCGCCTGCTCCCAGATGGGCGCCACCAGGCCGAAGGTGGCGCGCCGGTGCTGCACGCATTCGCCTACGGCATACACGCGCGGATCATAGCTTTGCAGGCAGTCGTCGACGACGATGGCCCGCTCGCAGTGCAGGCCCGCGTCCTGCGCCAGGGCGATGTTGGGGCGCACGCCGGCCGTCATCACCACCAGGTCGGCGGGAATGCTGCTGCCGTCCGCAAACTGCACGCCTTCCACCCGGCGCGTGCCCGTAATGGCGCTGGTACTCGCCTGCATCAGGAAGCGCAGGCCGCGCGCTTCCAGCGCCGTTTTCAGCAAGGCCGACGCGGGCTGATCGAGCTGCTGGTTCATCAGGCTGCCGCCCATGTGCACGACGGTGACGTCCATGCCCTGGCGCTGCAGGCCGTTGGCCGCTTCCAGGCCCAGCAGACCGCCGCCGATGACCACGGCGTGGCGGTGCCGGCGCGCCGCCCGCAGCATAGTGTCGACGTCGTCGATGTCGCGAAAGCCGATCACGCCCGGCAGTTCGTGGCCCGGCACGGGCACGATGAAGGGCGTGGAACCGGTGGCCAGCAGCAGGCGGTCATAGGCGACCGTGATGCCGGACAGGGCCTGCACGGTGCGCGCCTGCCGGTCGATGCGCACCACGGGGTCGCCCGCGTGCAGGGTGATGCCATGCTGCGCATACCAGTCGCGCGTGTGCAGCATGATGTCGGCCACGGTCTTGTCGCCGGCCAGCAGGGGCGACAGCAAAATGCGGTTGTAGTTGCCGTGCGGTTCGGCACCGAAGACGGTGATGTCGTACAGGTCCGGCGCGAGTTTCAAGAGTTCCTCGACGGTGCGCATGCCGGCCATGCCGTTGCCGACCACCACCAGCGAGGGGCGCGCAGTGGCCCTGACCGGCGGGTTCACAGGGCCACCCATACGAAGCCGTCGGCCACGCGCGCCGGCCAGGCCTGCACCGAATGCCCGGGCGCTTCCAGGCACTCGCCGCTGGCCAGGTCGAAATGCTGCTTGTACAGCGGCGACGCCACGACGACGCGTTCGCCGATGCTGCCCACCAGGCCCCGCGACAGCACGGAAGCGCCCGCATTCGGGTCGACATTGTCGATGGCGTACACGCGCGGCGCGGCATCGCCGACGCGGAACACGGCCACGTGCCGCCCCCCCAGCAGCGCGCACACGCCCGTGTCGGGCACGATGTCGGTCAGGGGGCAGACGGCCATCCAGCTGGCGTCGGCGATAGTGCTGCTCAATTCATTCATCGCATTCATGGCTCACGCCTCCACGGCAAGGATGGGGATCACGGTGCTGCGGCGTTCAAGGGGCGTGGCCGGCCGGATCTGGCCCCGCTCTTCGACGAACACCACGTTTTCATCGTTCTTCCCGCTATTGACGAAATGGCGGAAACGCTGGCGCACGGCGGGGTCGGTGACGGCCGCTTTCCACTCGCAGGCATAGGTGTCGACCACGTGCTGCATGTCCGCTTCCAGCTCGTGGGCGATGCCCAGGCTGTCGTCGAGGATGACGCGCTTGAGGTAATCGAGGCCCCCTTCGAGATTATCGCGCCACACGCTGGTGCGCTGCAGGCGGTCGGCCGTGCGCACGTAGAACATCAGAAAGCGGTCGACATAGCGCACCAGGGTCGCTTCATCCAGGTCGGCCGCCAGCAATTCCGCATGGCGCGGCTTCATGCCGCCGTTGCCGCACACGTACAGATTCCAGCCCTTTTCCGTGGCGATCAGGCCGATGTCCTTGCCCTGCGCCTCGGCGCATTCGCGCGTGCAGCCGGAGACGCCGAACTTGATCTTGTGCGGCGTGCGCAAGCCCTTGTAGCGGTTTTCCAGTTGAATGGCGAAACCCACGCTGTCGGCCACGCCGTAGCGGCACCAGGTGGAGCCGACGCAGGATTTGACCGTGCGCAAGGATTTGCCGTAGGCGTGGCCCGATTCGAAGCCGGCCGCGATCAATTCTTCCCAGATGGCCGGCAACTGGTCCACGCGGGCGCCGAACAGGTCGACGCGCTGGCCGCCCGTGATCTTCGTATAGAGGCCGTATTTTTTCGCCACCATGCCCACGGCGATCAAGCCGTCGGCCGTCACTTCGCCGCCCGGCATGCGCGGCACCACCGAGTAGGTGCCGTCCTTCTGGATATTACCAAGGAAATAATCGTTGCTGTCCTGCAGGCTGGCGTGCACGGGCGACAGCACGAAATCGTTCCAGCACGAGGCGAGGATATTCGCCGCCACGGGCTTGCACACGTCGCAACCGAGGCCCTGGCCATGCGCGCCCAAGAGTTCGCCGAAGCTGCGGAGCTTGCCGACACGGACCAGGTGGTGCAATTCCTGGCGCGAATACGCAAAGTGTTCGCATACGTGGTTGTTCACGGCCAGGCCCTGCTTCTGCATTTCCGCCTTCATGATCTGCGTCACCAGGGGCACGCAGCCGCCGCAGGCCGTGCCGGCGCACGTAGCGCTTTTGAGGGCGCCGATGGTCGTGGCGCCCCCGGCCACGGCCGCGCACAGCGCGCCTTTCGAGACGTCGTTGCACGAGCAGATCTGCGCCGCATCGGGCAAGGCATCGACGCCCAGTCCCGTCTTGTGCTGGCCGTCCGCCTGCGGCAGGATCAGGAACTCGGGGAACTCGGGCAGCTCGATCTTGTTGAGCATCATCTGCAAGAGCGTGCCGTATTCGCTGGCGTCGCCCACCATCACGCCGCCCAGCAGGTACTTGCCGCAGTCGGAAACGACGATCTTCTTGTAGATCTGCTTGCGCTCGTCCATGAACTGGTAGGAGCGGCTGCCCGGCGCATTGCCGTGCGGGTCGCCCAGGCTGGCCACGTCCACGCCCATCAGTTTCAATTTGGTGCTCATGTCGGCGCCCTTGAACGACGCCTCGCCCGCTTCTCCTTCTTCCTCCTGCAGCAGGTGGCGGGCAGCGATGCGCGCCATTTCGTAGCCGGGCGCCACCAGGCCGAACACCAGGCCGCCCCACAGCGCGCATTCGCCGATCGCATAAATATCGGGGTCGGACGTGAGGCAGCTGTCGTCGATGGCGATGCCGCCCCGCGGTCCCACGTCCAGGCCGCAGGCGCGCGCCAGTTCGTCGCGGGGGCGGATGCCGGCCGAGAAGACGATCATGTCCGCTTCCAGGTGGCCGCCGTCGGCGAACTGCATGCGGTGCGTGGCAGATTCGCCGTCAACGATGGCCAGCGTGTTTTTTTGCGTGTGTACGGTCACGCCCAGCTCCTCGATCTTGCGGCGCAGGACGCGCGCGCCGCCCTCGTCGACCTGCACGGCCATCAGGCGCGGCGCGAATTCCACCACGTGGGTATCGAGTTTCAAATCGCGCAAGGCCTTCGCGCATTCGAGGCCCAGCAATCCCCCGCCGATCACCACGCCCGTTTTCGACTTGCCACCCCAGGCCAGCATGGCTTCCAGGTCTTCGATGGTGCGGTAGACGAAGCAGCCTTCCCTCTCCTTGCCCGGCAGCGGCGGCACGAACGGCGTCGAGCCGGTGGCAAACACGAGTTTGTCGTAGATCAAGACTTCGCCCGTGCTGGCCGTGACGGTTTTCGCCGCGCGGTCGATGGACACGGCCCGCGCATTGAGCTTCAGGACGACGTTGTCCTTGTCGAAGAAGCCGGGCGCCACCAGCGACAGCTCGTCCGCCGACTTGCCGCTGAAAAATTCGGACAGGTGCACGCGGTCGTAGGCGGGGCGCGGCTCTTCGCACAGGACGGTGACGTCCAGGTGCGGCGCGTTTTCCAGCGCCAGGCGTTCGAGGAATTTATGCCCGACCATGCCATGGCCGAGGACGACGATCTTCAGGGGGGGCTTCATGCTTGTCTCCTCAGGCCGCGGCCATGGTCGGTTCGGCCGCCAGTCCCGTGAAACGGGCGGCGATGGCGCACAGGGCCGAGATCACCACCAGCGCGCTGAGGATGATCAAGGTCTGGCGGATGTCGCCCGTGCCCTTCATCAGGAAGCCGGCCGCCACGGCGCCCACGTTGCCGCCCGCGCCGATGATGCCGGCCACGCCGCCGAGGGCGCGGCTGTCGATGAAGGGCACCAGCGCGTAGGTGGCGCCGCAGGCCATGTGGGTGAACAGGCCGAAGACCAGCATGGCGATGACGGCATACGTGACGCTGTCGACCTTGGCAAACCACAGCAAGCCCACGCCTTCGCCTATCATCAGCATGAACAGCAGGGTCACGCGGCTGTTCAGGTTGCCGCGCAGGGCCAGCTTGTCGGACAGCCAGCCGCCCAGGGCGCGGGCAAACAGGGCCAGCAGGCCGAAGCTGCCGGCGGCCAGGCCGGCCGATTTCAGCGACAGGCCGAAATGGTCGACGTAGTAGACGGCGGCGATGTTGTGGATGAAAATCTCGATGCCGAAGCAGGCGCCGTAGGTGACGAACAGCAGCCAGACGCGATAATTGCTGCTGGCGGCCTTGAAGCTGTCCCAGCCACCCTTTTTTCCTTCGATGGCCACGCCGGCGGCGCGCAAGTCCGAGTAATTACCTTCAGGGCAATCCTGCGTATAGCTCCAGTACAGGGCCGCCATGACCAGCATCAGCACGCCCGGCACCAGCAGCGCCACGCGCCAGCCCAGCGATTCGGACACGCCCAGCATCAGCACGGCGCCGAGCAGCAGCGGCATCAGCGCCTGCGCCGCGCCGCCGCCCGCATTGCCCCAGCCGGCGGCGGCCGCATTCGCCGTGCCGACGACTCTGGGGGCGAACATCACGGACGTGTGATATTGCGTAATGACAAAGCTGGCGCCCACGGCGCCTATGCCCAGGCGAAAGAACAGAAAGCTTGCATAGCTTTGCGACGCCGCCACGCCCAGCACGGGAATGGCGCCCAGCAGCAGCAAGCCCGTGTACGTCTTGCGGGGGCCGTAGCGGTCGCACAAGGGGCCGACGATCAGGCGCACGAGGATGGTGATGGCGACGGCCGCGATATTGATGTTCGCCACTTGCGCCAGGGAAAGGCCAAACTCGCCCTTGATGACCGGCATCAGCGGCGCGCAGGCGAACCAGGCGAAGAAACACACGAAAAACGCCATCCACGTCAGGTGGAATGCCCGCATGGGCGGCGTGGCGAGGGAGAAGAGCGCGATGCGCGTTGCTTTTTGGCTGGCCATGATAGGTTCCCGAAGTATCCCGAAAATAACAAAGATGCAAACAAAAACGGCGCCCGCCCCCGCCGATGCAAGATCAGCCTGGGCGGACGCCGTTGTCCAGGTGGTCCGTCGTTGGACCGTTGTGCGTTTATTCAGGGGATCGCCGTTGACCCGTATCTCCTGTTTAGCAAGCGCCGTGCCAGGTCCGCCGCAGGGGACCGCCCTCCTGTCCGTACGAACTTTGCGCCAGATCATGGCCAATCGCGGTGCAGGCGCGCCTCTTCTTGGTGCGTCGCGGAACTCGCACATGGCAAGAATTGTCTAATTACTATTGCGATCAGGATGCGGAGGCTGCCATGGTCAGGCAACTGCGGCAAGTGCCGCCACGCGTGGCGCGTGCGCTGGCGTGCGCCTGCGCGGGGGCGCTGTTGATCGCCTGGAGCAATAGTGCTGCGGCGCAAGATGGCTCCGCGGCCCCCCGCGAGCACAGCGAGCTGGACGCGACCGTGTTCGCGCCGTTCCACGCGGCGCGCGGCGGACGGGTCACGCAGGCGCGCAGCTCGCAGTCACGTACATTTATTGTGCGCCTCAGCTATCCCGACGAGGGCCGCCCCCATGCGGTGCGCTGGACCTTGACCTTGTCCGGTCCCGGCCCGCAAGGGGCCGTGCTGCGGCGCTGGTCAGGCACGGAACAGGTCGATGCGGGCGGCACGAGCATGAACTTGCCCTGGGATGGCCGCGCAGACGCCGACGCGCGCGAACGGCGCGAGCTGGCGCCGGACGGCTTGTACGAACTGCGCCTGCTGGCCGTGGCCGATGCCGGCACCCCACGCGAAGCGCAGGTGGTGCAGCAATGGCAAATCGCGGTGCAGCGGGGCGCCAGCACGGCGCCCACGGTGCCCGCCTTCCAGGCCGGCTTGCAACAATTGTCCCGCCTGGATGGGCAGCCCGGCTACCGCATCGTCTATGCCAACCTGCACAGCCAGACGCGCCACAGCGACGGCGGCGCCCCGCTCGACGCCTGCCATGGCGCGCAGGAGCCGCAAACGGCGCCCTTCGGCCCCATCGATGCCTATCAATATGCGCAGGATCACGGCCTGGATGCCCTGCTGACATCCGAGCACAACCATATGTATGACGGTTCGGACGGAACCAATCCCGCAGCCACGCCTGCCGAAGCGAAGGCCTTGTACCAGACGGGGCTGGCCGAAGCGGCCGCCTATACGGCTGCCCACCCCGGCTTCCTGGCCCTGTACGGCATGGAATGGGGCGTCATCAGCAAGGGCGGCCATTTGAACATCTTCAATAGCGAGCAGTTGCTGGGCTGGGAAAGGAATGCCCGGGGCGAGCTGCTGGCCGACGTGGAAACGCCGAAAAGCGACTACGCCGCCCTGTATGCGCTGATGCGCGCACGGGGCTGGATCGGCCAGTTCAACCACCCTGCCTATGCGGGCCAGTTTCTCGTCGATGGCCAGCCGCTGGGCTACACGCCGGATGGCGACGCGGCCATGGTGCTGTGCGAAGTGATGAACACGTCCGCCTTTTCCAGCAACGACGAGGAAACGGAAACGCGGCGCAGCAACTATGAAGCGGCCTGCAACCGGGCCCTGGCGGCCGGCTACCACGTGGCCTTCAGCAGCAACCAGGACAACCACTGCGCCAACTGGGGCGCGGCCTACGGCAACCGCACGGCCGCGCTGGTGATCGCTGATGCGGCCGACGCGCCGCTGTCGCGCGAGCAACTGTTTGAAGCGCTGCGCGCGCGCCGCGTGTTTGCCACCATGGACAAGCACGCGCAACTGCTGTTCACGGCGAATGGCAGGCTGATGGGCGAGCGCTTCGACAATCAAGGGCCGCTGCACCTGGCCACCAGCTTCAGCAACAGCGCCGGGCGGCAAGCGGCGGCCGTCGCCATCTTCCACGGCGTGCCGGGCGGCAACGGTTCCGTTACGCCAGTATCGGACCAGGCCGAGCTTACCGTCTTGCCCGCAGCTGGCGCCCATTTCTACTATGCAAGATTGACGCAGGACGACGGCAATATCGCCTGGTCGGCGCCCGTGTGGGTCAATCAGCTGCCTTGAGGAGGCTGCCTCGCCTGTATAGCACCGCAGATTCGACGGCCCTGCTCTTTTCCAGCAAACAATATTGGAAAAGTATTTATTTTTTAAGTAGTCGCCCATAGACACTGGTTCCCCACAGCAATCCATGGCACCATGGATGCGCCGTTTTGCCTGCAACGCGGCCTCCATCGGACCAACCAGGAACCCTATATGTCGTCATATCGCACCGTTACCGGCAGCATGCTGCTCGGCCTGGCCGCAGCGGGCATTGCCCATGCGCAAGCTCCCTCCCCTGCCGCCGCCAATACCGATCCCCACCTGTGGCTGGAAGAAGTCCTCGGCGACAAGCCGCTGGCCTGGGTCAAACAGCACAACGCCGTCACCACGACGGAACTGGAAGCCCGGCCCGGCTTCCCGGCCCTGCAGGCGCGCCTGAAAACCATTCTCAACTCGAAGGAGCGCATTCCCTACGTCAGCAAGGAAGGCGAGTATTACTACAATTTCTGGCGCGACGCCCAGCATGTGCGCGGCATCTGGCGCCGCACCACCCTGGCGCAGTACCAGCAGGCCGAACCCGCGTGGGAAACCGTGATCGACCTCGACCAGCTGGCCGCCGGCGAGCATGAAAACTGGGTCTGGGGCGGCGCCTCCTGCCTGTATCCGAAGGGCGAACGCTGCCTCATTTCCCTGTCGCGCGGCGGCGGCGACGCCAAGGTCGTGCGCGAGTACGACGTGGCGAAACGCGCGTTTGTCGACGGCGGCTTCAGCCTGCCCGAGGCGAAGGGCAGCGCCAGCTGGATCGACGCCGATACCCTGTTCGTGTCCACCGATTTCGGCCCCGGCTCGATGACCAGCTCGGGCTACCCGCGCATCATCAAGGAGTGGCGGCGCGGCACGCCGCTGGCCCAGGCGCGCACCTTGTATGAAGCCAAGCCCGACGACCTGAGCGCCGGCGCCTACAAGGATTTCACGCCCGGCTACGAGCATCAGTTCATCGAGCGGCAAATCGATTTCTACAGCGGCGAAACCTTCCTGCGCGAGGGGACGGAACTCAAAAAAGTGCCGAAGCCGGACGACGCCACGGCCTTCACCATGCGCGACCAGCTGCTCATCACCCTGCGCTCGGACTGGAAAGTGAACGGCAAGACCTACCTGCAAGGCTCGCTGCTGGCCACCGACTTCAAGGCCTTCATGCAGGGCGGACAGGAGCTGGAAGTGCTGTTCGCGCCCACGGCCACCTCGTCGCTGGACAATGTCACGCCGACGAAGTCAGCCATCCTCGTCACCACCCTGGACAAGGTCAAGAACCGCCTGACGGAACTGCGCCACATGGACGGCAAGTGGCAGCGCCGCAGCGTCGACGCGCCCAAGCTGGGCACCCTGGCCGCCAGCGCGCTCGACCCGGTCGACTCGGACCAGTACTTCCTGACGGTGACCGACTTCCTCAACCCGACCACCCTGTACCTGGGCGCGGCGGGCAGCGACCAGCGCACGAAAATCAAGTCGCTGCCGGCCTTTTACGACGCCACGCCGTACAAGGTGCAGCAGTTCGAATCGACGTCGAAGGACGGCACCAGGGTGCCCTACTTCGCCATCATGAACAAGAAGACGAAGTTCGACGGCCGCAACCCCACGGTGCTGTATGGCTATGGCGGCTTTGAAGTGTCGCTGAAACCGAGCTACAGCGGCACCACGGGCGTGGCATGGCTGGCAAAGGGCGGCGTGTATGTGCTGGCCAATATCCGCGGCGGCGGCGAGTTCGGCCCCCGCTGGCACCAGGCGGCGCTGAAGGAAAACCGCCAGCGCGCCTATGACGATTTCATCTCCGTGGCGCAGGATTTGATCAAGCGCAAAATCACCAGCCCGCGCCACCTGGGCATCATGGGCGGCAGCAACGGCGGCCTGCTGACGGGTGCCGTGCTGGTGCAGCGTCCCGATTTGTTCAACGCCGTCGTCAGCCAGGTGCCGCTGCTCGACATGCGCCGCTATAACAAGATGCTGGCGGGCGCCTCGTGGATGGGAGAATACGGCGACCCGGACGTGCCGGAACAATGGGCCTACATCAGCAAGTACTCGCCGTACCAGAACGTCTTCAAGGATAAAAAGTATCCGCGCGTGCTGTTGACCACCTCCACGCGCGACGACCGGGTCCATCCCGGCCATGCGCGCAAGATGGTGGCGAAGATGGAAGAGCAAGGCCACGACGTGCTGTACTGGGAAAACACGGAAGGCGGCCACGCGGGCGCCGCCAACAACGACCAGCAGGCGCTGATGTGGGCGCTGACCTACACCTTCCTGCACGAGCAGCTGCAGTAAAGAAGTTGAAGCAAGCGGGGCCCGACGGGCCTTGCGCAAGCAAAAACGCCTGCACCGGAGACGCCGGCGCAGGCGTTTTGCATTTGGCCCTTACTTCGCCTGCGCGCTGGGACGCTCGGCGATGCGGTCGCGGTAAGCCTGCAGGTTGGCTAAACCTTCCGCGCCCGGACGGTACTTCATCAGGCCACGCGCGAATTCCAGCGCGCAGAAGGCCGTGATGTCGGCAATCGTAAAGCGTTCGCCGGCGATGTAGGGCTGGCTGGCCAGCACCTGGTCCAGCCACTGCGCCGTCTCGCGCAGCTTGCCCGCCTGCGCCAGGGCGAAGTCGGGAAACTGCGGATTTTCCAGCGCCACCAGGGCCGGGTGGCCGTGGCGCACCCAGTTGGCGGCGGCGCTGAACAGGTGCAGTTCCACCCGGCGGTCGGCCATCTCGATAAACGCGCGCTCTTCAAAACCTTCGCCCATCAGGTTCGGCTGCGGCTGCAAGCCTTCCAGGTAGGTGCAGATGGCGCGCGTCTCGGTCAGCACGCGCCCGTCGGCCAGTTCCAGCACGGGCACGCGGCCCAGCGGATTTTTCGCCAGGAAGGCGGGATCGCGGTGCTGGCCCGCCATCAGGTCGAGCGCCACTTCCTCGATGCCGGTGAGGCCCTTCTCGGCGATGAACATGGTGACGCGGCGTGGATTGGGCGTGCGGGGGCTGATATACAGTTTCATGTGCGTGGATCTCGTCTCGTTATGGTGGTTGACAATCAGGCGCGACACCGGCCTGCGGCGGTACAGTCAGGCCACCATCATACCAGCGCATGGCAGGCGCGCGGCGCCCCTGGCGCGTTGACTTTGCTCCCGTTTCGCCTTAGATTGCCATACGGGAACGCTGGCCGCCAGTTCCAGCGATGTCCCCCAAACCGTCATCGACGCCTGCAGCCTATCCGGCTGGCGGGCGTTTTATCCATGAACCAAGGGCATACCATGCATCGCACACCGACTCCGCGCTTCCGGCGCAGCCAACTGGCCGCCGCCGTCCTGGCGCTGGCCTGCATCGCCGCCGCTGGCGTTCCCCAGGCGGGCCACGCCGCTCCCGCCGCCAGATACGCCTCGGCCAGCCATGCGGCGGCGACCACCACGCAGCTGCCGCGCGGCGTCACGCCGCTGCACTATATCGTGTCGATCACGCCGGACGCCGCCGCCGCCACCTTCAAGGGCGAGGCCGCCATCAAGGTGGCGGTCGACGCGCCGACCGCCAGCATCACCTTCAATGCCCTGAACCTGGCGTTTGCCGCCGCCGCCATCGAAGGCAAGGGCGGCAGCAAGCAGGTGACGCGCAAGATCGAGTTCGATGCGGACAAGCAGACGGCCACCGTGCATTTCGCCGAGCCCGTGGCCAGGGGCGAATACCTGCTGCGCATCGACTACAGCGGCAAGATCGGCACGCAGGCCACGGGCCTGTTCTCGCTCGACTACGACACGCCCGAAGGCCGCCAGCGCGCGCTGTACACGCAATTCGAGAACTCGGATGCGCGCAGCATGCTGCCGTCGTGGGATGAGCCGGACTACAAGGCCACCTTCGATCTCAGCGTGGTCGTGCCGAGCGGCCAGATGGCCGTGAGCAACATGCCGATTTCCAGCAGCGAAGAACTGGGCAACGGCATGAAGCACGTGTATTTCGCCACCACGCCGCGCATGTCGACCTATCTGCTGTTCTTCGGCCTGGGCGACTTCGAGCGGGCGACAACGATGGCCGACGGCACGGAAATCGGCGTCATCACGAAAAAGGGCGCGCTGGCGCAAAGCCGCTTCGCGCTCGACGAGTCCAGCGCCCTGCTGCGCGAATACAACGATTATTTCGGCGTGCGCTACCCGCTGCCCAAGCTCGACAACATCGCCGCGCCCGGCCGCAGCCAGTTCTTCGGCGCCATGGAAAACTGGGGCGCCGTGTTCACCTTCGAATACGGCCTGCTGCTCGACCCGGCCATCTCGACCCAGGCCGACAAGGAAAACATCTACACCACGCTGTCGCATGAAATGGCGCACCAGTGGTTCGGCGACCTGGTCACCATGCGCTGGTGGGACGACCTGTGGCTCAACGAAGGTTTTGCGTCGTGGATGGAAAGCCGCACCACGGAGCGCCTGCATCCGGAATGGAACACGGCCCTGTCCAGCGTGGCCGGGCGCGAGTCGGCCATGAGCCAGGACGCGCTGCGCACCACGCACCCCGTGGTGCAGCGCATCGCCACCGTGGAACAGGCCAGCCAGGCCTTCGACGGCATCACCTACCAGAAGGGCGAGGCGGTGATCCGCATGCTCGAAGCCTATGTGGGCGCCGACACCTGGCGCACGGCCGTGCGCAGCTACATGCGCAAGCATGCGTACGGCAATACGGTGTCGGACGACCTGTGGCGCGAAGTCGACGCGGCGGCGCGCAAGCCTGTCAGCGCCATCGCCCATGATTTCACCCTGCAGCCGGGCGTGCCCATGATCACGGTGGGCGACGCCGTGTGCCGCAAGGGCCGCACGCGCGTGACCCTGACGCAGACGGAATTTTCCAAGGACCAGGCGGACAAGAAGCCGCTGGCGTGGAAAGTGCCCGTCATCGCCTCGACGGTCGGCAGCCACAAGCAGGCGCGCGTGCTGGTGAAGGATGGCAAGGCGACCCTGAACGTGCCTGGCTGCGGCGCCCTGCTGGTGAATGCGGGCCAGAGCGGCTACTACCGCACCCTGTACGCGCCGGCCGGCACGCGCGCGCTGGCGCGCAGCTTCGCGCGCCTGGCGCCCATCGACCAGCTGGGATTGCTGGCGGACAGCCAGTCGCTGGGCATGGCGGGCCTGCAGGACCCGGCCGCCTTCCTGGAACTGGCAAAAGCCGCGCCGCTGTCGGCCGACCCGCAGGTGCTGGGCCGGGTCGCCGGCGCGCTGGGCGGGCTGTACGAACAGTACGCGGGCGACAGCGCGGAAAGCAAGGCGCGCCAGCAGGCGTTCGGCCGCTACGCCATCGCGCGCCTGGCGCCGATGATGGCGCAGACGGGCTGGGAAGCGCGCACGGGCGAAGCGTCCAGCGTGGCGACCCTGCGCGGGCAGCTGATCGCCATTCTCGGCGACATGGGCGAAGCGGGCGTGATCGCCGAGGCGCGCCGCCGCTACGCGGCCAGCGAGCAGGATCCGTCCGCCATGCCCGCGCCGCTGCGCCGCACCATCCTGGGCGTGGTGGCCCAGCATGCGGACGCCGCCGCCTGGGAGCAGCTGCACGCCAGGGCGCGGCAGGAAAAGACGCCGCTGATCAAGAACCAGCTGTACGACCTGCTGGCCTCGAGCGATGATACGGCCCTGGCGCAGCGCGCGCTGGCGCTGGCGCTGACGGAGGAGCCGGGCGTGACCAACAGCCCGGCCATGATCTCGCGCGTGGCGCGCACGCATCCGGAACTGGCGTTCGACTTCGCGCTGGCGCACCTCGAGCAAGTCAATGCGCGCATCGACGCCAGCTCGCGCAGCCGCTACTTCCCGCGCCTGGCGGCCGGATCGGCGCAGCCGCAGATGATCGCCAAGCTGCGGGCGTACGCGCAGGCCAACCTGCCCGAAGGCGCGCGCGGCGACGCCGACAGCTCCGTGGCCGGCATCGAGTACCGCATCAAGGTGCGCGCCGAGCGCCTGCCGGCGATCGATGCATGGCTGGCGAAACAGGCGGGCTGAGTGGATTTCCCGGCGCCGCGGCGCCGGGAACGGATAAAAACGCAGGCAAAAAAAACCGGCTTCGCAAAGTGCGGTAGCCGGTTGAAACGCTGTTTCAGAGCGCAGGGATAAAACGGGAAGACACATGAAAAGTGGAAACCGTGCCGGTCATTGAGGTGTCCGGCAACCTTGGGCCCGGGGTTTCCGTGCGCCATGTGTCCACTATGCCAGCCCTTCCCGGCGTCAGGCTTAGGACTTCATTAAATTCCATCCCATTTCCTGCGTTTCCCCTGCCAACCTTGCCATCGCAGCAATGTTTTCGCGCTGCGCCAGCCTGTCTGGTGCCGATGGTTGAGCTCACCGGCTAAGCTGTTGAGTCATGCCTGCATCCTATCGCTCCCGGAGCGTAGTGATCTGCGCAACGCATGCTGTGTGCCAACAAAAGCATCATAGCAGCGTCATATGACCTCCTTATGACGTAGCTCTAACATTGCGCGCGCGCCGCGGCGCGGATCGCGTACCATTCCCCCATCGCCCTTGTCCCTTTTGCCCCCATGTCCAGCCAGAACTGCCGCCTGCCGTCCGCCATCCGCGCCCCGCTCCTGCTTGCCTGCGCCGTGCTGGCCGCCTGCACGCCACTGCCGCCCGCTCCTGCTCCTGCCCCCGCTTCCGCCGCCCGGGCCGCCATGCCGGCGCCCGCGTGGCAGCGGCCAGGCGTGCAGCTGCTGCACATCGCGCCCGAAGAATCCCTGCTGACCATTACCGTGCGCCGCGGCGGCGCGCTGGCGCGGCTGGGGCATGACCATGTGGTGGCCAGCCGCGGCCTGCAGGGCGTGGTGGCGCCCGCGCAGGGACGTGCGCAGTTCCAGTTCCGGCTCGACGAGATGAGCGTCGACGAGGAGGCATTGCGCAAGACGGCCGGCCTGACGACGACGCCGTCGGCCGACGCCATCGCCGGCACGCGCCACAACATGCTGGTGCGCGTGCTCGAGGCCGAGCGCTATCCGTGGGTGCGCATCGACGCCCGCCAAACGGGCAACAGGGACATGCTCGAGGCCGACATCACCCTGCATGGCGTGACGCGCACGCTGCAGGTGCCCGTGCAGATCACGGAGGCGGCCGGCGGGCGCGGCCTGCAGGCCAGCGGCAGCCTGCTGCTGAAACAGAGCGATTTCGGCATCGTGCCGTTCGCCATCCTGGGCGGCGCCATGGCCGTGCAGGACCAGATGGAACTGGCGTTCCGCATCACGGCAAGGCCGGAGCCTAGCGCGCCAGCACCAGGCGCAGGCCCAGGGCGATGAAGATGGTGCCGGCCAGGCGGTCCAGCCACAGGCCGGCGCGCGGGCGGCGGTTGATCCATTTGCCGACGGCGCCCGAAAAATAGCCGAGCAGGCCGAACAGCACGCACGCCTGCGCCGTGAAGACCAGCCCGAGCTGGGCTGTCTGCCAGCTGGCGCTGCCCTGGCCCGTGACGATAAACTGCGGCAGGAACGAGAGGAAAAACAGCACGACTTTCGGATTGATACTGTTGGCAAACAAGCCCTTGCCGAACAGGCGCAGCAGCGATTCATCGGGCAGGGCCGCCGCGCCGTCGACTTTCGCGCCGCCACGGCTGCGCAGGGCGCCGATGCCCAGCCACACCAGGTACAGGCCGCCGGCCACTTTCAGCGCCGTAAAAGCAGCGGGCGAAGCGGCCAGCAGGGCCGACACGCCGATGCTCGCCAGCACGGTGTGCGTGAGGCAGCCCAGGGCGCAGCCGAGGCCGAAAGCCATGCCCTGGCGCCGCCCGCGCGACATGCCCACGCCCAGCACCATCAGGTTGTCGGGGCCGGGGCTGGCGGTAATGAGGACGGCGGCGGCCAGGAAGGCCAGGAACTGGTCGGGACTGAGCATGGAAGACTCGCAGGCAAAAAGCGACATGATACCGGAGCGGACCAACATACCAACGAGCAACATGCTTGCGTGACAAGAAATTGCGCATGCGCAAGCCGAGTCGATTAAAATGGACACTCCACAGCACAGGGCTTTGCCGCCATTCCCCGCGCGACAATCACCATACTCACCGATGCCAGCCCACCCGCCCCCGTCCAGCCACAGCGCCCACCACTGCCGCGTCAGCACCTGGCTGTGCTGGTGCCTGCTGCTGATCGGCCTGCTGGGCCCGGGCTGGGCGGCGCGCGCGCAAGCGGCCACGCTGCCCCTGACGCAGCAAGGCATCGGCCACCTGGGCGATGGCGCACGGCTGTTTCTTGCCGACAATTATGACGTGCCCGCCGATGCCGCCGCCCTGCCCGCCTGGTTGGCGCGCCAGCGCCCGGCCGCAGAGGTCGACCTGTTCGGCGGCGCCTACTGGCTGTATGCGCAGGTGCGCAACGACAGCGCCGAAAGCGCCTGGGTCATCGATCCGAACGACACCCTGATCGATCTGGTCGACATCCACGTGTATGGCCCCGGCCAGCATGCGGCGCCGCAAACCCTGCTGTCGGGCTACCAGCGTCCGCACGAATATTTGCTGCACTACGGCAAGAACGTGCAACTGGCGCCGGGCGCCACCTACGCCATCCTGATCCGCTTTTCCAGCCCCTACTACGCGCGCGCGCCCATGTTCGGCCTCACGACGCAGCAGGACTACCGCAAGCTGGTGGGCAAGGAAAACTTCCTGATCGTCGCCTCGATCGGCGCCCTGCTGGCGCTGGGCCTGTTCAATTTCTTCATCTTTTCCATCACCCTGGAAAAAGCCTCCGTGTATTACGCGCTGTACGTGCTCACGTACGGCGTGGCGTGGGCCATGACCTTCCACGTCTTCTCCGACCTGTTCGACTGGCGCCAGCTGCAGCTGCATTACGTGCCGTTCTTTCTGCTGCCCGTCTTCAGCACCCTGTTCTACACGCATTTCCTGCGCCTGCGCGAGTACTCGCCCCTGCTCGACCGCATCAGCCGGATCAACGTGATCCTGCCCCTGCTGCTGCTGCCCAGCTGCTTCGTCGCCCTGTCGTATGCGCACGCGCTGGCCACCGTCGCCATCACCATCTGGATGCTGCTGGCGCTCGTCAGCGGCATCGTCGTCTGGCGCCGCGGCTACCAGCCGGCGCGCTTCTTCGTGCTGGCCTTCGTCGCCCTGATGCTGCCCGGCTTCCTGATCCTGCCGGCCAACCTGGGCCTGATGCCGGCGCTGGTGGCCAACGCCCAGCTGGTGGCCTTGCTGGGCGGCACCATGGATGGCCTGCTGCTGGCCTTTGCCCTGGCCGACCAGATCCGCCTGCTGCGCAACAACCTGGAACAGCGCGTCAGCGAGCGCACACTGGCGCTGACCCTCAGCAACGAGGCCCTGCTGAAAGCCAAGGAACATGCGGAAGTGGTCAGCCGCCACCGCATCGAATTCCTCTCGGCCATGAGCCACGACATCCGCACGCCGCTGGCCGGCGTGATCGGCATGCTGCAATTCGCCCTGCGCGACCAGTCCGTCAAGGGCCGCACGCAGGAATACCTGCGCATCGGCCTGCACAACGGCGTGTCGCTATTGACCATTCTCAATGACATCCTCGATTTCTCGAAGATCGACGCGGGCAAGCTGACCTTGGAAACGGTGGACTTCGACCTGCTGGCGCTGATCGGCGACGCGGCCGGCATCGTGCAGGGCCAGGCCGACGCCAAGAGCCTGCTGCTGCGCCGCGAACTGGCGCTGGACCTGCCGCGCTACGTGCGCGCCGACCCCACGCGCCTGCGCCAGATCCTCATCAACCTGCTGGGCAATGCCTTGAAGTTCACGGCCAACGGCGAAGTACTGCTGGAAGTGCGGCGCGCCCGCACGCCGCCGCGCCCCGACGGCCGCAGCGACATCGAATTCATCATCAGCGACACGGGCCCCGGCATCGACGCCGACACCCTGCCGCGGCTGTTCCAGAAATTCGAGCAGGCCGACCATTCCACCACGCGCCGCTACGGCGGCACGGGCCTGGGCCTGGCCATCTGCAAGGAGCTGGTGGAACTGATGCAGGGCACGATAGGCGTGGAAAGCCGCGTCGGCACCGGCTCGCGCTTCCATTTCACCTTGCCCCTGACGCCAGGCAGCGCGCCGGCGGCCGACACGCGCCTGGCGCCGCGCCATGCGCACCACGCCTGCCGCCTGCGCATCCTGTGCGCCGAAGACGTGCGCACCAACCAGATCATCATCGGCACCCTGCTGGAAAACATGGGCCATGCCGTCACCATCGTCGACAATGGCGAGGAAGCGCTGCGCGCGCTGGGCAGCGCCGCCTACGACTGCGTGCTGATGGACGGCCGCATGCCGCAGATGGACGGCGAACAGGCCGCGCGCCTGATCCGCGACGGCGGCAACGCGCAGTTCCCCATTCCCGACGCGCAGATCCCCATCATCGCGCTGACGGCCAACGCCAGCGAACATGACCGCCAACGCTACCTGGCTTGCGGCATGGACGACTTCCTCAGCAAGCCCGTCGACGAAACGCTGCTGTTCGAGAAAATCGACGCCGTCATCGACCTGCTGCTGGCGCGCGGCCACGCGCTGCCGCCGGGCCGGACGCAGGACGATGACGCGCTGGCGCGCCAGTTCGGCCTGGACGACGGGGGCGCGCCGGCCAGGCCGGCCGAGGCGCCGGCGCCGGCCGACCCCATGAGCGCGCCCGTGCATATCCTGCCGCTGGCCGGCCTGTCGCCGCAGCACGTGCAGCGCATCGCGCAAGCCTTCCTCAGCGAAGCGCCGCGGCGCCTGGACCTGGCTTGCCACGCCGTGCGCGACGGCAACGCCAGCGCCGCGGCGGCCGCCTTCCACGCCCTGAAAGGCAGCGCCGGCTACCTGAGCCGCCCCACCCTGCACGGCCTGTGCCACCAGATGGAAAACCTGGCGTCGAACGGCCAGCTCGACAACGTGGAAAAATTCCTGCCGCAGCTGCAGGCGGCGCTGGACGAGGCGCGCCGCGACCTGAACGCGCCGGCCGGCGCCATCGACTGATTCAATCGGCCAGCCAGCCACGCGTCCGCAGCCACGCCAGCAGCAGCCGCGGCCAGGCGGCAGGCTCGCTGCCCGGCTGGCCCAGGCCCCAGCCATGGCCGCCGTGCCGGAACTGGTGCAGTTCAACAGGCACGCCCGCGCGGCGCAGGGCCGCCGCCATCAGCACGCTGTTCCCGGGCGGAGAAATGCCGTCGTCGAGCGCCTGCGCAATGAACATGGGCGGCGCGCGCGCATCGGCTTGCCGCTCCACCGACAGCGCGTCGCGCGCCGCCTGCGCCGGGTGGCGTCCCAGCAGCTGCCGCTTCGCCTGCGTCGTGTCGAATGGCGGCTGCATGGTCAGCACGGGATACAGCAGCACGGCAAAGTCGGGCCGCGCCGACACCGCATCGAGCGCATCGACGGGCGCATACAGGGCGGCGTCCGGCTGGACGGCCGTCATGCCGGCCAGGTGCGCGCCGGCGGAAAAGCCGAGCATGCCGATGCGCGCCGGGTCGATGCGCCACTCGGCGGCGCGCGCGCGGATCACGCGCATGGCGCGCTGGCCGTCCTGGAACGGCGCGGCCACCCCGCCGCCCTCCTGCGGCAGGCGGTACACGAGTTCAAACGCCGTGATGCCCTGCGTTTGCAGCCAGGCCGCCGCCGGGCCGCTCTCCTTGCCCGCTTCGACACGCGCATAGCCGCCGCCGCTGGCCAGGAGGATGGCCATGCCGTTCGGCTGCGCCGGCCGGTGCACGATCAGATACGGCTGCCCGACCTGCGTGATGGCGCCTTTGGCGCTGTCGCGCTGCGGCCCCGGCGCCGCGCCGCCGGGCGGCGCGCCGGGCCACAGCACGATGGCGCCGGGCGGCGCCGCGCCCGCGTGCTGCTTGAGCAGGATCAAGCACAGGAACAGCAGGCCTCGCTGGGCGCCCTCGCGCAGGATTGAATAAAGCGCCATCATGCCTGGAAGTCTGTCTCTCCCTGGATCACGGCCGGATAGCCCGTCATGGCGCGCGAGGTCTGCATGCCGGCCATCACGGCCGCCTCCACGCAGCCCGCGTTCAGGCCCGTCCTGATCCAGTCGCCCGTGAGGAACAGGTTGGAAAAACCCGACTGGTCGGTGGCCAGCCGGTACTGCGTGCTGTTCACCACCGACATCACGTAGCGCTCGGACGGGTCGACATTGGCGCGCCAGTACTGGCTGTCGAAGCGCGCCGGGCCCGTGCCCGCCCTGGCGTCGACCAGCCATTGCCACGGAAACGCGCCGGGAGCGCCCGCTTCGGGCCACAGCGCGCCGATTTCGCGCTCCAGCTGGTGCAGCGCGCCCGCTTTCGCCCTGGCCGCGCAGCGGGCAGGAAATGCCGTGTCGGTGACGGGCGGGTAGCTGTCGACGGGGAAGGCGCTGCAAAAGTAGGAGACGTTTTTCGGCTCCAGCCCCGCCGGCCAGTCCTCGCGCGCCAGCAACTGGTCCATCGGCGCCCACGTGTCGTACGGCTCCGTGAAGGCCGACAGCACCGGCTGCTGGCCCTTCGGCTGCGTGGTCCAGCCCATCTGCGCCAGGTTCTTGTTGAGCCACACCTGATAGGCCTGCGTGGCCACCGTTTTCACCTTGTCGGACGCCAGCTGCAGGGCCGGGCTTTGCGCCAGCAACTGCGGACACAGGGCGGGCAGCGCACCGATGGAAATGCCGAACACCACCTTGTCGAAGTCCACGCCCTTCTTCAGTACCGTGACGGGCAGCTGCCGGCCGAACGCCTGCTGGTACTGCTGCGGCCAGTCGCTCCAGTACGATTCCAGGTTGACTTCCTGCGCTTGCAGCAGCGCCGCTTGCGCGGGATCAAGCTGCGCATAATCGGGCGCACTGGGCCAGCAGGCCAGGCCTTTGACGTCCACCAGCGGCGCATAGCCGGCGGCCGGGTCCTTCAACTGCGCCTGCTCGCTGATGCGGATGCTGTCGATGTCGCCCGCGCCCGGCACCAGTTCTTCCACGCGCTGGAAGAACTTGAATTTCACGCCGCGCTTTTTCAGCACCTGGTACAGCGGCGTGAAGATCGTGTCGCCCATGCCGGCCTGCATCTTGAACATGATGCCGCCCTTGTAGGCCAGGCCGATGCGCGCCATCGCCCGCAGCAAAGTGCCTGCCTCGATGTTCGGTTTCGCAAAATCGCCGCCCTCGTAGGCGAACACCAGGTCGTAAAAGCCGCGCACCGGCGCCGAATTGACGCTGAACTGCTCGTCGCCGCCATGTTTTTTGAGCCAGTCGCGGAAATCGATGTCGTTGATGACGTCAAAGCCGTTCCTGAAGACGCCATCGTCGAACATGCCCTTCATGACCGTGATGCCCAGGTCCAGGCAGATGAACAGGCGGCGCAGTTCATCGTCGCCGTCGATCAATGCGCGGTAGCGCAGGCGCAGCCAGGCGCGGATGCCGTTCAGGGTACCGGCCAGCAGCTGGTGGCGGGCCTGGTCGTGGCGCGCGGAGTCCGGCGCCAGGTCGGCCACCAGCGCGGCCAGCGCGCCGACGGACAGGCCCACGTCCAGCCCCAGTTCATCGGCCTGCCCCACCACCGCGTCGGCCAGGCGGCGCAGCCAGCCCGGCCACACGCCCTCTCCTTGCGATGCGCTGGCGCGCACGATGCGCGCATCGGCGTCGGCCACCTGCCGGATCTGGCGCAGCCACTGCTCGATCCAGCCCACCATGGCGATGGCCATCTGCCACAGGGTGATGTCTTCGCCGCCCTCGCCCGGTTCGCCCGGCAAGGCGGGAAAGACGATGGACCAGTTGCGCCACTGGCCCTTGACGTCTTCGGACAGGGCCACGTAATCGTGCTGCTTGAAGGCGTCGCGCCAGGTGGCCAGCGGCGCGCCGGGCGGGCGTTCCAGGCTGGCGTAGGCTTCCTTGATCATCCTGAAGGCGTTCGCATAAAAGCCGAACCAGATGTGCAGGCCATGCTCCTCGATGCGCTGGCCCGCCTGCGCGTTGCGCCCGCTGGCGCCCTTGCCGCCGAGGCGCCAGCCCAGCTGGTAGACGGTGATGTCGTGCCGGTTCTGCCACCCCGGCTGGTTCGTCAGATAATACGCGGTGGTCATGGCGGCCACGCCGCCGCCCAGGATGGCGATCTTTTCCGGCGCGATGCGGGAATTGTCGACCAGTTCCTCGCCCGGCATGGCCGTGAAATCGAAGCTCACATTGAACGGCAAGATCGCCGCCTGCGGCCCCAGCTGCAAGCCCAGGGTCTGCTCCAGCGGGAAGCTGTCGAAGGCGTGTACCGTGCACTCGTATTCATAGCCGAGCAGGCGCGCGCTGTGCAGGCGGTTGATCTCGGCCGGCGCGGCCACCAGCGCCTGGTACACGGCCTGCACGCCCGCGCTGTCGGGGAATTGCTTGAGGAAGATCTGGTCGATGCGCGGATTGCGCAGCAGCGACAGGATGTCGGCCCAGCCGGCCTGATCCATGTCAAAGAAATCGGGAATGGAGAGGAAGATCTTGAAGGCCTGTTCGATGAGTTCCAGGAAACTGTTGACGCTCTTGTGCGGCCCCGTCTGCACGGTGGCGTTGACTTCCAGCAGCGGATGCAGGGCCAGTTTCGTTTCCGGCGAGAAATGCTGAAAGCCCTTGGCCGCCACGGAGCAGCGCAGCGGCTCGCTGCCGGCCGCGGGAATCTCGTAGTCGCACAGGTATTTCGGATAGCCGAACAGCTCGCGCCCGTTGATCAGGGCCATGGCGTCATCGACGAAAATATGGCACGGATACCAGTAGATGTGCGCGAGCTTGCCGTGCTCATCCATCTGGCCCACCATGATCCAGGTGACGATGTCCACTTCCGTGATCCAGCCCTTGGCCTGGTCGACGGGATTGGCGGAATCGGCATGGTTGACGCGCGTGAAGGTCAGCATCACGTAGGGCGACAGGGCTTTCAGGGTCATCCTGCTGCCCGCCACCTGGTTCAGGGTGGTATTGACGGTCGATTGCAGCCTGGCCAGGTCGCCCCTGACGAAATAGCCGTACATTTCCGACTGTTTCAGCCGCAGCGGCGAGTGCATCATCACCGAACCGCCCTGATAGATATACGAAGGTCTTGCCGAAGGTTGCGCCGCCATTGCCCTGCTCCTCATTGAAGTTTCAGACAAACAAGATTGCTACAGTGTATTGAGAAAGAACAATGAATGATATGAAATAAATTAAAGGATTTGCCAAGATGCATAGCTTAGTTTCCGTCCCGGCAGGAAACCGCTTGCGCAGGGCGCACGGCTTGCGTACGGCGGCCGGGGCGCGCCCCGGCCATCGGGTGTACGATGAAACCTCTTGAGTATCCAGGCACAGGCAATGATTACCACCGACTACGTTTCCACTTATTCCGGCAACCGTTTCTATCCCTTGCGCCCGCACATCGACAAGGTCGCCATCGAGGACATCGCCCACGGCCTCGCTTACCAGTGCCGCTTCAATGGCCAGACGCAAGTGTTTTATTCCGTTGCCCAGCACAGCCTGATCGTCGCCAGCCTGGTGCCGCCGCCGCTGCGCCTGGCCGCCCTGCTGCACGACGCGGCCGAGGCTTACCTGGGCGACATGGTGAAGCCGCTGAAAGTGCTGCTGCCGGAGTTTGCCGCGCTGGAAGACAAGGTGAGCGCCATCATCGCCGCCACCTATGGCATCGATTTTTCCGATTACGCGCCCATCAAGCGGGCCGACCTGATCGCGCTGGCGACGGAAAAGCGCGACCTGATGCCCCACTCGGCCGAGCGCTGGGCCTACCTTGACGACATCGCCCCCCTGCCCGGTATAATCGACGCCATGGGGCCGGCCGAAGCCAAGCAGCGCTTCCTGCAGGCATTTGCGGCACTGGCCGGGGAAGGCCTGGCCGCGTGAGTGTTCACGCGCTCCCTGATCATCGGGTTCCAAGTCCCGGTTTTTGCACGGCTTTTTTAGATATCCACAGCAACTGTGGATAAAGTTGTTGATAAGCCCCTCTTGACAAGCCGCAACGCCAGCATTGATGCGGGTTTCAACAATTTGCCGTTTTCACAGGCATTTTTTTACCCCAATAAAATCAAGGACTTACAATCAGGATTTTGCGCTTGAGCAAAGTTACCCTGCTGCAATGAAAATATATTTTGCTGTGCATAAGGGGCGCGGATACGCAAATGCCTTGCTTCGACAGCATTGTTTTGACAAACCCGGTAGACTGGCATAGTGTGAATGGGCAAGCACGATCAACGCTGGAAAACGCATGGACATGGATAGCGACAGCGCCGCCAAGGCGGCCGATGAACCCGACTGGCTGATGGATGAGCCGCTGGAGCATGCCGGCGCCGCCTCCGAGCAGGCCAGCGCGCCGCCGTGGCGCGTACTCATCGTCGACGACGATGTCGATGTGCACGTGGTAACCAAGTTCGCCCTCAGCCAGGCCAGCTTCCAGGGACGCAGGCTGAGTTTCCTGCATGCATATTCGGGCGCCGAAGCGCTGGCCGTGCTGCGCGGCACACCCGATATCGCCGTCGTGCTGCTCGATGTCATCATGGAAACGCAGGATGCGGGCCTGCAAGTGGCGCGCCAGATCCGCGAAGAACTGCACAACAGCGCCGTGCGCATCATCCTGCGCACGGGACAGCCGGGCCAGGCGCTGGAACACCGCATCATCATCGATTACGACATCAACGATTTCTGGTGCAAGACGGACTTGACCACGCGCAAGCTGTTTACCACGGTGATCGCCTCGCTGCGCACTTACGCCACCCTGCGCGAAGCCGAGCAGCAACTGGCCGACCTGGCCGCCGCCCTGGCCCGGCGCAGCGACACGCCGTGAACGGCGCGCGCTACTTTCAGTCATAAAACAAGAGCACTGGATGGGCATACAGCGTTGCGCCATGCCCTGTTTTGCTGCCGCGCGGGGGCCGATGGCGCGCGCGGATTTGTCAAAATATCCTAAGTGGCGGATTGTTAAGCGCTTTTTCAGATATCCACACGGACTGTGGATATCTTTGTGGATAAGCGCCTATTGACAGCCTTCAAAGCCGCAGCCAGTGCGGCTTTCAATAAACTGCTCAATCAAACAGCAAAAATAAAAATCAACAAAATCAACAACTTAGAAACTCACACATAATCACAGGAAAATTATTTCGCCAATTTCGCTCGCTCATCATTTGTGCATAACTGAGCCGTAATGAGCAATTCGACAACGTCCGATCGTGAATGCGGGCAACACTGTTGCCCGCGGCCATTCAATGCAAGGCCTGGCGGCGCTGCTCCGGATGCAACAGCACGCGTTCGATCAGCTCGGGCGACAGATTGTATGACTTCAGGTATTCCAGCGCACACAAGGTACTGAAGGCGGCTTGCACGGCAATGCCCAGGTTGACGATATCGCACATCTTCTGATCGACCCGGGCGTGCAGCACCACGGTTTTGACGGGCATATGCAGCGTTTCTGGGGAATTAGGCATGGTGAGCAACTCCTGCGAAGGGGGAACGGAGGGGGAGACGGCATGGCGGTGCGAACCGCGTCAGCGCGGACATGGACAGCGGTCGTATTGCCCATAAAAGTATTGCTGATAAATTCTCGATGTCAATGGCAGGGAAACATGAGTCACGTTTTTTTCTTGCAGGCACAACTGCAGCCGAAAGCGATGGACAAGGGCGCTCGGCCACGGCGATAATCAGCCATGCCCTCGCCCCTTCCGCCCGCCCCGTCCCGCCCGCAGCCCGCCTCGCTTGCCGACCTGTTCTTCTCGTTTACGTGGCTGGCCCTGCAAGGCTTTGGCGGCGTGCTGGCCGTGATCCAGCGCGAGATGGTGGAACGCAAGCGCTGGCTCACGCAAGAAGAGTTCCTGGAAGACTGGGCCGTGGCGCAAATCATGCCGGGACCGAACGTGGTGAACCTGTCGCTGATGGTGGGCGGGCGCTATTTCGGTTTGAAAGGCGCGTTGACGGCCCTGGCCGGCATGCTGGCCGTGCCCCTCGTCGTCGTCCTGCTGCTGGGCGTGCTGTACACGCGCTTTGGCGACAATGCGCAGATGGCCGGCGCCCTGCGCGGCATGGCCGCCGTGTCGGCCGGCATGATCGCCGCCACGGGCGTGAAACTGGCCGCCGCGCTGGGCAAGCATCCGCTGCCCCTGTGGCTGACCCTGCCCCTGGTCGTGCTGGGCGTGCTGACGGTGGCGGTCTTCCGCTGGCCCCTGCTGTACATCCTGCTGGGACTGGGCGGCATCGGCTGCCTGCTGACGTACCGGAAGTTGTCTTCATGAATCCGCCCCTGCAACTGGCCTTGAGCGCGGGCGACTGGCTGAACCTGTTCGGCCACTACCTGATGCTGTCGCTGATGTCGATCGGCGGCGCCATTTCCACCACGTCCGAAATGCACCGCTTCCTGGTGGAACAGCACGGCTGGCTGACGCAGGCCCAGTTCAATGAGTCGATCGCCATCGCGCAAGCCGCACCGGGTCCCAACGTGCTGTTCGTCGCCCTGATGGGCTGGAACGTGGGCATGAACGCGGGCAGCTACACGGCCGCGTATCTTGGCGTATTCATCACGATGGTAGGCATCATGCTGCCCAGCACCACCCTCACCTACGTGGCGGCCCAGTGGGGCTACCGCAACCGCGACCTGCGCCCCGTGCGCGCCTTCAAGCAAGGCATGGCGCCCATCGTCGTCGCCCTGCTGATATCCACCGGCATGATACTGGGCGGCGCCAACCATACCCTGGCCACGGACTGGCCCCTGTGGAGCTTGTCCATCGTGGCTGGCCTGATCATCTGGCGCACGAAGATCCATTTATTGTGGCTGCTGGCGGGCGGCGCCATCCTCGGCTGGCTGCAGCTCGTGTAGCAGGCCTACACGGCCAGGTGGCGCTTCACGTCCTCGCCATCCATCTGTTCCGCCCTGCCGCTGGCCACCACCTGCCCCCGCGACAGCACGATGAATTCCTCGGCCAGCTCGCGGGCGAAGTCGAAATACTGTTCGCACAGCACGATGGCCATATCGCCCCGCTGTTTCAATAGGGCAATGACCCTGCCGATATCCTTGATGACGGACGGCTGAATCCCTTCCGTCGGTTCGTCGAAGATGATCAGCTGCGGCCGGGCCAGCAGGGCGCGCGCGATGGCCAGCTGCTGCTGTTGCCCGCCGGACAAATCGCCGCCGCGCCGCGCCAGCATCTCTTTTAATACAGGAAATAACTCATACACATGGGGATCGATGCGCGAACCTTGCCTGCCCCGTTTCACCGCCATGCCCATCAGCAAGTTTTCCTCGACCGTCAGGCGCGCAAAGATATCCCTCCCCTGCGGCACGTAAGCCATGCCCAGCCTGGCCCGCGCATGCGGCGCCAGTGCCGTGATGTCGCGGCCATCGAGCACGACCCTGCCCTGCGCCACGGGCAGCACGCCCATCAGGCATTTGAGCAAGGTCGTCTTGCCCACGCCATTCCGCCCCAGCAAGGCCAGGCATTCGCCCTTGCGCGCCGACAAATTGATGCCGCGCAAGGTGTGCGAGGAGCCATAGTATTGATTCAATTCTTGCACTTCGAGCATGGTTACCTTCCCAGATAGACGTCGATCACGCGCTCGTCCGCTTGCACCTCGTCCATGCGTCCCTGCGCCAGCACGGCCCCTTCATGCAGCACGGTGACGATGCCTTGTTGCGCAATGTCCGTGACGAAACCCATGTCGTGCTCGACCACCATGATCGAATGCTTGCCGCGCAATTCATTGAGCAATTCCGCCGTGCGCGCCGTTTCCGCATCCGACATGCCGGCCACCGGTTCGTCCAATAAAATCAGCTGCGGCTCCTGCATCAGCAGCATGCCGATCTCCAGCCACTGCTTTTGCCCGTGCGACAGCAGTCCCGCCGGCCGCGCTTCGTGGCCATGCAGGCGGATCAGGCGCAAGATCGCTTCGATCCTGCCTGCCTGCTCGGAAGACAGGCGCGCAAACAGGGTGGGCGCCACGCGCTTGTCCATCTTCATGGCCAGTTCCAGGTTGTCGAACACCGTATGCTGCTCGAACACGGTGGGGCGCTGGAACTTGCGGCCGATGCCCGCATGGGCGATCTGCGCTTCCGTCATCGTCGCCAGATTCATGGTCTGACCGAACCAGGCCGTACCGGACGTGGGCCGCGTCTTGCCCGTGATGACATCCATCATCGTCGTCTTGCCCGCGCCATTCGGGCCTATGATGCAGCGCAACTCGCCCACGGAAATATCGAGGCTCAGTTTATTAATGGCCTTGAAGCCGTCGAACGACACGCTGATGTCTTCCAGGTACAAAATCGCGCCATGGGTCGTGTCGACGCCCTCGCCCTTTACACGCGAATATGTCGGCCCCGCTTCCGTGCCGGCCATGCCGGGCAACATGCGGATGCTCATGCGGCCTCCTCTGCCACGGCGGCGCTTTTCCTGGATTTGATCTTGCGCAATACACCGAGCATGCCCTGCTGCATGAACAGGGTCACGCCGATGAAGAGCAAGCCCAGCGCGAACAACCACAGTTCCGGCAATGCCGCCGTGAACCAGCTTTTCAAGCCGTTGACGGTGAAGGCGCCCACGATCGGGCCGAGCAAGGTGCCGCGCCCGCCGACGGCCACCCACACGACCATTTCGATGGAGTTGGCGGGCGACATCTCGGACGGGTTAATGATGCCCACCTGCGGCACGTACAGGGCGCCGGCAATGCCGCACAGCACGGCCGACAGGGTCCAGACAAACAGCTTGAACCACAGCGGGTTGTAGCCGAGAAACATCAGCCGCGCCTCGCTGTCGCGCACGCCCTGCAGCACCCTGCCCAGTTTCGACGTGACGATGGCGCGCGCGCCGATCAGGGCCGCCAGCAGGATGGCCAGGGTCAGCAGGAACAGCACGGCGCGGGTGGCGGGCGCCGTGATGCTGTGGCCCAGTATCGTCTTGAAATCCGTGAAACCGTTGTTGCCGCCAAAGCCGGTGTCATTGCGGAAGAACAAGAGCATGAAGGCATACGTCATCGCCTGCGTGATGATGGAAAAATACACGCCCTTGATGCGCGAGCGAAAGGCAAAGTAACCGAACACAAACGCCAGCACGCCCGGCACCAGCACGACAAGGGCCATGCAATACCAGAAATGTTCCGTGAAGGCCCAGTACCACGGGTAAGTTTTCCAATCGAGAAAGACCATGAAATCGGGCAAGCTGCTGTGGTACTGGCCCTGGTCGCCGATGGCGCGCATCAGGTACATGCCGTGCGCATACGCGCCCAAGGCGAAAAAAACGCCGTGGCCCAGCGACAAAATGCCCGTGTAGCCCCAGACGAGGTCCAGCGCCAGCGCGGCCAGCGCGTAGCACATGAACTTGCCCACCAGCGCCACCGTGTAGGCCGATACGTGCAGCGCATGCCCTTCGGCAAACGCCAGATTAAAAATCGGCAACAGCGCCGCCATCAGCGTGCAGGCGGCAATGGCCAGCCAGACGGGCCGCGCGAACAGGCCCTGTTTGATCGGATAGGAGGTAGTCATTCGACGCTGCGTCCCTTCATGGCAAACAGGCCCTGCGGCCGGCGCTGGATGAAAATGATGATGAATATCAAAATGGCGATCTTCGCCAGCACGGCGCCCGCCACCGGTTCGAGGAATTTGTTGACTTCACCCAGTCCCAGCGCGGCGACCACGGTGCCGGCCAGCTGGCCCACGCCGCCGAGCACCACCACCATGAAGGAATCGACGATGTAGCTTTGGCCCAGGTCCGGCCCCACATTGCCAAGCTGCGACAGGGCCACGCCGCCCAGGCCCGCGATGCCGGAACCGAGGCCGAAGGTCAGCATGTCGACCTTGCCCGTGGCCACGCCCACGCAATCGGCCATGCGGCGGTTTTGCGTGACGGCCCGCACGAACAGGCCCAGCCGCGTCTTGTTCAGGATCAGCCACACGGCCACCACGACAACGACGGCAAAGCCGATGATGGCCAGGCGGTTGTACGGCAGCACGAGGCCGCCCAGCACCGTCACGCCGCCCGACATCCAGGCCGGGTTGGCCACTTCCACGTTTTGCGCGCCGAAGATGGTGCGCACCAGCTGCATCAGGATCAGGCTGATGCCCGAGGTGGCCAGCAGGGTTTCCAGCGGCCGCCCGTACAGCCAGCGGATCACCGTGCGTTCGAGCGCCACGCCCACCAGTCCCGCCGTCAGAAAGGCGGCCGGCAGAGCGGCCAGCAGGTAGGCGTCCTGCATGCCGGGCAGGTAGGCACGGAAGAACAGCTGGCACAGATAGGTCGTGTAGGCGCCTGTCATCAGCAATTCGCCATGCGCCATGTTGATGATGCCCATCAGGCCGAAGGTGATTGCCAGGCCCAGCGCGGCCAGCAGCAGCACGCTGCCCAGCGAAATGCCATAGAACACATTGCCGGCCAATTCCATGCGCGCCACCCTGCCCTTGATCTGGCGCAGGGTCTCGATGGCGGCCAGCTGCACGGCTTCATCCGGTTCACCGCCCTGCTCCAGCATGGCTTGCAGCACGGGCAGCAGGCGCGCATCGCTGCTGCCGGCCAGCGCCTGCACGGCGGCCTTGCGCGTGGCGGCATCGGGCGCATGCAGGTTGGCGCTGGCGATCAGCACTTGCAATAGTTGTTGAATTTCAGCGTCGCTTTCCCGCGCCAGCGCGGTGCGGATCAGGGGGAGCTGCGCGGGATCGACCGCTTTTTGCAAGGCTTGCGCGGCCGCCAGCCGCGTGGCCCGCTGCGGTGCCAGCAGCTGCAAGCCCGACAGGGCGCCCGCCACGGCCGCGCGCAAGCGGTTGTTGACCATCACGCCGTCGATACCGTCGGGCAACGGCACGTTCCGGCCGCTTGCCGGGTCAATCGCCTGCCCGCCGTCGACGATATACACCTTGCCATCGGGCGCGGCATACAAGGCGTCATCCTGCAGCGCTTGCAGCACCTTGGCGGCCTCGGGCGTGGCCAGGGCGGCGATCTGCGCCACGGCGGCGACCCTGGCGTCGGGATCGTCGCCCGCGAGCGGCTTGAGCAAGTCGGAAGGGATGGCGGCCTGCGCCAGCGAGGATAGCAACAGGCAGGCGAGGACCAGCAGTTTGGGGAGAAGCTGCATGTGCGTTCCAAAGAATGATTGCACGGGGGCGTATGCCGCCCCCAAAGGCGACGACTGGGGTCGGACCCTGAGGGTCCGACCCCGGCAGTTGCTGCTGGGTTAAATATCAGCGCCTACAACTTCTGCTTGCCCTCATTGCCCTTGATATACGGGCTCCACGGCTGGGCGCGTATCGGCTCCTTGGTTTTCCACACGACATTGAATTGTCCGTCGGCCTTGATTTCGCCGATCATCACGGGTTTGTGCAAGTGATGGTTGGTCGGGTCCATGGTCAGGGTAAAGCCCGATGGCGCCTTGACACTCTGGCCGGCCATGGCGGCGATCACCTTGTCCGTATCCGTCGATTTCGCCTTTTCCACGGCTTGCGCCCACATGTGGATACCGACATAGGTCGCTTCCATCGGGTCGTTCGTCACCACCGAAGCCGCGTTCGGCAGCTTTTGCGCCACGGCATACGCCTTCCACTGCCTGATGAAGGCCGCGTTGACGGGGTTTTTGACGGATTCAAAATAATTCCACGCCGCCAGATGGCCGAGCAGCGGCTTGGCATCGATGCCGCGCAGCTCTTCCTCGCCCACGGAAAACGCGACGACGGGCACGTCCGTCGCTTTCAGGCCCGCATTGCCCAGTTCCTTGTAGAACGGCACGTTGGAATCGCCATTGATGGTGGAAATGACGGCCGTCTTGCCGCCAGCCGAGAATTTCTTGATGTTGGCGACGATGGTTTGATAGTCGGCATGGCCGAACGGCGTGTAGACCTCGCTGATATCGCTATCCTTGACTCCCTTGCTTTTCAGAAAGGCGCGCAAAATCTTGTTGGTGGTGCGCGGATACACGTAATCCGTGCCCAGCAGCACGAAGCGCCTGGCGCCGCCGCCATCCTTGCTCATCAGGTATTCCACGGCGGGTATCGCTTGCTGGTTCGGCGCGGCGCCCGTATAAAACACGTTCTTTTCCAGCTCCTCGCCCTCGTATTGCACGGGGTAAAACAGCAGGCTGTTGAGTTCCTTGAACACCGGCAAGACGGATTTGCGCGAGACGGACGTCCAGCAGCCGAACACCACGGCTACTTTATCCTGCGCCACCAGTTGTCTCGCTTTTTCCGCGAACAGCGGCCAGTTCGACGCGGGATCGACGACGACGGGCTCCAGCTTCTTGCCCAGCACGCCGCCCTTGGCATTGATTTCCGCGATCGTCATCAGCGCCACGTCCTTCAGCGACGTTTCGGAAATGGCCATGGTGCCCGACAGGGAGTGCAAGATGCCGACCTTGATGGTATCGGCGGCCCAGGCAGCCTGCATGCAGGTGGACGTGGCCAGGGCGAATGCGCCGGCGGCGGCCGCTTTCAGGATGATGCGTCGTGACATGGGGACTCCTGTGGTGGGTTCGTGGGGATAAAGCCGGGTCTGCGATGTTGTTAAAGCAGAATGCATGCCAGCGGCGCCAGGCGTCCCGCATGGCGCACGGGGCCCGCGCCGCACGAAAAAAAACCTGGCTGCACAAGGACTGTGCAGCCAGGTTTCAAATTGCCGTAAAACGGTGCGCCTGACGCGGCTATCTTTGCGCTTTAATCCTTGCGCGGTGTACCTCGCAAGCGGCGCCAGCCCTTGCGGCCCAGCGGGAACAGCAGGACGAACGCGAGCAGCCACGGCAGGATGTAGGCCATGGCCGTGATGGCGTTGGCCACGCCTTCGGACAGGTTGTCCGTAAAATTGCCCAGCGCGCGCTTGACGGGCGTCCAGAACGATTGCTTGCCTTCGGCGCTGATGGCGACGTTCAGCAAATCCGTGTCTATGCGCTGCATCAACAGCGCGTTGGCCGCTGTCGCCTGCTCCAGCTCCACCTGCACGGTGGCCAGTTCCTTGGTCACCTTGATGAGGGCGTCGACATCCTTGCCCGAGCGCTTTTCCAGGTCCTGCAACTGCGCCTGGTACTGCCTGAGCATTTCCAGGCGTTTCTTGCTGTCGAGCACAGGGCGGCCCAGGTCTTCCACCTTGGTGCCCTGGCTGGTGACGTCGCCGCCGGCCGCGACCAGCGCGACGAGCTTTTTGATGCCCGCCGGCTTGGCGCGCATGCTGATGCGCGCGTGCACGTAGCGGCCGCTGTCGATGCTCGAATCGAGCAGCAAACAGCCGTTTTCCGTATCGGCCTTGCAGGCGGCGACGACTTTTTCATACAGGGGCCGCACCTGCGCCTCGCGCGTATCGACGCTGACATTATGCTCATAGGCAAGAAACTCGCTGCCCTTTTCCTTGCCGTCGAGGCGCGCGGCGCTCGATTGCCCGCCACCCTCGCCCTTGCCGCCGCAGCCGGCCAGCAGCATCAGGCCGATCAAACATATGGATACTTTTTTCATGATTTCTTTCTTCGAGTTATTTGTGCTGCGGCAGCAATTCAATATCGGGCAAATGCGCGGCCACGTCCTGCACCGTGGCATGGCCGGTCAGCGACGCGATCACCTGCGGCAGCGGTTCCGCCCAGATTTCCGGCAGATCGCGCTCTTCGGGCGCCAGCACGGGGAAGGCCAGCTGCTCGCGTGGGGGCGTGAAGGCGGCGGCGACACCAGGCTTGTTGCCGCGCGCATCGATGCGGTACCAGCCAAAGTCCTGCAGATACACGGCATTCAAGCCGTGCAGGCAGAACGGCGGCCCGATTTCGCCGACGGCCAGGCGCTGGTAGCACAGGCCGGCGGGGATGCCGTTGGCGCGCAGCAGCGCGGCCAGCAGATGGCTCTTCGCATAACAGTATCCCGTGCCATGCTGCAAGGCGTCGGACGCGCGGCAGGTGACGGGGTTGCGCCGGAAATCCCAGCTGTGGGCGATCTCGTCGCGCACGAAGGCAAAGCAGCGGGCCGCGATGGCGGCGTCGCCCACGGCACCTGCCGCCAGTGCGGCCGCCCTGGCGCGCACGGCCGGATGGTCGCTGTCGATATAGGTGCTGCTGGCCAGATATATGGAAAAGTCGGTGGACATGGCGTCAAGGTCATGCGAAAAGATAATGCGCGATTCTAGTCGAAGCGGCACGAAATCGAGCGTTTCCTTGCGCAGGAACAAAGAAAATCCACGCGCCAGGCAGGCTGTGTGGGGGCTGGCAACTTTGGCGCCGGCCCGCTAGCTGGTATCATGCGGACAAACGCCAGCCGGCAGTAAGCAATACGGACCGGCGCATGCACCACCTTGCGAAGCGGCCCGCGCCGCCGACGCCTCCCTACAGATCAGAGAAACGAGTTCCCTATGAGCACATCTTCTTCCCATCCATCGTTCTGGCGCCGAGTCCCGCTGGCTTTCGGCGCCTTTTTCAGCACCCTCTCGGACGCCGCTTATGCGGCCCGCGTGGAAAAACTGTCGCTGCCCGAGGCCGCACCCGTGGCGCCTGTGGCTCCGGCGCCGGCGCCGGCCGCCGCGCCCGTCATATTAAAGGAAGCCACGCCGGACGCCGCCCTGCAATTGCTGGCCCTGCTGCAACGCGAAGCGCGATTGATCGACTTCACCCAGGAAAACCTGGGCAGCCATGCGGACGCCGACATCGGCGCGGCCGCCCGCGTCGTGCATGAAGGCTGCGCCAAGGTCATGCGCGAGTATTTCACCATCGACGCCGTGCGCCAGGAAGCCGAGGGCAGCCGCATCGTCCTGCAGGAAGGCTTTGATTCCGCGCAAGTACGCCTGACGGGCAACGTCGTCGGTTCGGCGCCTTTTACGGGCACCCTGAGCCATCGCGGCTGGCGCGCCTCGAGCGTGCGCCTGCCAAAACTGAGCGAGCAGCACGACGCCGCCATCCTGGCCCCGGCCGAGGTGGAACTGTGAGCGATCAAGCCAACCACACCCCGCGCTACGCCATCGGCATCGACCTGGGCACCACCCACAGCGCCCTGTCGTATGTGAACCTGGTCGAGAGCGACGGCGAGCAATCCAGCCACGGCGTGCTGAAAGTGCCGCAGCTGTCGGCGCCGGGCACGGTCGAAGACCTGCCGCTGCTGCCGTCCTTCGTCTACCTGCCGCACGCCGATGAAGTGGCGCCCGGCGACCTGGCCCTGCCCTGGGTCACGGAAGAAGCCGAAGCGCCGTTCGTCGTCGGCGAAATGGCCCGCAGCCGCGGCGCCACCACGCCGATCCGTCTGGTGTCCAGCGCGAAAAGCTGGCTGTGCCACCCGGGCGTGGACCGCCGCGCGGCCATCCTGCCGAACGACGCGCCGGCCGAAGTGCCGCGCATTTCACCGATTACGGCCGCCACGCGCTACCTGACGCACTTGCGCCAGGCGTGGGACCACGCCCACCCGCAAGCGCCGTTCGCCGAGCAGGAAATCACGGTGACGATACCCGCCTCGTTCGATCCGGCCGCGCGCGAGCTGACGATGGAAGCGGCGCAGGCGGCCGGCTACGCCTCGCTGACCCTGCTGGAAGAGCCGCAGGCGGCCCTGTACAGCTGGATCCAGACCAGCGAAGGCCGCTGGCGCAAGGAAGTCAAGCCGGGCGACATCATCCTGGTCGTCGACGTGGGCGGCGGCACCAGCGACTTTTCGCTGATTGCCGTGCTCGAACGCGACGGCGTGCTGGAACCGCACAGGGTCGCCGTCGGCGAGCACATCCTGCTCGGCGGCGACAATATGGACCTGGCCCTGGCCCACCTGGTGGCGCGCAAGCTGGCCGCCAACGGCACCCAGCTGGACGCCTGGCAGATGCGCGCGCTCACCTACGGCTGCCGCAGCGCCAAGGAAAGCCTGCTGGCCGACAGCGGCCTCGATGTGGCACCGATCGTCGTGCCCAGCCGCGGCTCGAAACTGATCGGCGGCTCCATCCGCACGGAACTGACGCGCGCCGAAGTATCCACCTTCATCCTCGACGGCTTCTTCCCCCAGGTGGAAGCGTCGAGCCGCCCCGCCGTGCGCACGCGCGCCGGCCTGACGCAACTGGGCTTGCCGTATGCGCAGGACGCGGCCATCACGCGCCACCTTGCCGCCTTCCTGGGCCGGCAAGTGGCGGCGACCGCCGAACTGGAAGGCTTTGCCGGCCGCCAGGCGCAAGGCGCCAGCTTTTTGCACCCGACGGCCGTGCTGTTCAACGGCGGCGTGTTCAAGTCCGACCTGCTGGTGCAGCGCATCATGGCCACCGTCAACGACTGGCTGTACATGGAAGGCGCGGAACCGGCGCGCATGCTGGCCGGCGCCGACCTGGACCTGGCCGTGGCGCGCGGCGCCGCCTACTACAGCTACGTGCGGCGCGGCCATGGCGTGCGCATCCGCGGCGGCACGGCCAGTTCCTTCTATGTCGCCATCGAATCGGCCATGCCGGCCATCCCCGGCATGGAACCGCCGATCCAGGCCCTGTGCGTGGCGCCGTTCGGCATGGAAGAAGGCAGCGAGCTGGAATTGCCGGGCCAGCAATTCGGCCTCGTCGTGGGCGAACCCGTGCACTTCCGCTTCTTCGCCTCGTCCACGCGCCGCAACGACCAGATCGGCGACTTGCTCGACTTCTGGGGTCCCGATGAATTGCAGGAGCTGAGCGAAATCCAGGCGACGCTGTCCGCCGAAGGCCGCTCGGCCGGCGACGTCGTGCAGGTCATGCTGCACGCCAGAGTGACGGAAGCGGGCACGCTGGAGCTGCTGGCCGTTTCCCCTGACGGCGCCGAGCGCTGGAAGGTGGAATTCGACGTGCGCGGCACGCCACAGCAATAAGCATGGGCAGCACTGCGGGCAAGCCGGCCTTCCTGGTCGGCATCGACCTGGGCACCACCAACACGGTGGTGGCGTATGCGGCGGCTGGCGATGCGCAGGCGGAAATAACCCTGTTCGCCATCGAGCAGCTGCTCGCTCCCGGCGAAGTGGGCGCACGCCCCCTGCTGCCGTCGCTGCGTTACCACCCCGCCGCCGGCGAACTGGCGGCGGGCGACTTGCAGCTGCCGTGGCCGCAGCAAGACGTTGAGCATGCCGTGCTGGGCGCGTTCGCGCGCCAGCTCGGCGCCCAGGTGCCGGGCCGGCTCGTGTCCAGCGCGAAGAGCTGGCTGTCGCATGCGAACGTGGACCGCCAGGCGCCCATCCTGCCATGGGGCGCCGATGCCGACGTGGCCAAGGTGTCGCCCGT
Organism: Janthinobacterium sp. GW821-FHT03A03; assembly: GCF_059421435.1. NCBI lineage: Bacteria > Pseudomonadati > Pseudomonadota > Betaproteobacteria > Burkholderiales > Oxalobacteraceae > Janthinobacterium > Janthinobacterium sp. GW821-FHT03A03. The sequence goes on along the minus strand of NZ_JBWKUZ010000005.1, from coordinate 41,492 downwards.
GGCGGCCAGCGCCAGCTACCTCGCCTACGTGCGCGCCGCGTGGAATCACCGCTTTCCGCAGGCGCCCCTCGAAGAGCAGGAACTGGTGCTGACCATCCCCGCCTCGTTCGACGAGGGTGCGCGCGCACTCACCCTGGCAGCGGCGCGCATGGCGGGCTTGCCCTCGCTGCGGCTGGTGGAAGAGCCGCAGGCCGCCTTTTATGATTATCTGCACCGCCGGCGCGACACCTTGCGGCTTGACCTGGCGCAAACGCGCCGCATTTTAGTCTGCGACGTGGGCGGCGGCACCACCGATTTCAGCCTGATCGACGTGGCCTTCGACGACGATGGCGCACCGCAGCTCACGCGCAGCAGCGTGGGCAACCATTTGATCCTCGGCGGCGACAATATGGACCTGGCGCTGGCCCACCTGGTGGAAACGCGCATGGCGGCAGGCCAGGAAGGCGGCATGAAGCTGTCCGCCGCGCGCCTGTCGCAGTTGATGGAGCGCTGCCGCGCGGCCAAGGAACTGCTGCTGTCGAATGACGCGCCGGAGAGCACCACCGTGACCCTGCTGGGCGCGGGATCGCGTTTGATCGGCGGCAGCCGTTCCGCCGACGTCACGCGCGAGGAAGTGGCGGCCATGGTGGTCGACGGCTTCTTCCCCAAGGTGGAACGGGGCGACACGGCGAAAAAGGGCCGCGCCGGCATCGTCGAATTCGGCCTGCCGTATGCGCAGGACGCGGCCATCACGCGCCACCTGGCCAGCTTTTTGCACCAGCATCAAGGGGCACTGCAGGGCGAGCTGCCCGATACGCTGCTGCTCAATGGCGGCGTGTTCCGCGCCGACGCGCTGGCGCGCCGCCTGGCCGACACGCTGGCGCACTGGCGCGGCGCGCCCCTCACCGTCCTGCACAACGATAATCCAGACGTGGCCGTGGCCCGTGGCGCCGTCGCCTACGCGCTGGCGCGGCGCGGCCAGGCGCCGCGCATCGGCGGCGGCTCGCCGCGCAGCTATTTCCTCGTGCTGGGCGAGGCGGGCAAGGACCATCGCGCCGTCTGCATCCTGCCCCGCGGCAGCGCCAGCGGCGAAGAAATCCGCCTGACGCAGCGTCTGTTCGCGCTGCGCCTGGGCCGGCCCGTGCGCTTCCACCTGGCGTCCTCGCTCGCGGAAGCGGGCACGCCGCCGCAACTGGGCGACATCGTCGACCTGGCCGAGGGCGAATACCTGCGCCTGCCGCCGCTGGCCAGCGTGCTGCACGCCAGCGACGGCAATGACAAGCGCGAAATCACCGTGCAGCTGGCCACCGTGATGACGGAAGTGGGCACGCTGGAAGTGCACTGCGTGGCCGAAGCCGATGCCAGCGACCGCTGGCTGCTGGAATTCCAGCTGCGGGGCGAAGAGGAAGCGCAGGCCGAAACGTCCAGCATGCCGCCACGCGTGAAGGAAGCCATCGACAAGATCGAGCGCATCTTCGGCGGCAAGGGGCAAAAGGTCGAAACCAAGGAAGTGCGCCAGCTGCGCCAGCACCTGGAACGGGGCCTGGGCGGGCGCGAGAGCTGGGAAACTCCCTTGCTGCGCCAGCTGTTCGACGCCCTCATGCTGCGCGCGCGCGGACGGCGCCGCTCCGCCGAGCACGAGCGGGTGTGGCTGAACCTGGCCGGCTACTGTCTGCGGCCCGGCTATGGCGACGCGCTCGACCCGTGGCGCATGGAACAGCTGTGGCTCCTGTTCGACACGGGCGTCCAGCATCACAAGGACAACCAGGTGTGCGCCGAATGGTGGACCCTGTGGCGCCGCGTGGCCGGCGGCTTGAGCACGCAGCAGCAGCTGCGCCTGCTCGACGATTTCGCCTTCAACCTGCAAGCTGATGCGGCCCAGCGCGGCAGCCGCCCCGTCACCCTCGTCAATGGCAGCGACGACGACATGCTGCGCCTGGGCGCCTCGCTCGAGCGCATCCCCGGCGCCTACAAGGCGGAAGTGGGCGCCTGGCTGATCAAACGCCTGCACAAGGCGGATAAAAAGGGCGAAGCGGCCGATACGAACACCCTGTGGGCGCTGGCCAGGGTCGGCGCGCGCCAGCCCTTCCACGGCAGCGCGCACGAAGTGGTCGACAGCGCCACCGTGGCCGAATGGCTCATGATGCTGCTGGCGCTGGACTGGAAAAAGACGGAACCGGCCGCGTTTGCCGCCGCCCACCTGGCGCGCATGACGGGCGACCGCTCGCGCGACATCGCCGACGAACTGCGCGCCACCATCCTCGCCCGCCTGAAAGCCGTGGGCGCGCCGCCCCTGTGGCAGGCGATGGTCAGCGAAGTGACGCAGCTGGACGAAGCAAATACCAAGCGCATGCTGGGCGAGGCGCTGCCGCCGGGCTTGAAGCTGATCGGCTGATCGGATTCAAGCGCAGCCTGCTTACGCCAGCGCCAACAGCAGCAGCATGATTCCGGGATAGGTGCGGCGCACATATCCCCACGTCGCCCATCTGGCAGTTCAGGCGCGTATATATACTACCTGGCACACGCCAGCAGCAGTGACAAGCGGGCAACCCGCCGTCTCCCATGATGACTGTGCTTCCATCGAATCAATATTAAAGCCCGCGCAGCCCCCTCTTCACTGCCGCGACTGTGTGCTGTTCAAGGGTGTGCCTGCATTTTCCAGCCGAACGTCTCAGCCGGCCAAATGAAACACCTGGATAAGCTTTTGTCTGCACCAGAAGCCGACGTCACCGGAAAATCATCCAAAATTGCTGCAGGCATCTTCAGGTGTCTATGGTTTTCCAAAACCAATAAAAATGGCAACTCGGTTATGCCATTAAAGAATCGCATCCAAATACCTGAAAGTCACAATCTCATTCAATTCAGCCACCTTACTCATGACATGCATCAATACTGAAACATTTTAAATGCCGCATCATGATATTTATTGCACTATTTGACACCCCATACATTTCCAATAAAAAATGACTTCACAAAATAAAATACTTAACTTCAAATCGAAAAACAAAGTCCCGCCCACAAAAAAGGAAACCATCAAAGATTGGTTATCCATAACAAAAGACATGCTTGACATCGCATGGCGAGTAGCGCCACCCCTATCGCTGGCATGTGCCGGATTATTCCTCTGGATGTATTTGAAACATATCCAATGGAGTGGCTTGTTTTATGAATCCGCCATGACAGTAACGGGACTCACCTTTCTGGTTCTGGCAGCGGTAGCGTTGAGCGCAATTAGTTTATTCATTCTTTCAACGCCATCGATACTGATGGGAATTACTCTATCCTATTTTGATAAAAATCAAAAAATCAAAAAAGAAGTCTCCACCATTTATTGGATAGCACTTAGTTCCTGGTTGCTCGTGATAAATGCAAGTCCATATATGGACGAAACCTATGCCTGGATATTTATTCTTCCAATAATGACAACATCCCTTTATGGATACTTAAAATCAGATAAGTTGGAAAATTCAACCCCGACAATACATACCAGAAAATGGAAAATCGCCAATACGCTTGCAGTGATCGCCATGTCGAATTTTGCAATATTCGGAATAATCTTTCCGATATTTTTCTTTGATGGAATCATGTCGCATTATGCAGCAAATTCGGGCGATGAGACAAGTAACAAAACGATAACTCTGTTACTTATCCCTCTTGCAACACTTGCTCCAGGCCTGATGTACCTGACACTGCGAAAAATAAATACTGGAACACATAATTTGTTTAAAGTACTCGTAACCACATCAGTAATGTTCATCTATTCAACATTCTTCCTTGTGTTAACTTTTACTCCTGCATCAAAAATACTTTTGGAAAGTACTGAAATATACAACAACAATAAAAAGAAATTCCAAATACTAAAACCAGAGCTTAAAGAAATAATAAAACATACGGATATTGAAACAAAGTCGGATGGCGAATTGAGCACGATTTCAGCTTACATTCGCTACAGCTTTGCAGGAACAAAACTGATCTGCAATGAACCATTGGAATTCATCGATTTCTCCAATTCGACGTCAAAAAAACGGAATAAGATAGATAAATCAAGCACCCTAAACTGCGTAGCGACTGTACCTGGCGACCTGCGTGAATTCAGTAATTAGCTTTACACCAGCGCCACCACCACCAGCAGCAGCACCGCCAGCGGCGCCTGCACCAGCACGATGCCGGGATGCGTACGGCGCAGCCGGGCCCACACGGACAGGCCCGGCACTTCCGCGTGCGGGTGGTGGGCTTCGTCGCGCAGCGACATCGCGTGCAGGAACATGCCGGCGATCAGGGGGCCGGGGTTGACCCACCAGCCCTGCTCGAGCAAGCCGCGCGACAGGTAGATGGCCAGCGCGCCGATGGCAAACGGCGAAGCCCACACCAGCACCAGCAGCAGGCGGATGGCATAGAATTCCGCCACGATACCCATGCGGTGCAGGCGGCTGAAATCATGGTCTTCCATGCGCTGGTCGATGGCCAGCTCGGCGCGGCCGTACAGGGACCACAGGCCGCCAAACAGGCATCCCAGCAGCACGCCGATGACGATGTCGGCCGCGAACACCACGTATTTATTCACGTCGGCCGTGCCGATGCCCAGCGAGGTGTGGGCGGCCGCATGCAGGTGCAGGCCGGCCTGCTCGCCTTCGGCCGTCGTGTAGCGCTCGCGCACGTCATAGGTGCTGCCGATATACACGACGTTCTTGCGTAGTGCATTCGCCGCCACGCCGGCCTGCCCATCGATCAGTTGTACGCGCGTGCGCGTGGGGTTCAGAAATGCCGGCGCCACGGCAGCCGGGTGAAACGGCGCGGTGACGGCGTTCTGCTCAGCCGCATCCTTGGCGTCGCCGTGGATGACAGGTTCGAACGCCCGGCGCGCCAATTCCTTTTCGCTGGCCGTGCGCCGCGCCAGCTGGCACACGCGGCCGGCCAGCGCCAGCCCTTTCTTTTGCTCGGACAAGGCGGCCGGCATGGGCTGCTGCCGCTCCTGCCCGTCGGCGCCATGCGCCAGCTCGAAGGCCACGGCCGCCAGCACGGGGCTTTTCAGCTCGATGCGCGTGACGGCGCCCATGCGTTCGCGGATCCGCGGGCTGGCGAAGTGGATGCCGGCCGCGCAGCGCGCGCGTATCCACGACAGGTTCGCGTTGCGGTCCGATTGTTCGGGCAGGATCAGTACCAGTTGCCGGCCGTCGGCGGCCAGCCGGTCGAGCAGGCTGTCGAGCGGCCGCTCGCCATGCTTGTGCTGTTCATACACGGCCGGCGCCAGGTCCAGGTCGATGGCCAGCACCTGGCTGCCGCGCGCGGCGGCGCTGGCGATCACTTGCTCCAGGCGCGTGCGTTCCAGCGGTTCGCGCTCGTCGAAGACCTGTTCGAACGCGGGCTGGTCGATTTCGATGATGGCGGGCCGGTAGGCGGCGCCCGGGTCCTTGCCCCGCTCCAGCAGCTGGCCCTGTGCCGCGCTGGCGCGCAGCATGGCCGCATCGAGCCATTCGAGCACATGAAAACCTTCCAGCACCAGCATCAGCGCGGCGATCAGGCTGGCGCCGATCACGTGGTGCAGCAGATGCGTGCCCGTCAGCCTGAAGGCCGAGCCCAGCTGGGCGACCGGCCACAGCAGGCGCCGCCACAGCGGCGGGCGCGGTTGTTCCGGCTGGCTGGTTTCCACGGTGCGTTCCCTTCGCGTGCGCCGTATAAATTATCATTAATACAACAAATGATGACGAAAGGATAGTGTATTGCAGTTGTGCCCGTTCCGCCGCACGGCTGGCCATGCAGCCGCGCGGCCAGCCTTACTTCGGCCTGGCCAGCAGCAGCTTGCCCAGCGCTTCGAAAGCCGGCGTGGTGGTCGGATCGTTGGCCGCATTGGCCGCCGTCGGCGTCGAGGCGAAGCGCACGATCACCATTTCCGCCTTCGGATCGATGTAGATGCGCTGTCCGTACACGCCGCGCGCCATGTAGGCGCCATGGTCGTTATGCGTGACCCACCACATGTCGCGGTAGCTCCAGCCCTTGAGCAAATCGTAGCCGCCCTTGGCGAACAGCTGCTTGTCGCCGCCACGGCGGATATCGTCGACGGCCGCCTTGGGCAGAATCTGCTGGCCGTTGTAGCGGCCATCGTTGCGCAGCATCTCGCCGAAGCGGGCCAGGTCGCGCAAGCCCGCATTCAGGCCGCCGCCCGCAAACGGCGTGCCCGTCGAGTCGACCGTCATGTAGGCATCCTGCTCGGCGCCCAGCTTTTGCCAGACATGCTCGGACAGGTAGTCGTTGACGTTCTGCCCCGTGACGCGGGCGATGATCCAGCCCAGCACGTCGGAGTTGACCGTGCGGTAGCCGAACGCCTCGCCATGCCGCCCCTCGTGCCGCACCGTCTGCAGGTACTCGAAATAGCTGCGCGGGCCCGTGTAATCCCTGGGCTTGGGCAGCGGGCTGCCGGCCGCCGCGTGCTGCCACACTTCCGCTTTCGGGTCGGCGTAGTCTTCGCTGAATTTCAGGCCCGTGGTCATGTCGAGCACCTGGCGCACGGTGGCGTCGCCAAACGCCGACTTGGCCAGCTCCGGCACATACTCGGCCACTTTCTTGTCCGCATCGAGCTTGCCTTCGGCCACCAGCGCCGCGCCGATAGTGCCCATGACAGACTTCGTCACCGACATGGCGCCATGCTGGCCGCTTTCCTTCAGCACGCCGAGGTAACGCTCATATACGATGCGGCCCCGGTGCAGCACCACGATGCCGTCCGTGTAGTTGGCGCCCAGCGACTGTTCCCAGGTCATCGTTTCCTTCGCGCCCAGGGGCATGAAGCGCAGGCTGTCGATATCCTTGCGCAGCGCGCGTTTCAATGGCACGGGCGCCTTCAAGCCGCGCGCCACGTCCACCGTCGGCATCAGCTGGCGGAAGTGCGACACGCTCCAGCGCAGCTGCGGGAAATTGAAATAGCTGCCATCGTCGAAGCGGATGATTTTATCGGCCGGCGGCGGCGCGCCCACCATCCATTGCAAGGCGGCCGGATCGCTGGCGGCGGCCGACAGCGGCGCCGTCGTCTCGGCCGCGTGGGCGCCGGCGGCCAGCGCCAGGCAGGCGGCGGCCAAAGCCAGGCGTTTCATGCTGGGGAAATCGTTCATGCGGTGCTCTCCTTGATCAACAAAATACTTAATAAACCCATACCACGTTCGCCAGCCAGCCCGTCCACGTTTTGGCCTGGCCATTCACCAGTTGGTTCACGCCCGACTGCGCGAACGAGGCGCTGAAACCCAGGGTCAGGTAGGTATTCGGGTTCACCACGCGCACATACTTGACGAAGACATCGTTGGCCAGCATCGGGCGCAGCACGCCGGCGATCACCACGGGCGCGTCGCCCGGCACGTCGAGGCGCGTGGCCTGGCCGAACTGCAGCGGACTGCCCATCCGGTTGGCCCGCACCTGGGCCAGGTAGGCGGTCACGGTATCTTTCGGCGTCGGGTGCAGCTCGATGGTGGCCTGCAGCGCGTTCACGTTGGCATTGACGAAAACCCAGGTGGCCTTGCTGCCAGAAGCCCAGGCGCCCGGCGTGCCTTCGAAGAACAGCGGGTCGAAGCGCTCGTTGCGCGCCGTGCGCGGATCGTCGCCGGAAAAACTCTGGTAGCCAAGGGTGAACTTCGGCGTCCAGGCCACGTCGGGCAGCGAAAAGCCCCCTTCCGTGCGCCAGCCCCAGGCCCGCATCGGCTCGCGCGTATTCCATTCGCGCGCCGCGTCGACGCCGAACCAGCCTTTCGACAGCACGGTGGGCAGCACGGGAACGCGCGCGTAGCCATACACGAACTGCGAATCCTTGCGGCCATCGGGCACGGCCAGCGGCGCGCCGATGCCGCCCGGCGCCGCCTGCGGATACGCGGCATGCGACCGCGGTACCTTGCCGTACGCGATGCCCGCCTTGCGGTCGTTCGCTGGCGCGTAGCTGACATCGACGCCGACGACGCGCGTGCCGCTATCGTTGTCGGGGTTTTCATTCGGGTCGAGGTAAAACGCCTGGGCGCTGAACGCGTCCTGGCTTATTTTGGCCACCACGGAATTCTGGAAGGCCTTGCGCGGCCCCAGTTTCAGCGCGCCCCGGTCAAAGCCGTTCGATCCGCCATTGGCGATCAGCATGCCCGTGCCCAGCGTGAAATTCTGCGCGCCGGCCGACAGGTCGAGCATGACGCGCGTGCCGCCAAGCGGCATGCGGATGCCGGCGACGAGTTCCTCGATCGAGATGCGGCCCGTGTCGCCCGCGCCGAATGGATCGTGGCGCAAGGTGCCCGAGCCGACGGCCGACACGCGCGCATACAGCTGCTTGCCATCGCCCAGGTTGCGCTTGAAACCGAGCGCCGGCTTGACATAGAACTCGTACCAGTAGGGCTTGAAATCGAAATCGGGATTGCGCGCCGGCGTATTCGACAGCTTCCAGAACAGATTGCTCTCGCCCGCCACCTGCACGCCCGCTTCCACGGAACGTGTCATGTGCCAGTCGGCGCCGATGGCCGGTTCGACGGCGGCGCGCCGGGCCACTTCTTTTTCCATGCTGCTCTGGCCATCGGGATCGAGCTGGCCGGCGGCGCCGCAGGCGGCGCTCCAGCCCAGCAGGGCCAGGACGAGTGCATGGCGCACGGGGAACATCGCTTGCGTTGCCATAGATATCCCTTGCGCTAACTGACTGTCAATTTGAGCGGATGTTATCAGAGATGCTCTTTTTTATTGTTGTAAAGCATCCTATTGTGCGGGACCAGGGGCTGAGACGAACGTCTCACGCGCGCGCCATGCTGCAGCGCAGGATGCGCCACCCCCGCCTTCATGCTACAAACAGGCAACCATACAAAATATCGAGACACCGGAGAGCGCCATGCCCTACGTCCGCCAGACCAGCCATATCGACCGCGTGCGCGACCTGATCGCCGGCCGTATCGTCCATCCAGGGGCCGATACGGCCAGGCTGGCGTCATCGTACCGGCGCTCGCTGGACGATTACCGGCTCGATCCCGCCTCCACCACGGGGCCGCGCATCCTGACGGGCGCCGAGCTGCGCGCCATCCAGCAATCCGAGGAAAATTTTCTGCGCTCCACGGGCCAGTGCCTGCCGCGTCTGCACGCCATGGTGCGCGAAGCGGGCTACTGCGTCATCCTCGCCAATGCGCGCGGCGTGACGATCGACTACGTGGTCGACACGGACCAGCGCAAGGACTTCAAGAAGGCGGGCCTGTATCCCGGTTCGTGCTGGTCGGAAGAAGAGGAAGGCACCTGCGGCATCGCTTCCGTGCTGCTCGACCAGGAAGCCATCACCGTGCACAAGAGCGACCATTTCCGCGCCGCCTTCACGGGCCTGACCTGCAGCGCCGCACCGATCTTTTCGCCGCACGGCGACTTGATCGGCGTGCTCGATGCCTCGGCCTTGAGTTCGCCCGACGCGCGCGACAGCCAGCGCCTGGTAAAACAGCTGGTGCGCCAGGGCGCAACGCTGATCGAGGACGGCTTTTTCCTCAAGACCTACAGCCATTGCTGCATCCTGCTGGCGCACCGCAACCGCCACTTCGTGGAAGTGCAGCCGGAGATGCTGCTCGCCATCGACGAACATGGCGACGTCGTCGCCGCCAACGGCTGCGCGCGCGACGTCATCCCCGGGCTGGGCGCCCTGCCGCGCCCCGTCGCCGAGGTGCTGGAAGTGCGCGCCGAGCGGCTGTTCGATGCGCGCGCGAGAGGCAGTCTGCTGTCCCTGCGCCTGGCGGGCGGAGGCAGCTGGCTGCACGCGCGCGTGCGCGCGCCGCTGCGCCAGGCCGGCGCGCGGGCACGCGTCAAGAGCGCCGCCCCCGTGACGCAGGACGCGCCGGCCTGCACGCCGCCGGAGCTGGCCGAACGCACGCGCATCGTCAACGCCATGAACGCCGCCAAATGGCGCCCGCTGCAGGCGGCCGCCATGCTGGGCGTCTCGCGCGCCACCCTGTACCGGCGCCTCAAGCAGCTGCGCATCGTGCCGCCGCACCGCCAGTAAGGCATCCGGCAAGCTGAGATTTCCGTCTCATATTCCGCCATGCTGCGCTGCGGGATGCGGGTTCAAAACGCCAGTGTTACAACATCGTCAGCGGCAACACAGCCGCATCCCATCATAAAGTCAGCAGACTTGGAGGAGACACGATGCAAACCGAAATCAACCCGCACGACCTGGCCGTGGCCGGCATCCTGGAGCAGCTCGAAGGTGCCCTGCGCGCCGGCGACGGCACGGCCGCCGCGCAACTGTTCGAACCAGACGGCTACTGGCGCGACCTGGTGCTGTTTACCTGGAACCTGAAAACCCTGGAAGGCCGAGAGCAGATCGCCGCCATGCTGGCCGCGCAATTGGGCGCCGTGCAGCCCGTCTCCATCCGCATCGCCGACGGCGAACACGCCAGCGAGGCAGGCGGCGTGCTGCAAAGCTGGATCACGGTGGAAACGAAGGTGGCGCGCGGCGTGGGCTTCATCCGCATCCGCGACGGCAAGATCTGGACCCTGCTCACCACCATGAGCGAATTGAAGGGTTTTGAGGAAGCCAAGGGCGGCCGGCGGCCGATGGGCGCCGAGCACGGCGCGCGCACGAACCGCAGCAGCTGGCTGGAGCAGCGCGAACAGGAAGCAAAGGAACTCGGCTACGCGCGCCAGCCCTATTGCGTCATCATCGGCGGCGGCCAGGGCGGCATCGCGCTGGGCGCGCGCCTGCGGCAATTGAACGTCCCCACCATCATCATCGAGAAAAACGCCCGTCCCGGCGACAGCTGGCGCAAGCGCTACAAATCGCTGTGCCTGCACGACCCCGTCTGGTACGACCACATGCCGTATATCCCCTTTCCCGACAACTGGCCCGTCTTCACACCGAAGGACAAGGTCGGCGACTGGCTGGAGATGTACACCAAGGTGATGGAACTGAACTACTGGGGCTCGACGTCGTGCGAATCGGCCAGCTTCGACGAGGCCAGCGGCGAGTGGACGGTGCAGGTGCTGCGCGACGGCCAGCCCGTCACCCTGAAGCCGAAACAGCTGGTGCTGGCGACGGGCATGTCGGGCAAGGCGAACCTGCCGAAGTTCAAGGGCATGGATGTGTTCCAGGGCGAGCAGCAGCACTCGTCGCAGCATCCGGGACCGGACGCGTATGCCGGCAAGAAGGTGGTGGTCATCGGCGCGAACAATTCCGCGCACGATATCTGCGCCGCCCTGTGGGAAGCGGGCGTGGACGTGACCATGGTGCAGCGCTCGTCGACGCACATCGTCAAGTCCGATTCCTTGATGGACCTGGCGCTGGGCGACCTGTATTCGGAACGGGCGCTGGCGGCCGGCATGACGACGGCCAAGGCGGACCTGACGTTCGCCTCGATCCCCTATAAAATCCTGGCCGACTTCCAGAAACCCGTCTTCCAGGCCATCCGCGAGCGCGATGCCAACTTTTATGCACGGCTGGAGGAACGCGGCTTCATGCTCGATTTCGGCGACGACGATTCCGGCCTGTTCATGAAATACCTGCGCCGCGGCTCCGGCTACTACATCGACGTGGGCGCCTCGGAACTGGTCGCCGACGGCAAGATCAAGCTGAAAAGCGGCGTTGGCGTGCAGGAGCTGAAAAGCCACTCCATCGTGCTGTCCGACGGCACGGAGCTGCCGGCCGACCTGGTGGTGTACGCCACCGGCTACGGCTCCATGAACGGCTGGGCGGCCGACCTGATCTCGCCCGAGGTGGCGAATAAAGTGGGCAAGGTGTGGGGCCTCGGCTCGGCCACGACGAAGGACCCGGGTCCGTGGGAGGGCGAACAGCGCAATATGTGGAAACCCACGCAGCAGCAAGCGCTGTGGTTCCACGGCGGTAACCTGCACCAGTCGCGCCACTATTCCCAGTACCTGTCGCTGCAGCTGAAGGCGCGCATGGAGGGGTTAAGCACGCCCGTGTACGGGCAGCAGGAGGTGCATCACCTGGCTTGATGGCAGAGGCAAGCAGATAAAAAAATGGCGGCGGACCGAAGTCCGCCGTTTTTTGTACCATACAAACGTCTGACAAAATCGTAGCGAGCGGCGATGGTTTGTGGCTAAGAAGCGCAACCGTGCTTGAGCACGGTGAGCATCGCAGGCCGCAAAGCGCGACGCGCAGTAGATTTTGTCACACGTTTTATTGTTTGATCGCTTCGATGGCGAAGGTCAAAGTCACGTCATCGCTGACGGCCGGCGCATATTTGCCGGCGTTGAATTCCGAGCGCTTGATCTTGGCCGTGGCGTTGGCGCCGCAGGCGTCTTTCTTCAGCATCGGGTGCGGCGCGCAGGCGAACGAGGTGACGCTCAGGGTCACCGGCTTGGTCACGCCTTTCAGGGTCAGGTTGCCTTCCACGGAGGCCAGCTTGTCGCCGTCGAAATTGAACTTGGTCGATTTATAGGTGGCGACCGGGTACTTGGCCGTGTCGAGGAAGTCTTCGCCCTGGATGTGCGTGTTGAACAGGGTCGAACCCGTATCGACGGATTTGGTGTCGATCAGCACTTCGACGGCGCCCGTCCTGGCGGCGCGGTCCAGCGTGACCTTGCCGGTGGTGTTATTGAAACGGCTTTGCTGCGTCGAGAAGCCCATGTGCGAGTACTCGAAGCGGGGGAAGGTGTGGCTGCCATCGATGACATAGACTTCAGGGGCGGCAAAGGCGGACAGCGAGAAACCGGCGGCGGCGATAAAAGCGAGCAGTTTTTTCATGATGGATTCCTGATAGGGAGTGGAGGATGTCAAAACCGCAAACGGCTGCAGGCGGGAAGCGCATGCGGCTGCTTGTCTGGCTTCAGTTGCAACAGATTATGCATGGCATGAAGATCGATGTAAAACGGAAAATTTACCTAGTTAGCATCGATAAAATCGATAATAAGGTGGATCAGGTCCGCCACAGCGCCTTCTGCTGCCGATTATTGTCCGCATTGCTAAAAATATCCAGCGCTATCCAGCGCTGCAGACAGCGCTCAAATGAGAATGATTCTTGTTATTATCCTATGCGCTTGCTATCATCGCGGCTGCGGCAAGCCTGCAGCGTCGCCTTGATTCATCCATAATAGCGCAGCACCTACGCCAGAAAAACATGACGGCCACGCGCCACGATACGAGCACCTTGAACGCACACACCACCACCCTGCCCCGCAGCCGGGGCCTCGCCGCCGGCGCCTTCGCCTGATGCGGGAGCCGCACGCCCCGTCTCCCCTGCGCGAAGCGCACGGCGCGCGCCTGCGCCGCTGGGCCTGGACGGCGGCCGGCGCCGTGATGGTGCTGCTGGGCATCATCGGCGCCATGCTGCCCGTGATGCCGACGACGATTTTCCTCATCCTCGCCCTGGCCTGCTTCAGCCGCGCCTCGCCGCGCCTGGAACACTGGCTGCTGCAGCATGCGCGCTTCGGCCCGCCGCTGCGCCAGTGGCGCGAACACCGCGCCGTCTCGCGGCGCGGCAAGGCCATGGCTTGCCTGGGCATGGCCATCGGCTTCGTCGCCATGTGCCTGGGCCATCCGCCGTGGTGGGTCATCGCCATGGTGGGCGTCATGGAGGTCGCCGTCCTCATTTACCTGCTGCGCCGTCCCGACGGGCCTGCCGGCGCCGGGGCAGAATCTGCTCAGCAAGACGGCAATGGCGGGCAGTAAACTACCGCGCCCGCATCACCAAAACGCCAAGTCAGCGCAACGTCAGATAAAACCGCGGTTTTGCGCCGCCACGGCGCGGCGAACTTTTCACCAAGATACTGCCCTGCCGCGCCGGCCGGCGCGATTTAATTCGGCAAGAGTCCTGCTTTCCCGCGTTTTCAACCAGAAAAACCCCACATAGACATTATTTGCATATTCAAAGCAAGATTCTGTCGTAGGAGTAATAACGCGATCGGAGGTATACTACGCAACCGACGTAACAGGCTGGGCGATTTTGCCCCTGCAAGCGCGCCTGTCACGGTCCAATAAAAAAGGAAACACTGCATGACCACACCACACCGTACGCCGGTGATTCGCATCGATGGCGCGAACAAGACCTTCGCGCTGCCCAAGGGCGAACAGTTCCACGCGGTCAAATCGGTCACGCTGGAAGTCTATCCCGGTGATATTTTCGGCCTGATCGGCAAGAGCGGCGCCGGCAAATCGACCCTGCTGCGCCTGATTAACCTGCTCGAGCGTCCCGACAGCGGCAGCATCACCGTCGCCGGGCGCGAACTGACGCGCCTGGGCAAGAGCGAACTGCGCGACGCGCGCCAGAACATCGGCATGATTTTCCAGCAATTCAACCTGCTGCAAAACGCCAGCGTCTTCGACAACGTCGCCTTCCCATTGAAAATCCATGGCACGGCCAAGGGCGGGCAGATCGCCGCCCGCGTCGAGGAATGCCTGGCGCTCGTCGGCCTGTCCGACAAGCTGCACAGCTATCCGGCGCAACTGTCCGGCGGGCAGAAACAGCGCGTGGCCATTGCCCGCGCCCTGGCCAGCCACCCCGACGTGCTGCTGTGCGACGAGCCGACCTCCGCGCTGGACGCGGAGACGACGCGCGCCCTGCTCGACACCTTGCGCGACATCAATGCGCGCCTGGGCGTGACCATCGTCATCGTCAGCCATGAGCTGTCGGTGCTGGGCGCCATCTGCAACAGGGTCGCCGTCGTGGAAAACGGCGCCATCGCCGAACAGTTCGACCTGAGCGACACGGCCACCCCGCGCAAGACGGCGCTGGGACGCGAGCTGGCGTATTACGGCACCGAGGCGTTTGAAGCCACCGCATGGAAGGATGCAACACATGTTTGAAGAATCGATCAATAACGTCATCAAGCTGCTGCCGGAAATCTGGGTGGCGCTGGGCCAGACCATGACCATGCTGGGCATCGGCCTCACCGCCGCCATCCTCATCGGCGGTCCGCTGGGCATCCTGCTGTTCCTCGTCTCGGAAGGCCAGTCGCTGGAAAACCGCCCGTTGTCGGCCATCCTCGGCTGGCTGGTCAATACCGTGCGCAGCTTCCCCTTCATCATCCTGCTCGTCGCGCTGACGCCGTTTACGCGCATCATCGCGGGCACGTCGATCGGCCCGCTGGCCGCCAGCGTGCCCCTGTCGTTCGCCGCCATTCCCTACCTGGCGCGCCTGGTGGAGCAGAACCTGCGCGAAGTGCCGCGCGGCGTGATCGAGGCGGCGCACGCCATGGGCGCCACGGAGCTGCAGATCATCTTCCGCGTGCTGCTGGTGGAAGCGCGCTCCGGCCTGGTGCTGGCCCTGACCGTGCTGTCGATCAGCTTCCTGTCATATTCGGCCGTGGCCGGCGTGGTGGGCGGCGGCGGCATCGGCGACCTGGCCATCCGCTACGGCTACTACCGCTTCGAGACGGACATCATGGTCGCCACCGTGGCCATCCTGATCGTGCTGGTGCAAACCATCCAGTTCGCCGGCACGCGCATCGCCAAGCGCCTCGACAAACGTTAATTCCTATTCAGAAACAAGGACCTACATGAACCACATTCGCCGCAACCTGCTGCTGGCCGCTGCCAGCCTGGCCTTCGCCACCGCCGCCTACGCCAAGGACCCGAAGGAAATCGTCATCGGCACCAGCTCCGGCCCGTACTCCGACCAGCTGAAGCTGGGCATCAAGCCCATCCTGGAAAAACAGGGCTACAAGGTCAAGATCGTCGAATTCAACGACTACGTGCAGCCGAACTACGCGCTGGCCGAAGGCTCGCTGGACGCCAACGTGTTCCAGCACATCGTGTATCTGACCAAGTTCGCCACCGATAACAAGCTGCCATTGAGTTCATTGATCACCGTGCCGACCATGCCGATCGGCCTGTACGGCGGCAAGCAGAAAACCCTCGCCGAGGTCAAAAACGGCGCCACCATCACCATGCCGAACGATCCGACCAACCAGGCGCGCGCGCTGGTGATGCTGGCCAAGATGGGCTGGATCAAGCTCAAACCGAACGTCGACCCGCTGCGCGCGTCCGAGCGCGACGTGCTGGACAACCCGAAGAAGCTGAAACTGGTGCCGCTGGAAGCGGCGCAGCTGCCACGTTCGCTGGCGGACGCCGACTACGCTTTTGTGAACGGCAACTTCGCCCTGGCCGCCGGCATGAAGCTGACGTCGGCCCTCAGCGTGGAAAAGATCTCGGACAGCTACATCAACCTGGTGGCCATCCGCACGGCCGACAAGGCCAAGCCGTGGGTCAAGGACCTGGAAGCGGCCTACCGCTCGCGCGCCTTCCTCGACGCGACGAACAAGTATTTGGCCGGCTACGAAAAGACGGATTACCAGCTGGCGCTGGAAAAGACGCTGAAAAAATAAGCGGCGTGCACCAAACGTAAAAAGGACGGCCAAGGCCGTCCTTTTTTATTGTCCGCGCCTTGCGGGCGCTATCATGACTTAGAAGCGGTAGCCGACGCCTACGCCGATCAGGATAGGATCGACCTTGACTTCGCTGGCCTTGGCGCCACCGATGAAGACGTCGCTGCGGATCTGCACTTTCTTGATGTCGAAGTTCAGCGACCAGTTTTTGTCCAGCTTGTAGTCGACACCGGCTTGCAGCGAGTAACCCCAGCTGTCATGCTCCAGGCGACCGGCGCCGTTCAGCAATTTCACGTCGGAGATATTCGTGTAGTTGATGCCGGCACCCACGTAAGGGCTGAACTGTTTTTCCGGCATGAAGTGGTATTGCAGCGACAGGGTCGGCGGCAGATGCTTGAAGGTACCGATATTGTTGCCGTCGAGCTTGACGTCATGCTTTTGCGGGTAGGTCAGGATCAGCTCGGCAGCGATATTCGGCGTGAAGAAGTACGAAATATCGATTTCAGGAATCGTCTTGCTGCTGACCGTCAAACGGTCGGATGCGCCGACGCCACCGACAGGAGCAGATTTATCGGCCGGATCGATGTGCACGGCGCGCGCACGGACCAGCCATGGGCCTTCCTGTGCCATTGCATTGCCGGCGAGTGCGCCGATGGCGGCCAGGACGATTGCTGCTGCAGTTGCGGACTTTTTCATTCTAGTTCCCTCTTTTTGTCGTTAAGTAACGCTGCGAAGTCTAAGAGTGCAGTGCAACAAAAACTTTGATCCACATCAAATAGTGCTAGATGGCATCAAAAGAGGGATTTTTTTCTTTTCCCAGGTCAAGAAAATGCGGCATTGCAAAATCAAGCCAGCTCGGCAAACAGGCCGGCGACCCAGTCGGCAAACACGCGCACGCGCGGCGACAATTGCCGGTGATGCGGGTACAGCACGGACACGGGCAGCGGATCGGGCCGCAGGTGCGCCAGCACTTCCACCAGTTCGCCGGCCGCCAGCGCCCGCGCCAGGTGGTAGCGCGGCGCCTGGATCAGGCCCAGGCCCGCGCGGCAGCAGGCGTGATATGCGTCCGCGTTATTGACGGACACCGTGCCCGGCAAGGCCACGCTGTGGCGCCGGCCGTCCACCTTGAAATCGAAGGGCCAGACCTTGCCCGTCCGGGCGGAAAAGAAATTGACGGCGCGGTGGCCCGCCAGCTGCGCCAGGTCCTGCGGCGTGCCGTGCGCGGCCAGGTAGGCGGGGCTGGCGCACGTCATCTGCTCCAGCAGCGCCACGCGGCGCGCCACCATGGACGAGTCGCCCAGTTCTCCCACGCGCAGCACGCAATCGACGCCTTCGCGCACCAGGTCGACGAGGCGGTCGCCCATGCCGATTTCCAGTTCGATCAGGGGATAGCGGGCGCAGAACCGGTCCAGCACGGGCAGGACGAAGTGCATGGCCAGGGTCGCGTGCAGGTCGATGCGCAGCTTGCCGGCCGGCTGCTGCTGCGCCGAACTGAACACGGCTTCCGTTTCTTCCAGGTCGGCCAGCAGCCGCGCGCAGCGCTGGTAATACGCTTCGCCGTCGGGCGTGGGCGTCACTTGCCGCGTGGTCCGCTGCAGCAGGCGCACGCGCAGCCGCGCTTCGAGCTGCTTGATCGCATGCGTGACGGTGGCCTTCGGATAGCCGAGGTCATGCGCCGCCTGGGTAAAACTGCGCAGCTCGACGATGCGCGTGAAAATGCGCATCGCATCGAATCGGTCCATGCCCTGCCCCATTGTTGGTGATGAATGCACAGTGTAGCGATAACAGCGGCAGTTTTCCATCCACACCAACGATGCGACGCATAGATGACGGCAACGCAATCGTGCATGCCGGCGATGTCACTGGTCGCGGCGGCGCCGCCGAACGATAATAGGCTCAGCGCACTATTGAGAATGGTAATGATTATCATTTGCGTTATAATGCAAAATCACGCTTGAGCGCACGCCCAGGCGATCACAAAAAGGAATGGGAGACATGGATATATTGAGGGAACTGCGTGAATCGGGCTTGAAAGTAACCATCCCCCGCTTGCGGATTCTGCAGCTGTTTCAAGAAGGAGGCATCAAGCACCTGAGTGCGGACGATGTGTATAAGCTCTTGCTGGCCGAAAAAATCGACGTGGGCCTGGCCACCATCTACCGCGTGCTGATGCAATTTGCCGAAGCGGGCATTTTGTTCCGCCGCCACTTCGAATCGGGCCACGCCGTCTTCGAGCTGAACGAAGGCCAGCACCACGACCACCTGGTCTGCACGGGCTGCGGCAAGGTCGATGAATTCGTCGACGAAGGCATCGAACTGCGCCAGAACGAAATCGCCGCCGAGCGCGGCTTCGTGCTGCACGAGCACGCGCTGTCGCTGTACGGCACTTGCGCCGACTGCACGGCGAAGAAGATCCCGCCGCGCAAAGCCTCCTGAGGCAGCGCGCAAGGTAGCGCCTGGCAAGCCACCTGCGCTACACTGCGTGCGCCGCAGCTCAACAAGGGACAAGCATGTACATCGGAGAAATCGCCCGCCTGGCAGGCACCTCGCCCAAGGCCTTGCGTCATTATGAATCACTGGGCCTGCTGGGCGACGTGCGCCGTTCCGGCGCCTACAGAGTCTACACGCAGCAAGACCTGGCGCAAGTCAGGCTGATACGCCAGGCGCAGGTGCTGGGCTTCCGCCTGGCCGAACTGCTGCCCGTCCTGGCCGGCGACAATACGGACTGGGCCGCCCTGTCACAGCACATCGCCGCCAAGCGCGCGCAGGTGCAGCAGGACATTGCCCGCCTGCGCCAGCTCGACGCGCAATTGGCCGGCATCGATACGGAAATCCGCGACTGCCTGGCGCGCCAGCAACAGGCGGCGTGAACGGTCAAGCATCGCTTGACTCTGCCACTAGGGGCAGGCTTTAGCATGCAGGCTCTTCTTTAACGGACAGCCTGCATCATGACCAAGACTCCTCCCAAGCGCATATTGATCCTCCTCGGCCACCCTTCCAGCGACAGTTTCTGCGCCGCCCTGGCCGAGGCCTACGCCGCCACGGCCCGCAGCGCGGGCCACACGGTGCGCGAACTGCGCCTGGGCCAGCTGGACTTCGACCAGAACCTGCATGAAGGCTACCGCCAGGTGCAGCCGCTGGAAGCGGACTTGCTGGCGGCGCAGGAAGCCATCAGCTGGGCCGGACACCTGGTGTTCGCCTACCCGATCTGGTGGGGCGGCGCGCCGGCCCTGCTGAAAGGCTTTGTCGACCGCGTTTTCCTGCCCGGCTTCGCCTTCAAGTACCGCCCCGGCAAGGCTTTCCCGGCGCAGCTGCTGAAGGGCCGCACGGCACAGCTGCTGGTCGCGATGGATACACCGCCATGGTACTTCCGCTGGGTCTACCGCATGCCCGGCATCCACCAGCTGCGCAAGACGACGCTGGAGTTCTGCGGCGTCAAGCCCGTCAAGGTGGCCAGTTTCGGCCCCATGATCAATTCCACCGAAGCGCAGCGCCAACGCTGGCTGGAGCAGGCGCAGACGCTGGCCCGGGGCCTGTAAGTTGCTTGCCCTACAGCCATCTTGCATACGGTTTTGACAAGCCGGTAATCAAGCCGTCACATTCGACGGCTACCATGATGATATTGCCTGTTTGTCAGCCGCCTTGCCGTCGCGACAACAAGGGTCCGATCGTCATGTAAAGGTAGCCGCTGTGGAGTTCAACGCTTCTCGATTGCATCTTCCCCGTTATCGCACGTCCGTGGCCGCCGACCTGTGCATCCCCACGGAATCGGTGCAGGCCGACGCCAGCAATTTCGCCGTGCTGGAGCTGTTTACCGAGCGGCGCGACATGATGAGCCTGCCAGTCACGGAGCAGCAGAAGCCCATCGGCTTGATCAGCCGCAATATCTTCATGTCGCAGATGTCCAAGCCCTTCTACCATGAGGTGTACGGCAAGAAGAGCTGCATCGCCTTCATGGACAAGGAACCGCTGATCGTCGACGGCGCCATGAGCATCGAAGACCTCACCTTCCGCGCCGTCGAAGCGGGCGAAAAGGCGCTGGCCGACGGCTTCATCATCACCGAGGACGGCGCGCTGGCCGGCGTCGGCTTCGGCTTGCAGCTGATGAACGTGGTGGCCACCATGCAGGCGGAAAAAAACCGCCAGATCATGCACAGCATCGACTACGCCAGCGTGATCCAGCGCGCGCTGCTGCGCACTTCCGATGCGGAACTGCGCGCCACCCTGCCCGACGCGCACCTGGAATGGCAGCCGCGCGACGTCGTCGGCGGCGATTTCTACTTCTTCGAGCGCCATGCGGGCGGCTGGTTCGCCGCCATCGCCGACTGCACCGGCCACGGCGTGCCGGGCGCCTTCATGACCCTGATCGCCTCGTCGGCCCTGAGCCAGGCCTTGCGCGACCGCGGGCCGCACGACCCGGCCGCCCTGATCGGCGCCGTCAGCCGCGCCATCAAGACCCTGCTGGGACAGGACGCCGGCAGCGACGCGGCAGCGGGCCACGCCGGCTCGAACGACGGCATGGATTGTGCCTTCCTGTGCTATGACGACGCCAGCGCCAGCCTGCGTTTCGCGGGGGCGAAACTGGCGCTCTACGTGGTGGCGCCCGGCGCAGAGGCCGTGCGCGCCGTCGACGGCGCGCGCATGGGCGTCGGCTATGTCGACACGCCGCCCGGCTACTGCTGGCACAACGAGACGCTGGCAGCGCCCGCGGGCAGCCTGCTGTTCCTCACCACCGACGGCTTGCTCGACCAGATCGGCGGCGCGCGCGACATCGCCTACGGCAAGCGGCGCATGCGCGAACAGCTGCTGGCGCAGCGCGATGCGCCCGCCGGCGACGTGGCGGCGGCGCTGCTGCGCGACAGCGCGGCCTGGCAAGGCAGGCAGCCGCGCCGCGACGACCTGACCTTTTTCTGTTTCCGCCTGTAGTTTGATGCCCATCAAGCCCCCTTATCAACAAGAAACCGGGTCACCGGCTAGCCAGGAGCACTGACGTGCTGTACGAAGAATTCAACGAGTTTTGGGACGTGGCGCGCAAGCGCAACATCATCTTTTTTTACGTGGGCTATTTTTCGCAGCACGTGGTCAGCGCCATTTCCGAAACCATCAAGGCGCGCCTCGACACGGCCGGCGCGGCCGGTCCCACGCGGCGGCGCATCTTTTCCTCGTTCATTGAGATGTCGCAAAACATCATGCATTATTCGGCCGACAGCCTGACGCCCGATGCGCAGCTGGACCAGCAGATGCGGCGCGGCTCGTTCTGCATCGGCACGCGCGGCGACAGTTTTTTCCTGTTGTGCGCCAACCCCGTCTCGACGGACAACGTGGCGCAGATCCGCGCCCGCCTGGAGCCGCTGCACACGATGACGATGGAAGAAATCCGCCTGGCCTACAAGAAGGCGCTGCGCGAGGAAGCGCCGCCCGACAGCAAGGGGGCCGGCCTGGGTTTTCTCACCATGGCGCGCGACGCCAGCGAACCGCTGGAATTCGAATTCGTCCAGGACCCCCAGGAGCCTGGCCACACCGTCTTCTGCATCAAAGCCATCATTTGAAAGAGCCGACTCAGGAAAGCATATGCAATTACCGTCACCACTGTTCATCGCCGCGACCCCGAGTTCGCCCGAAATCGACTTCCGTTTCGAGCAGCACACCCTGTCGATCAAGGGCGAGTCGTATCCGGAAAACGCGGCCGCCTTCTATGGCCCGCTGATCGCCGCCGTGCGCGCCTACCTGGAAGGCTGCCGCGCAGCGGCCATCACCGTGAATGTCTCGCTGGCCTACTTCAACAGCTCCAGCACGAAGATGCTGTTTACCCTGTTCGACGCGCTGAACCAGGCGGCCGCGGACGGCAACCAGGTGCGCCTGAACTGGTACCACGACGAGGACGATGACACCATCCTGGAATTCGGCCAGGAACTGCAGCAGGACTTCACGGCCCTCGATTTCCACGATCATCCCGTGCAGGGCAACTGAGGCATGCGCGCCGCCACCTCCGAGGCCGGACTGGAGCCCGACCTGTTCACCGTGGAAGCGGCGGCGCTGGCCGCCGCCCGCCGCATGCACGCCGACGCCGGTGCGTCGGGCGAGGAACAGCGGCGCATGCTCGGTGAGCTGATCAATCACTATGAACGGCTGATGCGCGAGACGCGCCGCCTGATCGGCCGCAGCGACCGCGCCGAGCGCGACATGCATCTGCTGAACCGGCAATTGCAGACGCTGGCTGGCCAGCTCGAATACCGCGCCACGCACGACCCGCTGACGGGCGCGCTGAACCGCGGCGCCGTGATCGACCACGCCTCGCGCTGCCTGGAACAGGGCGACATGGCCCTGATCGTGCTCGATATCGACCTGTTCAAGCAGGTCAACGACGATTTCGGCCACCCGGCAGGCGACGGCGTGATCCAGGCCGTGGTCGACTGTTTAAAAGGATTGCTGGGACAGGAAACGGCCATCGGCCGGGTCGGCGGCGAGGAATTCTCCGTCGTCTGGCCCACCTCCTCGCGCGACGAGGCGGCGCAAATCGCCCAGCGCATCTGCGATACCGTCGGGCGCCAGCGCCATGCGGCACCCATCACGCGCGCCATCACCGTCAGCGTGGGGCTGAGCTGGAACCGCGCCGGCACGGCATTTGAAACGGCCTACAGCCATGCCGACCAGGCCCTGTACCAGGCCAAGCGCGAGGGACGCAACCGCGTGCGCCAGTGGCTGGAAAGCTGACGCCGCAACGCTAACGTATCAGTTCGCGCGCCATGCTGCCGTCGCGGCGCATGGCGGCAGCGGCCCGCTGCATGGCCGCCACCTGCGCTTCGGGCACCTTGAGGTTGCAGGCCAGGTAAGTCTGCACGCGGTTGAACGTCAGCAGCGGCACCACCTTGCCTTCCCATTCCTTACCGACGAAGGGCTTGCTGCCCACCGCCAGGCCGACGGCCCACAGGTCGATGCGTCCCAGCAGCAGCTTTTGCGGATTGATCCACTCCTGCGTGACGGGCGCCACGTTCATGCCGTGCTGGCGCAGGTAGTCGTCGCGCGCGTCGCCCAGCACCGTGCCGATGACCAGGCCGCGCGCATCGGCCAGGGTGTGCAGCGCCAGGTGCCGCTCGGCCAGGCCATACAGTATCCACTCCGCCTCATTGAGGGGGCCGATCCAGCGAAATTGCGCTTCGCGCTCTTGCGTGCGCGTGGTGGAAAAGACGCAGGTGTCGGCCTCGCGCAGCGCCTGCGCATATGCGCGCTTCCACGGCAGCAGTTCTATCGTATAGCTGATGCCGGCGCGCGCCATGATGTCGCGCACCTTCAGCGTTTCACGTCCCACGACGGTATTGCCTTCCATCATGCTCGACGGCGGCAAATGCTCGCCGACGATGCGCAGGCCCGCCGACCAGGCCGCCACCGGCAGCAACAGCGCCGCCAGCAGCCATGCCATGCTTGCTTGTTTCATGCTTGCCTTCTTCCACCACAGGGCATACGCATCCCTGCCACCTGCAGGATGGTACCATCGGCCCCCGCCGGCCATGGCCGAACGTTATCAATTAAACCATTATTTTTCCGTAACGTGGCTCAGGGCCAACGCCGGGATCAGCATGCAGGGGGAAGATGGAGAGAAAAACAACTGGCGGAAAACAGTAGGAGTCGAACCTACGGGAGAACGTCTGACGCCCTCCACCGGGTTTGAAGCCCGGCCACATCACCGGATGAGTGTGCTTTCCGCGGTGCCTGAGCTAACTGTTGGGCAAGGCCGCACTGTAGGACCACAGCGCTTGCGGACGCAATAGATGCCCATTGCCAACACGGCGAGTATAACCGACGCGGTCGAAGAATTCCAGAACCTGGATCGCCCGCTTGCGGCCCAGGCCGCTGGCATCGCGGAACGCGGCCGCGCTGACGGCGCCGGAAGCGGGCGCCAGGCTTGCTTCCACTTCAGCTTTTTGCGCCAGATCGCGCACCAGCTGCGCCAGCCCGGCCAGCGCGGCCGGATGGTAGAACAGGTCGTGCACCACCTGACTGATCTGGCCCGCCTTGGCAAGTTTGCGCAACAGCCGGCGCGATTCGTCCTCGGCCAGGCCGAAGTCGCGCGCCAGGTCGCGCGTCCAGGGCGGATCGAAGCGTCCCTGCAGCAGCGCCGCCAGCATCGGTTCGGCCACCGCCTGCTCCTGCGGCGTCAATTCCACGCTGTGCGTCGGCAGGTGCAGGCTGGCGCCGCGCGCCTGCACGCCGCCCTGCGCCAGCAAGCCGTCGACCAGATGGCTCCACAGCGCGTCTTCCATCTCCGCGTCGACGATGCGCTTGAGGCGCCACAGTTCCGGCCCCGCCTCGTCGGGCGCGCGCGCGTGGAAGGCGGCCAGGGCGGCCAGCACGCGCGCTTCCAGCGCCAGCAAGGCCGGCGGCGCCAGCAGCAAGGCGTCGCCGCCGCGCAGGGCGATGCGCCGCGTCTCGGGCGGCAGCGCGATGGTCGCCGCCGGCAGCAGCGACAGGCGCACCAGCAGCGACTCGCGCATGCCCAGCGGACTTTGCGCCAGCAAGGCGCCGATGTCGCCGTGCGCGACAAACGCGGCCAGCGCGTCCAGCCACGCCAGGCGCGCCGGGCTGCGCCGCTTGCGCGCGGGGCCGAACGGATCAAGCACCATGCCGCCGCCCACCGTCTGCGTCGCTTGCGCATTGCGCACGACGAAGCGGTCGCCCGGCACCGCATGCATGGGAGCGTCGAACACCAGCTGCACCCTGCCCGTCTGCCCCGGCCCCAAGGTCTCGCCATCGAGCATGACGGCGCGCGCCAGCTGGTGCGCCGCGCCCAGGTGCACATGCAGCGGCGACCAGGCCTTCAATTGCACGCCGGCGTCGGGCAGCAGGGTCAGTTCCACGTCGACGCGCTCGGAACACTGCGCCAGCTCGGGCGCGACGATCCAGTTGCCCCGCTCGATGCGTGCGCGGTCGATGCCGGCCAGGTTCAGCGCCAGGCGCTGGCCCGCCATGCCCGTCCCGGACGCGCGGTTCTGCGCATGGATGCTGCGCACGCGCGCATCCACGCCGCCGGGCGCCAGCTGCAGGCTGTCGCCCACCGTGGCCATGCCGGCCAGCGCCGTGCCCGTGACGACGGTGCCCTGCCCCGACAGGGTGAACACGCGGTCCACGCCCAGGCGGAACAGCCGGCGCTCGTCGCGCCGCGGCAGGGTGCGCGCCACCTGCGTCAGGTGCGCCAGCAGGGCCGCCACGCCGGGATCGCTGTCGCGGCTGGCGGCCGTGGGGAAAATCGGGCTGCCGGCCAGCGGCGTGCCGGCCAGCAGCGCCTCGATGTCCGCCTCCACCTGCGCCACCCTGGCCGCGTCGGCGCGGTCGACCTTGGTCAGCGCCACGGCGCCGCGCGTCACGCCCAGCAGCCGCAGAATCGCCAGGTGCTCGTGCGTCTGCGGCATGACGCCATCGTCGGCCGCCACCACGAGCAGGGCGAAGTCGATGCCCGTCACGCCGGAGGCCATGGTGCGGATGAATTTTTCGTGGCCCGGCACGTCGATCACGCCCAGCACCGTGCCATCTGCCAGCGGCAGGTAGGCGTAGCCCAGTTCAATCGAGATGCCGCGCGCCTGCTCTTCCTTGAGGCGGTCCGTGTGCACGCCCGTCAGCGCGCGCGTGAGGGTCGTCTTGCCATGGTCGATATGGCCTGCGGTGCCGACGATCATGCGGACAACCCGGCCAGTTGCGCAATGAAGGCCGTTTCGTGCGCCGCTTCCAGGCAGCGCAGGTCCAGCCATAAAGTGTCTTGCCCGATGCGCCCGATCACGGGGCGCGGCAAGGCGCGCAGGCGCTGCTCCAGCGTGCCCAATGGATTGCTCAGGCGCGTAGCAGACGCGCTGCGGATGGCCAGGCCAAAGCTGGGCAGCTGGTCGACGGGCAAGGCGCCGCTGCCGATCTGGCTGGTCACCGCTTCGGCCGTCACCACGTAGGCGGCGCCCAGCGCGCCCTGCAGCAGCGGCAGCAGGGTTTGCGCCTGCGCGCGCATGGCGGCGGCGGGCCGCGTCAGCAGGCGCAAGGAAGTCAGGCGCTCGGCCAGCAAGTCCGGCGCGCGGTACAGCTGCAGCACGGGGGCCAGGGCCGCCAGGGTCAGCTTGCCCACGCGCAAGGCGCGTTTCAGCGGGTTGCGCTTGATTTGCGCGATCAGGTCGGCGCGCCCGACGATGACGCCGCACTGCGGGCCGCCCAGCAATTTGTCGCCGCTGAAGGTGACCAGGTCGGCGCCCGCCGCGATGGTGTCGCGCACCGTCGTTTCATGCGGCAGGCCGTATTGCGCCAGATCAACGAGAGTGCCGCTGCCCAGGTCCACGGCCGTCGGTATGCCGTGTTGCGCCGCCAGCGGCACCAGTTCGTCCAGTTCCACGCTTTTCGTGAAACCGGTAATGGCGTAATTGCTGCAATGGACCTTCATCAAGAGGGCCGTGTCTTCATTCACGCCATTCGCGTAATCGGCCAGGTGCGTGCGGTTGGTGCTGCCCACTTCGCGCAGCACGGCGCCCGCGCGCGTCATCACGTCGGGAATGCGGAAGGCGCCGCCGATTTCCACCAGTTCCCCGCGCGAAACGATCACTTCCTTGTTCTGCGCCAAAGTATTGAGCATCAGCAGCACGGCGGCCGCATTGTTGTTGACGATGGTGGCCGCTTCGGCTCCCGTCAGTTCGCGCAGCAATTCCTCGACGAGGTCGTCGCGGTCGCCCCGCTTGCCCGTTTCCAGGTCGAATTCCAGGTTCATCGGCCACTGCAGCGCTTCCACCACGGCTTGCACGGCGGCGTCGGGCAGCAATGCCCGCCCCAGGTTCGTGTGCAGCACGGTGCCCGTCAGGTTGAACACGGCGCGCAACTGCGTGCGCGACTGCGCCTGCAGGCGTTCGCCCATTTGCGCGGCGATGGCGGCGATCGTCGCGCCTTCTTCGCCGAATGCAGCAAACCCTGCGCCGGCCAGCATGGCCGCGCGCAGCTCGGCCAGCACGGCGCGCGCGCAGGCCAGCGTCTGCACGCGGCCGAAATGCGCCATCAACTCAAGGCAAGCCGCGTCGCCCAGGATGCGGTCCACCGACGGCAGGCGCACGGTCTGCTCAGGCTTCATCAGGCTGCGCCCTGGGGTTCGCTCTTGCCCAGCCACAGCAGCGGATTGCCGCTGGCGCGCTGGTAGCCGGCCTCGCCCACCAGCAGGTCGAGCATCAGGCTGGCCAGGTCGTCGGCCAGGGGCTCGACGTTGTAATCGTGTTCCTGGTTGAAGACTTTTCGATAGGTATGGCAATCGTCGCAGGTTTCCGCGCGCGCCACCTTCTTCGGGTCGTTGGCCTTGTTCGGCAATTTCTCGTCCTTGGCCGTGACGGGGTCGAACGGCGCAGCGTCAGCCGCATCGAGGCCCTGGTAGGCGATCTTGCCGTTCTGTTCGCAGGTCGAACATTTCACGCGCACCATATGCCATTCGCTTTCGCAGATGCCGCAGTGCAGGTAGCGGTAGCCCTGCGACTGGCCGCCGATGCGGATCACGCTGGCGACGGGGTGCGAGCCGCAGACGGGGCACAGGGTGCCCGTGTCGAGGTCCGGCACGCGCGCGGCGCGCAGTTCGCTGGCCGATACCGACCACAGGATCTGCAGCGCGGCGGCGACGAACGGCGCATGCATGGGATTGACATTGTCGCCATTTTCATCGAGCACGCAATCGGCGCAGGCGTCCAGCGCGGCCACGTCGAGCGCGCGCAGCTGCGCCAGCACCTGCGTCAGGCCGCCGGACAGGGCCGGCTGCCGGGCCGCCGTGGCGGCCAGTTCATCGAGCAGGCTGGCGAAGATGTCGCGCCAGACGGGCGGACGGGCGCCATTGACGGGCAGCACCGGCATGCGGTGCTGTATCGCGCGGCGCAGCGCGTCCGGTTCGGCGGCAGGCACGGCGCCGGGCGCCAGGCGGCTCACCACGGCGGCCTGCGCATCGGCCAGCGCGGCCATCAGCACCAGGTAGCCCTGCATGCCCGCGTCGACGGGGATGCCCTTGATATTGCCCTGCGCCAATTCGCGCAAGCGCAAGGCGCGCGCCTTGAACAGGCTGTCAGGCTGCGGCAGCAGCAGGCGCGGAATCGCGTTGTGGTCCAGGCCTTCGATTTCGCCTGGCTGAAGAATGCGTTGTACCAATGGAGTTCCCATCAAAAAAAGCAAGGCAGCGCCAGCGGAGTTGGCTGTGCTGAAAAAGTATTTTAATCGATAAAGAGAAAGGGGCCGATCCTGTGGGACCGGCCCCGGCTCTTGCAGCAGGGTATCGCTTACGGCCGCTTAATCCTTGCTGTTGCGTACCACCGCCTCAAACCACTTCGGATGGTGCTTGCGCGCCCAGCCATAGGTGACGGTGCCGCGCACCATGGCGCCGATCGAGCCCTTGACCCACAGGGCCGCGTAGATGTGCACGATGATGGCGCAGATGATGGCAAAAGCACAACCCGCATGCAGCAAGGCGGCAAAGCGCACCACGTCGATGGGGAAATAGAACGCGAAGTACGCGCGCCAGATCACGATGCCCGACAGCAGCAGGCCAATCATGCTGACCAGCAACACGAAGAACAGGATCTTCTGGCCGGCATTATATTTGCCGATCTTCGGAAGCTTGTCCTCGCGGTTGTGCAGCACGTCGTCCATTTGCTTGAGCCATTGCCTGTCGCCATCCTCGAACTTGTTGTGGTGCCAGAAGCGCAGCACCAGGATCGCGAACGAGACGAACATCACCAGGCCGGCAAACGGATGCAAAATGCGCGTCCATTGCCCGCCGCCGAACAGGTTCGCCAGCCACGCCATCGACGGATGGAACATGGCCAGGCCGGACAGGGCCAGCATGACGAAGGTGATGGCCGTGACCCAGTGATTCGTGCGCTCATTGGGGTTGTAGCGCTCGATCAAGGGATTGCCGTCCTTGTCGCGCAGCTTGCCATCGTGCAGTTCACTATGCTTCATGCTGTTCCTCCCGGATGCGCTTGGCCTCTTCCAGCGCCTCGTGCTCTTCGTCCTTGCTCACTTCGTTCGGACCGACACGCGTGTAGTGGAACAGGCCCGCCAGCGCCGTGGCCGCCATGCCGGCGACGGCCAGCGGCTTGGCCCAGCCCTTCCAGAAGCCCACCATCGGACTGATGCGCGGGCGCTCCGGCAGGTTCGAGTACAGGCGCGGCTTGTCGGCATGGTGCAGCACGTACATCACGTGCGTGCCGCCCACCCCGGCCGGATCGTACAGGCCCGCGTTTTCAAAGCCGCGCGACTTCAGGTCGACGATGCGCTCTTCCGCATGCACCTTCATGTCTTCCTTGGTGCCGAAGACGATGGCGCCCGTCGGGCACGTCTTCACGCAGGCCGGTTCCTGGCCCACGGCGACGCGGTCCGAACAGAGCGTGCACTTGTAGGCGCGGTCGTCCTTTTTCGAGATGCGGGGCACGTCGAAAGGACAGCCGGCCACGCAGTAGCCGCAGCCGATGCAGTTTTCCTGGTGGAAATCCACGATGCCGTTCGTGTACTGCACGATGGCGCCCGGCGCCGGACAGGCTTTCAAACAGCCCGGGTCCTCGCAGTGCATGCAGCCATCCTTGCGGATCAGCCACTCGAGGTTGCCGTCGTTGCTTTCGTGTTCGGCAAAACGCATCACCGTCCACGATTGCGGCGTCAGGTCCGTCGGGTTGTCATAGGTGCCATGGTTTTCGCCGACCTCGTCCCGCAAGTCGTTCCATTCCATGCACGCCGTCTGGCAAGCCTTGCAGCCGATGCATTTCGACACATCGATCAGCTTGGCCACGGTGCCCGTCACCGGGCTGCGCGCCTGCGGCGGCGTCACCGTGGTAGCCGACAGGCGCCGGATATCTAAGGATTGCAGTGCCATTATTGATCTCCCATCATGCTTTTTCCACCTTCACGAGGAAGGACTTGAATTCCGGCGTTTGCGAATTCGCATCCCCCACGCCCGGCGTCAGGGTATTAATCAGATACCCCGGCTTGGCCACGCCCGTAAAGCCCCAGTGCAGCGGCAGGCCCACCGTGTGCACGGCCTTGCCCTCGATCATCAAGGCCTTGATGCGCTTGGTGACGACGGCCTTGGCGATGATGTGGCCGCGCTTGGAGCTGACGCGCACTTCTCCGCCGGCAACGACGCCGATGCTCTTGGCCAGCTCTTCGCCGATTTCGACGAATTGCTGCGGCTGGATGATGGCATTCAGGTGCGCATGCTTGGTCCAGTAATGGAAATGCTCGGTCAGGCGGTAGCTGGTGGCCACGTGCGGGTATTCCTCATGCGTGCCGAATTGCTTGCGATCATCGGCAAACACGCGCGCGGCCGGATTGCTGGTCGCCTGCGGGTTCTTCGGGTGCATGGGGTTATAGCCGAGCGGATTTTCGAACGGCTCGTAATGCTCGGGGAACGGCCCTTCGGCCATGGCCCCGCGCGCAAAGAAGCGCGCCACGCCCTCGCCCAGCATGATGAACGGCCCCATGCCGTTTTCCGGCGGTTCGTCGGCCTTGAAGTCGGGAATATCGGCCCCGCTCCAGTTGGTGCCATTCCACTCGATCAATTTACGGGTCGGGTCGAAAGCCTTGCCCTTCAGGTCGCACGAGGCGCGGTTGTACAGCACGCGGCGGTTGGCCGGCCACGCCCAGGCCCAGCCCAGGGTCTGGCCGATGCCGGTCGGGTCGCTGTTGTCGCGCCGTCCCATCTGGTTGCCCGCCTGCGTCCAGCTGCCGGCGAAGATCCAGCAACCGCTGGACGTGGTGCCGTCGTCGCGCAATTGCGCGAACGACGCCAGCTGCTCGCCCTTTTTCACCAGCAGCTTGGTCGGATCTTTCGGATCGTACAAGTCGGCCAGCGCCTTGCCGTTGAATTCGCGGGCGATTTCTTCCGGCTGCGGGTTATGCGGCTGCGCATAATTCCACGTCAGGTTGACGATAGGATCGGGGAACTTGCCGCCCTCTTTCTTGTACATGCTGCGCATGCGCAAGAACAGGCCCGACATGATCTCCAGGTCGCTGCGCGCCTGGCCCGGCGGTTCGGCCGCCTGCCAGTGCCACTGCAGCACGCGCGACGAGCTCACCAGCGAACCGCGCTCTTCGGCGAAGCAGCTCGTCGGCAGGCGGAACACCTCCGTCATGATCTTGGCGGGATCGACTTCATGGTACTTGCCGTGCGGCTTCCAGAATTCGCCCGTTTCCACGGCCAGCGGGTCCATGATGACGAGGAACTTCAGCTTCGACAGCGCTTCCGTGACCTTCTGCTTGTTCGGCGCGGAAGCGATGACGTTGAAGCCCTGGCAGATATAACCGGTCATCTTGCCCTGGTGCATCAACTCGATGGCTTGCATCAGGTCATACGGCTTGTCGAGTTTCGGCAGGTAGTCGAAGGCGTAATTGTTCTCGGCCGTGGCGAAATCACCCCACCACGTCTTCATGAAACTGACGTGGAACTTGCGGTAATTGCTCCAGTAGCTGAGCTGGTTCGGCCGCAGCGGCTTGGTGGCGCGCGCGGCGATATAGCCATCGAAATCCTGCTCCGCTTCATTGGGCAGTGTCATGTAACCTGGCAACAGGTTCGACATCAGGCCCAGGTCGGTCAAGCCCTGGATGTTCGAGTGGCCGCGCAAGGCGTTCATGCCGCCGCCCGCGATACCCATGTTACCCAAAAGCAACTGCACCATGGCGCCCGTGCGGATGGTTTGCGCGCCCGTCGAGTGGTGCGTCCAGCCCAGCGCGTACAGGATGGTGCCGGCGCGTCCCGGCACGGCCGTCGAAGCCAGGGCTTCGGCTACCTTGTGGAACTTGTCGGCCGACACGCCGCACGTGCGCTCGACCATTTCGGTCGTGTAGCGCGCGTAGTGCTTCTTCATCATCTGGTAGACGCAGCGCGGGTGTTCCAGGGTCGGGTCGACCTTGGCGTAGCCATCGTCGCCGATCTCGTAATCCCAGGTGGCCTTGTTGGTGTACTTGCCTTTTTCCTTGTCGAACCCCGAGAACAGGCCGTCCTCGAACGCATAGTCTTCGCGCACGATGAAGGGCATGTCCGTGTAGTTGCGCACGTACTCATGCTGGATCTTGTCGTTCGTCAGCAGATAATTGATGATCGCGCCGAGGAAGACGATGTCCGTGCCGGTACGCGTGGCGCAGTAGTAATCTGCCACGGATGCGGTACGGGTAAAACGCGGATCGACAACGATCAGCTTGGCCTTGTTATGCGCCTTCGCTTCCGTTACCCATTTGAATCCGCAAGGATGTGCTTCTGCTGCATTGCCGCCCATGACCAGGATCACGTCGGCATTCTTGATATCGACCCAATGATTCGTCATCGCGCCACGGCCAAACGTCGGGGCAAGACCTGCCACCGTCGGTCCGTGTCATACACGCGCCTGATTATCAAAGGTCAGCATCCCCATGCTGCGCACTGTCTTGTGGGTCAGATACCCCACCTCGTTGCTGCCGGCGGACGCGGCAAGCATGCCGGTGGAGAGCCAGCGGTTGACGGTCTTGCCGTCCGCATTCTTTTCGATCAGGTTGGCGTCGCGGTCATCCTTCATCAGGCGCGCGATCTTGTCGAGCGCCACATCCCAGGAGATCGGCTGCCATTCCGTGCCGCCCGGTGCGCGGTATTCGGGCACTTTCAGGCGGTTCGGACTGTGGATGAAGTCAACCAGGCTGGCGCCTTTCGGGCACAGGGTGCCGCGGTTGACCGGGTGATCGGCATCGCCTTCCACGTGGATGATGCTGGAGACGGCGTTTTTCGCGCCATCGCCCAGTCCATACAGCAGCACGCCGCATCCTACCGAACAGTAAGGACAGGTATTGCGCGTCTCGGTCGTGCGAGACAGCTTGTATTGCCGCACTTCCGCCAGCGCCTGGCCCGGTGCAAAACCGAGCAGGGCGAGGCTGGAACCAGCAATGGTCGCGCCAGTAACCCGAAGGAACTGGCGCCTGGACATCTGAACCATAATCAGGCCTCTATGATGTGAGTAAATAAAAGTCATACAACGTCATGACGGTGTCATATCAATAAGATATAAGCACCATGCCTGTGCCATATGAGGCGTATTTTACCCCTCAAAGCCATTCAAGGCCGAGTCCGCCGGAAAAAATTACCCGCAGTCAACATTAATTTATCCATACCGAATACTTCCTCTAAATGGACGGGCCCGCAGCCACGGCCCGTTTGCGCCGCCAGCGCCAGCCGCGCAGCGCCGGCAAAGCCGCCGGCCGGCGCGGCGCGGCGGGCATGAAAAAACCCGCTCGCGAGCGGGTTTGGTCGGGGCACGGCAAAAATTACATGCTGTAGCGCAAAGTCAGCGCCACGTTGCGCGGTGCGCCCGGCAAGCTCAGGTTCGGACTGGATCCGTGGCCGGAAACGATGTAGCGCGTGTCGCCGATATTGTTGATGTTCAGCTGCACCTCATAGCGGCCCGAGCGGTACGCGGCCATGGCGTCGGCCGTCACGTAGCCCGGCAGCACCACCGTGTTGCCCGGGTTCGCGAAACGGCTGCCGACGGCATTCGCACCGCCGCCCACCGTCAAGCCGTGGCCCAGGTCTTTCGTCAGCCACAGGTTGGCCGTATTGCGCGCGGTCAAGGTCGCGCGCTTGCCCTTGACGTCGACGGAGCCAGGCTTCGTCGTGCCCGGCGCATTCACGCTCGTATCCTTGGCGATGGAATCGGTGATGGTGGCGTCCAGATACGCATAGCCGGCCATCATTTTCCAGCCGTCGTGCAAGTCCGCGTTGAAGGTCAGCTCCAGGCCGTCCGTGCGCTGCGTGCCGACGGGCACGATGCGGTTGGTGATCGGATCGGTGATCTTGATGTTGTCGCGCTCCAGGCGGAACAGCGACACGGTGGCGTTGGCGCGGCCGCCCCACAGATCGTACTTGGCGCCCACTTCCGTGTTGCGCGTGGTTTCCGGCGCCAGGTCGGCATTATTCGCGGCCAGGGCGAAGTTCTCGCCGCTGGGCTGGAACGAACGGCTCCACGACGCGTAGTACGATTGCGCCGCGCCCGGTTGCCAGACGAGACCGGCGCGGGGGCTGTAGGCCGAATCCGTGCGCGACAGGTCCGCCGTCGTCACGCCAAGCGCATTGGCCAGGCGCGACTGCTGCTTGTAGCGGTCGTAGCGCAAGCCTGCCAGCGCCTTCCACTCGTCACTGAAGCTGATGGCGTCCTGCACGTAGGCGGCAGCCGTGTCATAGGTGCCGAAGGTATCGCTGCGCGCGCCCAGCTTGCTGCGGTTGACCTGCGGCAGGACGGGATTGAAAATCGATACATTCGTCGCCACGACGGTCGAGGCCCAGTTGCTGGCATCCTTGTTCTGCTTGCCGAACTCGGCGCCGTACAGCACTTCGTGGCGCAGGCTGCCCGTGAGCAGCTTTTGCGTCAGTTCCGTCTGGTTGAACCAGCCGCTCTCGTCACGGTTGAGCTTGGCGTGACCGAGGTTCATCGTGCCTGTGACCTCGTTGACGTTGCCGGAAATGTTCGTGTTGTTGCGGTCCAGGTGGTAGTCGTAATAACGGAAGGCATTGCGCAGCGACAAACTATCGCTGAACTTGTGCGTCAGGGTGGCGGCCGTGGAGACCACGCGCGACTGGCTGAAATCCGCATCGCGGGCATTCGCGGCGCCATAATAGGTGCGCGCATCGACGGCAACGGGACGGCCGTGCCAGGACGGGATGCCGAAGTCCGTCAGGCGGCGGTCTTCCAGGTAGTCGCCCTGCAGCAGCAGCTTCGTCGCGTTTGAGAGGCGGATGGCCACGGAAGGCGCGATCGCCGTGCGGTTGATGAATTGCTGGTCGCGGTAGCTGTCGGACAATTCGCGCGCGCCCGTGACGCGCCAGTCCACCGTCTCGCCGACTCTGCCCACGTCGACCTCGCCGCGGCGCCCTGCCGTGTTGCTCAGGCTCAGGGCCACGTCCGTGATATCGATGCCGGGCTTTTTGGTGATGCGGTTCACCAGGCCGCCCGAGGAACCGCGGCCGTACAGCACGGCGGCCGGTCCCTTGATCACCTCCAGGCGCTCGACGTTCGACAGGTCGCGGAAATACAGGGCGTCATCGCGGAAGCCGTCGACGAACTGGTCGCCGATGGCCGTGAAGCCGCGGATGAACACCTGGTCGCGCTGGCCGTCGCCCGTGGACAGGCCCACGCCGGGGATGTTCTTCATGATGTCCTGGATCGACACGGCGTGCTGATCGCGGATGACGGCGGCCGGCACCACGTTGATCGTCTGCGGCACGTCGCGCAGGGCCATTTCCGTCTTGGTGCCGCTGGCGGAGGTGGCGGCGACATAGCCATTGCTGTCCTTGGCCGCCGTCACGGTGACGGCGGGCAGGCTTTCCTGCGCCCACGCTGCCAGTGGGGTGGCGCCCAAGGTCAAGGCGCCCAGTACGGCGATGCTGATCGGTGTGAATCCTGGCTTGCGACGTTGCTGCATACAATTCCCTGGTCAGTGTTTTAATACGAATGATTATCATTAGTATTTTATCAGCCGGCACGGCGAAAAGTAAGGCGAAATGTAAGTGATAGTACTTATAGACTAGGGACTTGATGTAAAAAAGCAACAGGAAATTAATATCAAGAAGTAATTAAAATTGCCTTGGAAAACTATTTCCTCGCGTCAATGCTATACTTGCGGTTTGCTGGTGAGCGGCATCCCAGGCCGCCCCACCCCTTGCTTTACCTCTAACGCCACGCACAGCGCGGCGCGCCGCAATGCATGCACGCGGCACCCGAAGACCCCGATCCCCTGCGCCTTGCGGCGCCTGTCCGCCCCTGCTGGCGGCGGCGATCATGACTATTAAACTGTTAGGAATTACATGAAAAACCTGAACATCGGCAGCCGACTTGGCGTCGGCTTTGCTGTCGTATTGTTGTTGCTTGCCGCCTTGACCGTTACCGCCCTCGTGCGCATGCAAACGGCCAGCGATCTGACCTACCGCCTCATCAATACCAGCATCAAGAACCAGCGCATGGTGGCCGAATGGTCGAAGATCATTGAACTCAATAGCGTGCGCGGCGTCGCCTCGTTTGAAATCACCGATCCTGTCGTGCGCGCCAAGATCGAGGAAGACCTGAAAGTCGATGCGGACCGTTCCAGCAAGCTGCAGGACGACATCGTCGCATCCTTGCTCAACCCGGCCGTGATCGAGCAATTCAAGGTCGTGCGCAAGGTGCGCACCGACTACGTGACGACGCGCGCGCGCGCCTTCAAGATGAAGGCCGACGGCGACGTGGCGGGCGCCAAGATCGTGTTCGAGAAGGAAGTCGCGCCGATCACCGTGGCCTACCTGGCCGAGGTGAAGCGCTTTGCCGGCATGCAGATCAAGGCGGCCGACGGCGTCGGCGCCAGCATCATCGAGGCTTACAGCAGCACCCGCATCTTCCTGATCACCATGGGCGTGCTGGCCGTGCTGATGGGCATCGGCTTCGCCTGGTGGATCACGCGCTCGATCACCGGCCCCATCCGCGACGCCGTGAAAGTGGCGGAAACCGTGGCAGCTGGCGACCTGAGCAGCACCATCACGGTGCGGGGCCGCGATGAAACGGGCCAGCTGATGCACGCCCTGAAAACCATGAACGACAGCCTCGTCGGCATCGTCGGCCAGGTGCGCAGCGGCACCGACACCATCGCCACGGCGTCCGCGGAAATCGCCGCCGGCAACCAGGACCTGTCGTCGCGCACGGAACAGCAAGCCAGCTCGCTGGAAGAAACCGCCTCGTCGATGGAAGAACTGACCTCGACCGTGAAGCAGAACGCCGACAATGCCCGTCAGGCCAATAAACTGGCCGGCGACGCAGCCGGCATCGCCAGCCGCGGCGGCGCCGTGGTGGCCGAAGTGGTCGCCACCATGGGCGAGATCAATACCTCGTCGAAGAAAATCGTCGATATTATCTCTGTCATCGACGGCATTGCCTTCCAGACCAACATCCTGGCCCTGAACGCGGCCGTGGAAGCGGCGCGCGCCGGCGAACAGGGCCGCGGCTTTGCCGTCGTGGCAACCGAGGTGCGCAACCTGGCGCAGCGCTCGGCGGCGGCGGCGAAAGAAATCAAGGGCCTGATCGACGACTCCGTGCAAAAAGTCGACGTGGGCACGGACCTGGTCGACAAGGCCGGCAAGACGATGGAAGAAATCGTGCAAAGCATCGCCTTCGTCACGTCCATCATGAGCGAGATCAGCAATGCCAGCGAAGAGCAGAGCGCCGGCATCGAGCAAGTCAACCAGGCCATTTCCGAAATGGACCAGGTGACCCAGCAAAATGCGGCCCTGGTGGAAGAAGCGTCGGCCGCGGCCGAAGCCATGCAGGAACAGGCGAGCGAACTGGCGCAGGTGGTCAGCGTGTTCCGCCTGGACGCCAATGCGGCGGCGACCGACCGTTTCAGCATGAAGGAGGTGCAGCGCAATGCCGCGGCGGCTCCGGCAGCCCCGGCCGCTCCTGCACGCAAGCCCCCCGCCCTGCGCCTGCCCGCGACGCGCGCCAGCAGCAAGGCAACGGCGCCTGCCGAAGGCGATTGGGAAGAGTTTTAAAGTGTCACGATCAGCGCGTGGCAGTCAATGCCACGCGCTGCCGGTAGACGGCCGGGTCCGGCATTCATCCGCGCTCAGGCCCGCGCCATCTGCTTCCCCGAGGCATCCCAATAGCGCCAGTCGCCCGTTTCGGCGCCATCCACATAGTGCCCTTCGGCGGCCGGCGCACCCGTTTCATAAAAGTCGCGCCACAGGCCGTTTTCACGTCCCTGCACGTAATGCCCCTCCGAAATGACCGTGCCGTTGCGATGGTATTCGCAAAACAGGCCATGGCGTATCCAGCGCGTGCCGTCCGCGGACAGTAGCCGCGTGTAACGGAAACGCAACTCGCCCGTGTCATACAGGATTTCAGCCAGGTTCAACTCCACTTCCATTTTCCACCTCTCATGTCTGCATCAAGCCAGTCTGGCTTGCGTATCGTCAATCAGTTTCGCCAGTTCGCGCGGCACGGATTGTCCCAGGAATGCCAGCGCCAGCGCCTCCGGATCGACGGCGGCATCCATCGGCAAGCCATGCTCGAAGCCGCCCACCATGATGCGGCAGAAATGCGGCGATTCGGCCCGCGTTTCCACGTACCAGCAGCCCGCATGACCTTGCACAAAGTATTCGCCGATAAAGTAGCCGAGCATGGTCTTCACCCACTGCCAGCTCTCGTCGCGGATGACGATGGTGCGCATGGCCGCATCGATATACGGCAAGTACTCGGCCGCGTTGGTCAGCACTTCGTGCGCGGGCTGGATGCCCAGGCGCTCGACGAAATGCACCAGCGACGCGCCCAGCGCGTCATAATAGACATCAAAAGCCGTCTGGCTTTGCTGCAATAATTGTTCTTGTTCGTACGACAGCATCAATACTCCATCCCATTCAAAAATCCCGCCGATGTCGCGCACCATGCGCGGGACTACCTGGCCAGCATTTTACGCCACGCTCGCATCCACGCCTGCACGCTGCAGCAAGGCCTGGCTGCGGCCGGACAAGTGCATCACCCGCACCTGCTTGCCCGCCTTGTCATAACGCTCATACAAAGCCTCGATGGCCGCAATGGCCGAATGGTCGGCCAGGTGCAGGTGGCGGCAGTCGAGGACGACGCGCGCCGGGTCCGTGGCCGGCTGGAACAGCTGCTGGAAATGCGCGACCGAGGCAAAGAACAGGGTGCCGTGCGGCACGTACACGCGCACGCCCGGCGTGCTGTCATCGGTGTCGGTCCGCATCTCGCGCGCATGTTGCCAGGCAAAATTCAAAGCGGCAATGACGATGCCGCACAGCACAGCCGTCGCCAGGTCCGTGAACACGGTGATCACCGTCACGGCAACGATCACCAGCGCATCGTGGCGCGGCACCTTGCCCAGCACGCGCAAGGAACCCCAGGCAAACGTCTGTTGCGCTACGACAAACATCACGCCGACCAGGGCGGCCAGCGGGATGCGCTCGATCAAGGGTGACAGGAACAGGATGAACAGCAAGATCATCACGCCGGCCGTCACGCCCGACAGGCGCGAGCGCCCGCCCGAGCTCAGGTTGATCATGGTCTGCCCGATCATGGCGCAGCCGCCCATGCCGCCAAACAGGCCCGAGACGACATTCGCGGCGCCGAGGGCGATGCATTCACGGTTGGGCTGGCCCCGCGTTTCGGTAATCTCATTTGTGAGATTAAATGTGAGCAAGGTTTCCAGCAAGCCCA
Organism: Janthinobacterium sp. GW821-FHT03A03; assembly: GCF_059421435.1. Classification (NCBI taxonomy): domain Bacteria; kingdom Pseudomonadati; phylum Pseudomonadota; class Betaproteobacteria; order Burkholderiales; family Oxalobacteraceae; genus Janthinobacterium; species Janthinobacterium sp. GW821-FHT03A03. The sequence goes on along the minus strand of NZ_JBWKUZ010000005.1, from coordinate 2,058 downwards.
CCATGGCCATCAGGGCCGCATACGGCAAGATGATGTGCAAGGTAGCCATGTCCAGCGGCACCGCAGGCCAGTGCAGGACCGGCAGGCCGCCGGCGATATGCGCGAGGTCGCCCAGGGTGCGCGTGGGCAAGTGCAAGCTGTAGCTGAGCACGCCGACGCCAAGGATGGCCACCAAGGCGGGCGGCACGGCGCGCGTGATGCGCGGCAACACGTAGACGATGGCCATGGTGAGAAGCACCAGCGCGCCCATCACGAGCAAGGCCGTGCCTTGCAGCCAGGTTTCCCCTTGCGGCGTGAGCTGGCGAAAATGTTCCAGCTGGGCCATGGCGATGATGATGGCCAGGCCATTCACGAAGCCCAGCATCACCGGATGCGGCACCATGCGGATCAGCTTGCCCAGACGCAAGATGCCGAACAGCGCCATCAGGATGCCGCCGAGCACCACGGTGGCCAGCAGATACTGCACGCCGTGCCGGGCCACCAGCGCCACGATGACGACGGCCATGGAACCGGCGGCGCCCGAAATCATGCCGGGACGCCCGCCAAAGATGGCTGTCAGCGCGCAGATGATGCAGGCGCCGTACAGGCCCATCAGGGGATTGAGCTGCGCCACCAGGGCAAAGGCGATGCATTCGGGCACCAGGGCGAACGAGGTGGTGAGGCCCGCCAGGACATTTTTTTGCGGCGCAGAGGACCACTCGTCCCGAAAAGTTGTGTTGAGCATTGATTCAAATCCAGAGTCGGAACAGGGAAAAGCGGGCCTGGGCGCGAATCATCAGGCACAGCCATGCATACGGACGCCACAGGAAGCCGGGACCAGGTCAAACGGAGGGGAAATCGTCAGTGGCTACATGGGCTTGGCGGAAAGGAAAGATCCATCCGCGCGCCAGGCGGGGCCGTTGAGCCTGCCCGCATTATACAAGAACGGTCAGCAGCGGCAGGCCGGCCGGCGGCACGCAGCCGCGGCCGACGCCGGCCGACGCGGAATGTTTCCAATAGCTATATTTGCAAAATAAGAATAATTTAAATGGAATATTTTAAATAATGCCGTTGTTTCAATTGGAGAGTATCTATGCAATTTTCTCCATTATTCTACACAGCAGTGGTGGAGACTGTTTACCACATTAAAAAACGGGGCGTATCCGAAAAGCCAGACGAGTAGGAAAACTCAGGAGGAATCATGACCGACGCGCAATTATATGCCAGCAATATTACAATCAACATTCTCGTTGTAATAGACACCGATCTGATCATGGCCCAGCATCCGCGTCAGACCGCCCCTGATCAGACCAAGCCCGTGGGACTGGCGCATACCAGCCAGTACATGATTGCCACCGACCCGCGCGGCATCAACAGCGGACAAGGCTCGGCCGACCTGAGTTTCAGGGCCAACGTGGGCGACTATGTCTCCTTCACCGGCGCTTCCATCTATGACAACGCCGATTCGGCCGTCATTGTCTATGGCATCAATTACTGGAATGGCGACAAGGTCTTCAATAACTTTGTCTCCAATACCATTACCCGCAGAAATGCGGCCATGCCGAATTCGGATTCCTCGAATGGCTTGCCGGCGATACAGCAATCGCGCAATTTTTCCAATTTCACGGCGCAGGTATCCAAATCCGGCACGGAAAATTTCTACGTTTATATTGCCGTATATAGCCTGAATGACGACGGCCAGACGCAAAGCCTGTATGGTTATTTTTATTGGGATCCACAGATTACTGTCGGTTAGTCATTTCCCGGAAATTAAATAAATTAAAGCCATTTATTTAATGACAGCCGACGCCATTCACGCCGCCACAGGCGAAAAAAAAGCCCACCGAAGTGGGCTTTTTTATCTGCGCATTGATGACTGCGCTGCATCTGGAGGCGAGGACGGGAATCGAACCCGTCTAAACGGCTTTGCAGGCCGCTGCATAACCTCTTTGCTACCTCGCCAGAGGAACTGCTTGGATGCGCCTCGCGGCCCACCTTGAAAACTGGAGCGGGAGAAGAGTCTCGAACTCTCGACCTCAACCTTGGCAAGGTTGCGCTCTACCAACTGAGCTACTCCCG
>NZ_JBWKUZ010000004.1:176385-332940 GCF_059421435.1 Janthinobacterium sp. GW821-FHT03A03 | reverse complement strand
AAGTACAAAACGCCCGATGCGGTGCATCGGGCGTTTGTGCAGCAATAAATACTGTCAACCTATTTTAGGACTGGACAGCCCGCCTTGCCGCGCAAGCCGTCGAGGCTGTAGGCGCCGCCGCCCGCCGCCGCGAAGTACAGGAAGGTGAAGCAGTACATCACGGCCATTTCACCGCCGTTCAGGATGGGCAAAAAGCCGGCCGGCGCATGCGCGATGAAATAGGCGGCCGCCATCTGGCCCGACAGGATGAAAGCGACGGGCCGCGTGAACAGGCCCAGCAGCAGCAGGGTGCCGCCCGCCAGTTCGATGACGCCGGCCGCGCCCATCAGGGAAAACAGTTGCAGGCCGTCGAACATGGCCACGTGCGGCGCGCCGAACAGTTTTGCCGTGCCGTGCTGCAGGAAGAGGAAGCCGAGGATGATGCGAAGCAGGCCCAGCAAACGTGGGGACCAGGTGGCGTAGAAGGCGGGCGTGAGGGTCATGAGGTACTCCATTCAAAAGGTGGATGGTTCGCTGTCAGACTGGCATTAACGCCGTGTCATTATGCGCGAGCCTGGTGGCGAACAGTCAGTCAGTACTGTAATGGTTTTGCATTCATTGATCATCGTGATAAATATTGATGGATGATTTACTGTTTGTTGATGATGGCATATGCTGCGCGCGCATGAAAAAAGCCCCGCGGATCGCTCCGCGGGGCTTTTCAATGCTGAGTATCAATGGCAGGTAAGGCTTACTTGACGATATTCACGGTCGGTGCAACGTAGGCGTCGTCGGCCGGGTGGGTGGGATGGGCCAGCTCGCTGTGCAGCTTGTCCATGTCCAGTTCTTTTTCCCATTTCGACACGACGATGGTGGCCACGCCGTTGCCCACAAAATTGGTCAGCGCGCGGCATTCGCTCATGAAGCGGTCGATGCCCAGGATCAGCGCCATGCCGGCCACGGGAATCGTCGGCACCACGGCCAGGGTGGCGGCCAGGGTGATGAAGCCGGCGCCCGTGATGCCGGACGCGCCTTTCGAGGTCAGCATCGCCACGCCCAGAATGGTCAGTTCCTGCCAGATCGTCAGGTCCGTGTTGGTGGCCTGTGCCACGAACAGGGCCGCCATGGTCATGTAGATGTTGGTGCCGTCCAGGTTGAACGAGTAGCCGGTAGGCACGACCAGGCCGACCACCGGTTTCGAGCAGCCCAGGCGCTCGAGTTTTTTCATCAGGGCCGGCAGGGCCGATTCCGACGAGCTGGTGCCGAGCACGATCAGCAGCTCTTCCTTGATGTACAACAGGAAGCGGCCGATGGAGAAGCCCGTGTACTTGGCGATGGCGCCCAGCACGACGAAGACGAACAGGAAGCAGGTCAGGTAGAACGAACCCATCAGCTTGGCCAGCGGGATCAGCGAAGCCAGGCCGTATTTACCGATGGTAAAAGCCATTGCACCGAAGGCGCCGATCGGAGCGACTTTCATGATGATGTTGACCATGCCGAAGATGGCATGCGACAGCTCGTCGATCAGCTTCGTGACGGGACGGCCGCGCTCGCCCAGCAGGGACAGCGAGAAGCCGAACAGGATGGCGATGAGCAGCACTTGCAGGATGTCGCCCTTGGCGAAGGCGTCGACGAAGGTCTTCGGGATGATATTCATCAGGAAGTCGACCGTCGACATGCCTTCGGCGTGCGTGTATTGCGCGATCGACTTGGCGTCCAGGTGGGCCGGATCGGCATTGAAGCCGGCGCCCGGTTTCAGGATATTGGCAACCAGCAAGCCGATGGCCAGCGCGAAGGTGGACACCACCTCGAAGTACAGCAGCGCCTTGCCGCCCACGCGGCCGATTTTCTTGACGTCCTGCATGCCCGCGATGCCGGAGACCACGGTGCAGAAGATCACGGGGGCGATGATCATCTTGATCAGCTTGATGAAGCCGTCGCCCAGCGGTTTCATGTCGACGGCGTTCGAAGGGTAGAACACCCCCAGCAGCACGCCGGCGACGATGGCGAACAGCACCTGCACGTACAGGATTTTATAGAATGGTTTTTTCACGAGTGGTCTCCTCTTGCGGGTTGATGCTGCGATCATCCGCCCATTGGCAGGCGTGCTCAATTGTGGATAACCGCAGATATGCATTTTCGCTATATCGGGTATTGCGCCATACAGCGCATGCTGCGGCGCAGCATTTCAGGCGTGCGCTTGGAGCATTGCCCGCGCTGCGCTACACTGCCGTAGCATCGCGCGCGAGGCAACTGGCAAATCGCCGGTTTCTTTATTTTTTACTACCAAATAACGACGCCGGACAAAACCGTAGCGAGCGGAAGGGAGTTGTGGCCGAGAAGCGCAACCGTACTGAAGTACGGTGAGCATCGCAGGCCGTAAACACCGACGCGCAGTAGGTTTTCTCCGGTGTTATAAGGAATGGCATGATCGAAGCGAGCATCAAGTCAGTGCAATGCATCTCCCCCGCAGGCCTGCACACCATGTCCTACAAGGAATGGGGTGCGCCCGACAATCCGAACGTGCTCGTCTGCGCCCATGGCGTGACGCGCGTGGCGGACGACTTCGACAGCCTGGCGCGCGCCATGGCCAGCGATTACCGCGTGATCTGCCCCGACGTGGTGGGACGCGGGCGCTCGGGCTGGCTGGCCAATCCGCAGTTCTACCGCATACCGCAGTACGTGAGCGACATGGTGACCTTGCTGGCGCGCGTGCTGGCCAACGGCGAACGCCAGACAGTGGACTGGTTCGGCACCTCGATGGGCGGCTTGATCGGCCTGGGCCTGGCTTCGCTGCCGGACAGCCCGATCAGCAAGCTGGTCTTGAACGATATCGGCCCCACGCTGGCGCCCGAAGCCTTGCAGCGCATCGGCGACTACATCGGCCAGGACTTGCGTTTCGATACCTTCGAGCAGGGCGCCAGATTCGTGCGCGACGTGTCCGCCAGCTTCGGCCCGCACACGGATGCGGAATGGCATAAACTGGCAGTGGACGTCTTGCGCCAGGACAAGGATGGTCACTGGCGCCGCCACTATGATATGGGCCTGGCCATGCCGTTCCGCTCGGCCACGCCGGAATCGGCGGCCAGCGACGAAGCCATGCTGTGGGCCGCGTATGATGCCGTGCGCTGCCCCACCTTGCTGGTGCGCGGCGCGGAATCGGATCTGCTGTCGCACGCGACGGCGCAGATCATGCTGGGCCGCGGCCCGAAGGCGCAACTGGTCGAGATCGAGGGCGTGGGCCATGCGCCCACCTTCATCCACGACGACCAGATCGCCATCGCGCGCCAGTTTTTGCTGGGAAAGTAATCAGATATCAAGCAGTACCGCTGTACCGATTTTGAAACAACCGAAAGAAGAAGCATGGAAATTACACGACTGCACGTAGGCAAACGCCTGTCTGAAGTAGCGATACACAACAGCACCATCTACCTGGCGGGTCAGATCGCCGAAGACACGACGCAGGACATCGTCGGCCAGACGCGCGAAGTGCTCGGTCACGTCGACCGTTTGCTGATGGAAGCGGGCAGCGACAAGACTTGCATCCTGTCATGCCAGATCTACATCGCCGACATGAAGGATTTCGACGGCATGAATGCAGTGTGGGACGACTGGGTCGCATCAAGCCACACGCCGCCGCGCGCCACGGTGGAAGCGAAGCTGGCCAATCCGGCTTGCCTGGTAGAAATCGTCATCATCGCTGCAGAACGCTAAGTTATTCAGTTATTGAGTTGTTAAGTTTATAAGGTATCACATGGTTTCCATCTCGGCCCCGAATAGCGCCACATCGGAACAACTGGTAGAGGGCTTGAGTGCGCCGGACAGCGCGCGCGTGCTGGATGCGCTCGCGTATGCCACCGCAGCGTATGGCGACAAGCAGACCTTTGCCGGCCGCTCCGCGCTGGAGTTCGCCATCGGCGTGGCTACTACGCTGGCTTTCCTGCGCAGCGATGCGGAAACGCGCATTGCCGGCCTGATGTTCGAGCTGACCCTGCTTGAGCCGGACACGGCGGCGGACATCGAGCCGCGCTTCGGCAAGCAGGTGTGCGACCTGGCGACAGGCGTGCGCCAGCTGATCCGGCTGCGCGCGCTGACCCAGGCGCAGCACGGCGGCGCCGGCGGGCGTGGCAAGAATGCGGCGCAGCAAGCCGTGGCCCAGGTGGAAACCTTGCGCAAGATGTTGCTGGCCATGGCCTCCGACATGCGCGTCGTGCTGGTGCGCCTGGCCGCCTGCGTGACGACCTTGCGCTACTTTGCCGACTTGAAGCTGTTCAATGAAATGACGCGCGAGTACGGCAAGGAAACACTGGATTTGTATGCGCCGCTGGCCAACCGCCTCGGCATCTGGCAGCTGAAGTGGGAACTGGAAGATTTATCGTTCCGCTTCATCGAGCCGGAAGCGTATAAACGCATCGCCAAGATGCTGGAAGAAAAGCGCATGATGCGCGAGGGCTTCGTGTCCTCGGCGATTCTGCGCCTGCAGACGGAACTGGCTTCGGCCGGCATCCAGGCGGAAGTATTTGGCCGCCCGAAACACATTTACAGCATCTGGAACAAGATGCGCGGCAAGGAACTGGACTTTACGGCCCTGTACGACGTGCGCGCCTTCCGCGTCATCGTTGCCGACGTGAAAACCTGCTACACGGTGCTGGGCGTGGTCCACAATATCTGGACCCCCATCCCGAAGGAGTTCGACGATTACATTTCGCGCCCGAAACCCAACGGTTACCAGTCGCTGCACACGGTGGTGACGGCCGAGGATGGCCGCCCGCTGGAAGTGCAGATACGCACGAATGAAATGCACAGCTTTGCCGAATACGGCGTGGCCGCGCACTGGCGCTACAAGGAAGAGGGCGGCTCGAACTTTGCCGGCCAGAAATACGACGAAAAGATCGCCTGGCTGCGCCAGTTGCTGGCCTGGAAAACGGAGGTGGCCGACGCCGTCGTGGGCCAGGAAGAAATCCAGCGCGAATGGGTGGAAAAGCTCAAGTCCGCCACCCTGGATGACCGCATCTTCGTCATGACGCCGCAGGCGCGCGTGCTGGAATTGCCCGTGGGCGCCACGCCCGTCGACTTTGCGTATCACCTGCATACGGACGTGGGCCACCGCTGCCGCGGCGCCAAGGTCGACGGCATCATGGTGCCCCTGAATACGCAGCTGAAGAACGGCCAGACCTGCGAAATCATCACGGCCAAGGGCGCGCCGGGCACGGCCGGGCCGTCGCGCGACTGGCTCAGCGCCGGCTACGCCGTCAGCACGCGCACGCGCTCGAAGATCCGCGCCTGGTTCCATGCCATCGACATGCAGGAAACCCTGGCCCACGGCCGCTCGCTGGTGGAAAAGTCGCTGCAGCGCGAAGGCAAGACGGCCGTCAACCTCGAGGCGTTGGCGCAAAAGCTCGGTTTTGCGAAGGTCGACGAGCTGTTCCTGTCGGTGGGCAAGGATGAATTCAGCCTGCGCCACGTGGAGCAGGCGCTGCACGACAATGGCGAAGTGGTGGTGCCGGAAGACGCCGTGCTGGTCGGCAAGAGCCGCGCCTCCAGCGTGGAGCAGGGCGCCAAGTCCGGCGTGCTGGTGGTCGGTACCGAGGGCTTGATGACGGTGCTGGCCAAGTGCTGCAAGCCGGCGCCGCCGGACAGCATCGTCGGTTTCGTCACGCGCGGCAAGGGCGTCTCCATCCACCGCGCCACCTGCAAGAATTTCGAGGAAATGCGCGCCAAGGCGCCCGAGCGCGTGATTTTTACCGAGTGGGGCAGCACGGGCCACGACACCGTGTATCCGGTCGACATTTTTATTCTTGCTGGCGACCGCCAGGGCTTGCTGCGCGACATCTCCGAAATCTTTTCGCGTGAAAAGATCAACGTGATCGGCGTCAACACCCAAAGCGCCAAGGGCCAGGCCCGCATGACGTTTACGGCCGAGATCAGCTCGACGGCGCAGTTGTTGAAGGCGCTGAATGTGATCAAGGATGTGAGTGGGGTGTTAGAAGCGCGGCGCAGTTGAGGACGTCTGACCAAACCTACTGCGCGTCGGTATAGGCGGCCTGCGATGCTCACCGTACCTTCGTACGGTTGCGCTTCTTAGCCACCTCTCCCTTCCGCTCGCTACGGTTTTGTCAGGCGTTGTGATGTTTGTTGAAATGCCTGTTAGTGGGTCTTGTCACCCTGATGCAACCCCGCCATTGCCGCCGTCTCTGGCTGCAAAGTAATATGGTCGATGCCATGCTTGGCCAGCAACATCTTCTTGATCGCGCGCAATACCTTTGGCCAATGGTCGAGGTGTTCGATTTCCACGTGGCCGATCAGGGCCGGCTGGCCCGGCGACATGTCCCACACATGCAGATCGTGTACGGCAATCACGCCGTCCACCTGCTCCACGTCCGTGCCCACTTCGATGTAGTCGATGTGGTGCGGCACGCCTTCCATCAGGAAATGGTAGGACTCGCGCAGCACGCCGAACGTGGATTTCAAAATCAGCAGCGATACCAGCACGGACAGCAGCGGGTCGATCTGCATCCAGCCCGTGAAGTAAATCACGGCGCCGGCGATGATGGCGGCGACGGAACCGAGCAAATCGCCCATCACGTGCACGAGGGCGGCGCGCGTGTTCACGCTTTGCTTGTCCTTCGATAATACCCACGCCACCACCACGTTGATCGCCAGGCCGATGAAGGCGACGATGAAGACCATGCCGCCCTTGACGGGTTGCGGGGCGGAAAAGCGCAGCACGGCTTCATAGCAGATCCAGCCCACCACGCACAGCATGGCCAGGCCGTTGACGAAGGCGGCCAGCGCCTCGGCGCGGCCAAAGCCGAACGAGTGGCGCGGCGAGGGCGGGCGGCGCGCGATCAGTTGCGCCAGCAGGGCCAGGCCCAGCGCGGCCGCGTCCGTGACCATGTGGCCCGCGTCGGAAATCAGCGCCAGCGAATTGGACAGGAAGCCGGCCGCCACCTCGATGCCGGCAAACGACAGGGTCAGGCCCAGCGCCCACGCGAGGATGCTCTGGCTGCGCCCCTCGAACGAGTGCGTGTGCTTGGCGTCGCCCTTCAGGTGGGCGTGCAAATGGGTGGCGTCGTGTTCGGTGTGCGTCGGCTGCATGGAATGCTTTGTTGAATGAGGTTGCCGTTAGTGTAAATGAAAAGTAACAAAATAGTCGGCACGAAAAAAGACCTGCAGGCCCGGAGGCGCAGCAGGTCTTTTCTTGATACGAAACAATATTACTGCGAGGCAGTCTCGCCAAACTTGCCTTCGCGGAAATCCTGCACGGCCTGGAACACTTCCGCCTGGGTATTCATGACAAACGGGCCATATTGTGCGATGGGCTCGTTCAGGGGCTGGCCGGCGACGAGGATCACGCGGCCGCCTGCGGGCGCTTCGATGCGCACGCCGTCGCTGCCTGGCGTATTGGCGAAGATGGCCATGCGCAGGGCGGGCACGGCCTTGCCGTCCACCCGCACTTCGCCGCGGAAGGCGTACAGGAAGGCGTTATGGCCTGGCGGCAAGGGTTGCTCGAAGCTGGCGCCGGCCGGCAAGTCGATGTCGAGGTACAGCGGCTGCGTCAGTTCGCGCTGCACGGCGCCCGCCACGCCATGGCTCTCGCCGGCGATCACTTGCACGGTCACGCCCGCGTCCGTCGTGTAGCGGGGGATTTCGCTGCTCGTGAAATCGCGGTACCACGGCGTGCGCATCTTGTCGCGCGCGGGCAGGTTCAGCCACAGCTGGAACCCTTCCATCACGCCCGCTTCCTGCTCCGGCATTTCCGAGTGGATCACGCCGCTGCCGGCCGTCATCCATTGCACGCCGCCCGAAGTCAGCAAGCCTTCGTGGCCCGCGCTGTCCTTGTGGCGCATGCGCCCCGTGATCATGTACGAGACTGTCTCGAACCCCCGGTGCGGATGCTCGGGGAAGCCGGCGATGTAGTCGTTCGGCTGGTCGCTGGCAAAGTTGTCGAGCATCAAGAACGGGTCGAGGCGGCGCTGCAGCTGCTGCGTCAGCACGCGGTTGATCTTCACGCCGGCGCCATCCATGACGGCCTGGCCGGCGATCACGCGCTCGACGGCGCGTGGCTTGTTGACGGTGGTGATGTCGCTCATTGTGTTCTCCAGTCGGGAGGAACGGCGCTCGCGCGCCGTCCCGGTTTGATGCCCATCAATCTTTGTATTTATACCAGGATCGCGTTGATCTCGGCATCGGCTAGCGCCTGTGCCTTGGCCACGGCTTCCGGACCCATGCCCATGCCTTCCGAATATACGTACTGCACGTCCGTCATGCCCAGGAAGCCGAACATGGTGTTCAGGTAAGGCACCTGGCTGTCGTTGGCGCTGTCGCGGTGCAAGCCGCCGCGGGACAGGCCCACGTAGACTTTCTTGCCGGTCAAGAGGCCGACGGGGCCGTTTTCCGTGTACTTGAAGGTGACGTTGGCGCGGGCAATTGCGTCGAACCAGCTTTTCAGTTGCACGGTGATGCCGAAGTTGTACATGGGCGCGCCGATGACGATGACGTCCGCCGCTTGCACTTGCGCAATCAGCGCGTCGTCCAGGGCGATGCGGGCCGCCTGTTCCGGCGTACGCTTGTCTGCCGGGGTGAACAGCGCTTGCAGGGTAGGTTCGTCGAGCACGGGATGCGGCTGGGCAGCCAGGTCGCGGCGCGCCAGGGCAGCGCCGGGGTTGGCTGCTTGCACGCGGGCAACGATGGCGTCAGCCAGGCGGGTCGAGGCGGAGCCGGTGCTGCGGGCGCTGGAATTGATTTGCAGGATGTTCATCTTGTTTTCTCCGTTGTGAGGTGTCTTGCGATGGATGAACTATAGCAATTCCAAAATTGATGCGGAAGCCGTTAAAATGGATAACATTAATCCACTCATGGAACAATTGAGCGTAAAGGTAAGCGATGGATATCGATCCCGGAGATTTGCTGCTGTTCGCCCGCGTCGTCGAGTGCGGTAGTTTCTCGCGCGCCGCCGTGCGCGTGGACTTGCCCAAATCGACCCTGTCGCGCCGCATCTCGCAGCTGGAAGCGAAGCTGGGCGAACGGCTGCTGCTGCGCACCACGCGCAAGCTGGCGCTGACGGAGTTTGGCGCCAGCCTGCTCGAACATGCGCGCAAGGTGGTGGAAGAGACGGAGGCGGCCGGCGCGCTGGCGCAGCACCGTCAGGCGGGCCCCAGCGGCTTGCTGCGCATTTCCATGCCGGCCGACTTCGGCGACGCGCTGATGCGCCAGGTGCTGGCCGAATTCGTGCGCCGCTATCCGGCCATTTCGCTGGAACTGGACTTGTCGGCGCGCCGCGTGGACTTGCTGGAAGAAAATTTCGACCTGGCCATCCGCATGGGCAACTTGCCCGACGACGCCAGCCTGGCGGCGCGCCGCGTGGCCTTCAGCACGCTGGCGCTATATGCCTCGCCGCAATACACGAGCGTGCACGGCTTGCCCGAGCATCCCGACGACCTGTATGGCCATGATTTGCTGAGCCTGCCCCGCGCCGTGCACGGCCTCGTGCACTGGACTTTGATGCGCGGCAAGACGACGTGGGAGCGCGACTTGCCCGTGCGCCTGCTGGCGAATTCGCCGGAATTGCTGGTACGCATGGCCTGCACGGGCGTGGGCATCGCGGCCAGCACGGACCGCTTCGCCAAGGCGTATGTGGCGACGGGGGAACTGGTGCGCGTACTGCCGGAGTGGAGTTTCCCGCTGGTCACGGGCTGGGCCGTGTTTCCCGGCCGGCGCTTGATGCCGGCCAAGACGCGGGCATTTCTGGACTTGATAGAGGAAATGTATCGCACGGATGCGCCCGTGTAGGCGCGCATCCCGCAGGCTTAGCTGGGCACGTTGCCCATGACTTCGCCCAGTTGCACGGGGCCGGCCGGTTGCCAGCTGGCATTAAATTGCACGGTGTCTTGCGGGAACAGCATCACGACGGTGGAACCGAGCAGGAAGCGGCCCAGTTCTTCGCCCTGTTTCAGCACCACATTGTCGTTGGCATAGCTCCAGTCGCGGATCTCGCCCGTGCGGGGCGGGTTGACGACGCCGTGCCAGACGGTGGCCATGCTGCCGACGATGGTGGCGCCCACCAGGGTCATGACGAAGGGGCCGTTGGCCGTGTCGAACACGCAGACGACGCGCTCGTTGCGGGCGAACAGGCCGGGAATGCCGCGCGCCGTCGTCGGGTTGACGGAGAACAATTCGCCGGGCACATAAATCATGCGCGTCAAACGGCCGTCGCAGGGCATGTGGATGCGGTGGTAGTCGCGCGGACTCAGGTACAGATTGGCGAAGCTGCCGTGCTCGAACTGCGCCGCCAGGGCCGCATCGCCGCCCACCAGGGCCGTGGTGCTGAAATGGTGGCCCTTGGCCTGGAAGATCTGGTCCTTGTCGATCGTGCCGAACTGGCTGATGCGGCCGTCGACGGGGCAGACGTAGTCGGCCCGGGCCAGCGGACGGGCATCGGGGCGCAGCGCGCGCGTAAAGAAATCGTTGAAGCTCGTGTAGTGCGTGATGTCCGGGTCCAGCGCCTCATCCATGTTGACGTTGTAGCGGCCGACGAACCAGCGGATCAAACGCGTGGTCATGGCGCCGCCCTTGGCGCCGGCGATGCGTCCGGCAAAGTTGGTCAGCGCGCCCTTGGGCAGCAGATATTGAGGCAAAACGGCAAGACGGTCAGACACGATGGGAAGCCTTTGACGGGGTGAGCGGAATAATGGCGAAAACGCATTATAGCGGCGATGTGGCGCGCAATGATATGCGCCGCATGCAAGGGGGCGTATCACAGTCTGCCACCGAATTTAATTTGCTCTAGGAAATATTTTCAGGAAACTGTGTCAGTGGGAAAAAATTGCAGCACAATACGGCGGCCTGTTTTTTAGCATTTAGCCATTTTTATTCAGCCAACTTTTTTCAGCCACGTCATGATGCCACGCCCTTGCTTCCGCCTCACCGTTGTTTGTTCCGCTGTCCTGTTTGCCTGGAATGTCCAGGCCCAGCAAACCGAGGCGCCAGCCGCTGACGCCGCCGCGCCGTTGAATGCCGTCAAGGCCGCCGCGCCCGCCATGCAGACCGTCGAAGTCAAGGGCAGCGGCTATGACCCGCGCCGCGACGATACGGCCAGCAAGATGATTGTCAGCAGCGAGGAAATCCTCAAGTATGGCGACAGCAATGTCACCGACGTGCTCAAGCGCTTGCCCGGCATTACCGTGTCCGGCGCGGCCGGGCGCTCGGGCGGCGAAATCCGCATGCGCGGCCTGGGCAGCGGCTACACGCAGATCCTGCTCAACGGCGAACGGGCGCCGGCCGGTTTTTCGCTCGACACGCTGTCGCCCGACGTCATCGAGCGCATCGAGATTTTGCACGCCGCCAGCGCCGAATACAGCACGCAGTCGATCGCCGGCACCATCAACGTGGTGCTGAAAAAGGCCGTCAAAACGGCGCAGCGCGAACTCAAGCTGGGCGTGCAGGGCAGCGACGTGAGCTTTTCGCCCAGCGTCAACCTGCAACTGTCTGACCGCGACGGCAATTTCTCGTACTCGATGGCCGGCTCGCTGTACCGCTACGATTATCATTACGATAACCCCGGGCTGGAACTGGGCTACGCGCCCGACGGCCGGCAAAACCTGCTGCGCCGCACCAGCGGCACGGGCGATGGCCGTCCCGAAGGCATCAACCTGTCGCCGCGCCTGAACTGGGTGCTGGCCGGCGGCGACAATGTGACGGCGCAATTTTTCTTCAATGGCGGGCGCTCGAACCACCGCAATTTCAGCCGCGCCGAGACGCTGCAGGGCTTGCGCCCCGATTACGACACCAACACGGGCAGTTCCAGCAACCACAATGCCTTCGGCCGCAGCGACCTGACGTGGATGCACAAACTGGCCGGCGGCGCCAGACTGGAACTGAAGATCGGCGCCTCGGCCGCCCGCAATACGTCCGACAGCCTGCAGCAGGGCTTTATCGACGGCAGCGGCCTGGCGCTGGAGCGCCAGGTGGCGGTGAAGTCGACGGAAAACGGCGTCAGTTCCACCGGCAAGTATTCCTCGCCCTTGCTGCCCGGCCATGCCCTGTCGATGGGCTGGGACGGCGCCTACACGGAGCGCGACGAAACGCGCCGCCAGCGCGAGGCGGCGCTGGGCGCGCGTCCGCCCGTCAACAGCGACGAGGGTTTCGACGCCACCATCAAGCGCCTGGCCCTGTACGTGCAGGATGAATGGGAGATCACGCCGCGCTGGTCGATGTATGCGGGCGTGCGCTGGGAAGGCATCGATACGCGCAGCGCGGGCGACACCTACGACGAAGTGAACCAGCGCACCAGCGTGTGGAGTCCGCTGCTGCAAACCCTGTGGAAGTTGCCCGATACCAAGGGCGACCAGGTGCGCCTGGCCCTGACGCGCACGTACAAGGCGCAGCCCACGGCGAGCCTGATTCCGCGCCGCAATACCTCGACCAACAACAGCCAGACGGATCCCGACCGTGAAGGCAATCCCTACCTGAAACCGGAACTGGCACTGGGCATCGACGCTTCGTACGAGCATTACTGGGCCGAAGGGGCCCTGCTCAGCGCGCGCGCCTCGGCCCGCCGCATCGATGGCTATACGCGCCAGGGCTTGCTGTTTATCAATGACCGCTGGGTCTCCACGCCCGTCAACGACGGCCGCGCAAATACGCAGACACTGGAACTGGAAGCGAAGTTCCCGTTGCGCGCCGTGCTGGCCGCGCCCGTGCCGGCCATCGACCTGCGCGCCAGCGTCAGCCGCAACTGGTCGCAAGTGGAGCAGGTGCCGGGGCCAAACAACCGGCTCGACCAGCAAACGCCCGTCAGCGGCAATGTCGGTCTCGACTACAAGACGCCGGACGGCGTCTTGACCACGGGCGGCAGCTTCAATTTCCGCAATGGCGGCCCCGTGCGCATCACCGAGCGCCAGAGCGCCTACACGTCGCCGCGGCGCGACCTCGACATTTATGCACTGTGGAAATTCGATGCGAAGAACCAGCTGCGCCTGGCCGTGTCCAACCTGCTGGCGCAAGACTTCGAAAGCGACACCACCTATACGGACGCCAGCGGCACCATCGTGCGCAACAGCATTTCGCCGAGCTCGCCGCAGGCGCGCGCAACGCTGGAAATGAAGTTCTGACGCCTTTGTTTTAACGGTGAAACCCCGGCCGGCATCCCCGCTGGCCTATAATCTCGGCAATCGCGCGCACGGCCAGCCCGTGCGCGCTGCCATTTCATTTGCCAAGATTGCTTTCCCATGACGTTTTCTTCCCTCGGCCTGATCGATCCCCTGGTCCGCAAACTCGATGAGCTCGGCTATGCCAAGCCCACGCCCGTGCAGGCGCAAGCGATTCCCTTTGTCCTGGCCGGGCGCGACCTGATGGCCGCCGCCCAGACGGGCACGGGCAAGACGGCCGGCTTTGCCGTGCCGCTGCTGCAGCGCCTGACGCTGGAGGGCGTGGTGGCGCCCCAGTGCGTGCGCGTGCTGGTGCTCGTGCCCACGCGCGAACTGGCCGAGCAAGTCTATGCCAGCTTCCGCAGCTATGGCGGCAACTTGCCGCTGCGCAGCTTTGTCGCCTATGGCGGCGTGCCCATCGAGCCGCAGATCAGCAAGCTGCGCAAGGGCCTCGACGTGCTGGTGGCCACGCCGGGCCGCTTGCTGGACTTGCAGACGCAGGGCGCCGTCAAGTTCGAGCAGGTGCAGACGCTGGTGCTGGATGAGGCGGACCGCATGCTGGACCTGGGCTTCGAGCGCGAACTCGATATTTTGCTGATGACGATGCCCAAGCAGCGCCAGACCCTGCTGTTCTCGGCCACCTTCTCGGACGCCATCCGCGCCATGGCGAAAACCATGCTGAAGGATCCCATCTCGGTGGAGGTGAGCGCGCGCAACAGTACGGTGAAGGCCGTGAAACAGTCGGTCATCGTGTGTGACAAGAAACGCAAGCCGGACCTGTTTTTGCACCTGCTGAAGAAAAGGCGCTGGGGCCAGGTCCTCGTCTTCGTCAAGACGCGCAAGGGCGTCGAGCAGCTGGTCAATACCTTGCTGGAGCAGGGCGTGCGCGCCGATTCGATTCATGGCGACAAGACGCAGCCGAATCGCCTGCGTGCGCTGGCCCGTTTCAAGGCGGCCGAGGTGCAGGTGCTGGTGGCTACCGACGTGGCCGCCCGCGGCCTGGACATCGACCAGTTGCCCGTCGTCGTCAATTTTGATTTGCCCACCGTGGCGGAAGACTATATCCACCGCATCGGCCGCACGGGCCGCGCGGGCGCTTCGGGTGAAGCCATTTCCCTCGTCTGCGCCGATGAAGTCGAATTGCTGTCGGCCGTCGAAGCGCTGACGCGGCAAACCCTGAAACGCGGCGAGGAACCTGGTTACGAGGCGGAGCACCGCGTGCCGGGCACGTCGGCCGGCGGCACGATCCAGAAAAAGCCCGTCAAGGTGCTGGCGCCGAAGGCGGCGGAGCGGGCCAAGAAAAGGCGCTTCTACAAATAATCGGCGCAGTTGGCCAGGCAGGACAAGGCGCGCAGCACGGATATCGCATTCGTGCCATCATGCGCCATGACCTCGATACCTTTGTTCCCGCTCAATACGGTGCTGTATCCCGATGGCTATCTGCCCCTGCAGATCTTCGAGGTGCGCTACCTGGACATGATACGTCAGTGCATCATGGGCGAGCAGCCGTTCGGCGTGGTGCAGTTGCTGGACGGCGCGGAAGTGCGCAAGCCGGGCCAGCTGGAAACCCTGGCGCCCGTGGGCACCCTGGCGCGCGTCATCGACTGGGCCGCGCCCCTGTCGGGTTTGCTGCAAATCAAGTGCATGGGCATGCAGCGCTTCCACATCGTGGCCAGCGAACAGCTGAAAAACGGCTTGTGGACGGCGCGGATTGAAACCCTGCCACCCGACAAAACCATCCCCATCCCGCAAGAGCAGCAGAACGTGGCGGACGCCCTGGGCGCGCTGATACGCACCTTGCAGGAGCAAAAGATTCCGCCCGAACAAATGCCCCTGCAGCCGCCGTACCGGCTCGACGAGTGCGGCTGGGTGGCGAACCGCTGGTGCGAGCTGCTGTCGCTGAGCGCCATGCAAAAGCAATTGCTGCTGAGCCAGGACAATCCCGTGCTGCGCCTGGAACTGGTGCAGGATATGCTGACCGAAAACGGTCTGCTCGAAGAATAAGCTCCCAAGCCGCATGTTTGCACGCCATTCCGTTGTGCAATTGCAATTTCTATTGAGAAATACTTTACGCTTTGCCGCCGCTGGCATAAGATAATGCCCCTGGGCAAGATTGCCCTGGGCAACATTCAAGAGTAGACGACATGGCAAAAGTAAGCGCGGAACAGATCAATGCGGCAATGGAAGCGATGGCGGGCGAAGGCCAGGCCATCACGGTGCGCGCGCTGCGCGAGCGGCTGGGCAACGGCGCCTGCCTGGGCACCATCAGCAAACTCTTGCAGCGCCGCAAGGCCGGTGCGCAGCGCCAGATCGCCGCCGCCGCCGAACTGTCGCCCGTGCTGCAGCAAGCCATCCTCGATTATGTAGGGCAGGAATTAAGCGCCAGCCACAGCGCGCATGAAGCCGAGATGAACGACAATCAACAGGAATTGATGGACCTGGCCAGCGAAAACGAGCGCCAGCAGGAATTGCTCGATTTGCAGGCGGGCGAACTGGGAACCTTGCGCGAAGAACTCGAGCGCGAACGGCAGGTGGCCAACCAGGCCCGCACGGACCTGGCCAAGGCGCAGCTGCGCCTGGAAGGCTTGCCGCGCCTGGAAGAGGCGGCCGAGCAGGCGCGCATGGACCTGGCCAAGGCGCAATTCAAGCTCGAAGGCATCCCGCGCCTGGAAGACGCGGCCGAAGCGGCGCGCGCGGAACTGATCCAGGCCCAGCTGAAGCTGGAGAGCCTGACGCGCGTGGAAACGGAACTGGCCGCCGTGCGCCTGGAGCTGGAAGCGGAGCGCGAAGAGCTGGGCGAAACGCGCGCCGAGCTGGACGAGGAGCGCACCTTGCGCATCAAGGCGCAGCAGTTTATTGTCGATCCCATCTTCAAAACCCCTGTCTGAGGACGCCTGGCCTAAGCTGCTGCGCGTCGGTATAGGTAGCCTGCAATGCTCACCGCACCTCAGTGCGGTTGCGCTTCTCGGCCACCTCTCCCTTCCGTTCGCGACGCTTTTGCCAGGCGTCGATGCGTCGTGGGGGCGTGTCTGATGTGACATACTGGGTTAGTCGGCGCACGGAATCATGATGCAAGGCACAGCAGAATGCATTCCTGAACCTGGTGCGAAAAGGGCCTGGCATGGAAACGCTGATCGTCATGGGGGCTTCCGCGGGTGGCGTGAATGCGCTGTCCACCACCTTCGCCGCCTTGCCGGCGGGTTTTCCTGCGGCCATCCTGGTCGTCATGCATGTGGGCAGGCGCAAGAGCGTGCTGCCCGAGATCCTCGGCAAGCACTCCGCCTTGCCCGTGCGCTTTGCCGAAACGGGCGAACCCTTGCGCGCCGGCTGCATCCTGCTGGCGCCGCCGGACCGGCATATGCTGGTCGTCAGGCTGGCTGGCCGGGCGACGGTCGAGCTGACCCGGGGGCCCAGGGAACATCACACGCGTCCCGCCATCGACCCGCTGTTTCGCAGTGCTGCCGCCGCTTTCGGGCCGAAAACGGTGGGCGTGATCCTCAGCGGCTACCTGGACGACGGCACGGCCGGCTTGCGGGCCATCAAGGCCCATGGCGGCAGGGTGCTGGTGCAGGAGCCGCAGGAGGCGCAAGCGCCATCGATGCCGCAAAGCGCGCTAGCCCATGTAGCCGTGGACTGGCGTTTGTCCGTGGCCGGCATGGCGCCAGTCCTGCTGGCGCTGGCCGCCGGCGCTCCCGTGCCGGACGTGCCGCAGAAGATCGTCGTTGCGCCCAGCCGGGCCGTGCTCGCTTAAAATAGCGCACGCGTGCTTCCTGTCGCGCAAGGCATCGATAGCAAAGAAGGTTTATGTCAGTAAAGAAAAATTCACTTGCCTCCGGGCAAACGCCGCCATCGGCGGCGCCGCGTGCGCTGCCGCCGCGCCCGCCAGCCGAATTCAGTTCGCCTGAAGCGGCCCTGGCCCGCAAGCAGGCGCGCGAGCACAAGGATGCGCTGGTGCGCGGCGTCACGTCCATCGACGCCATGCGCAAGGCCATCAGGCAGGCGGCAAGCGGCCTGCCCGCCATCGCCGAAGTGCCGCGCCTGGCCATGCTGGATGCGGCCGCCTTTCGCGCGCGCGCCGCGCTGGGCTTGCCATTCCTGATGCGCGGCCTGGTGCAGCGCTGGCCCTTGTCGGCCCTGGGGCCGGAGGTCTTGCGCGAGCAGTTCAGCCACGTGCCCGTGCGGGCGCGGGTGGGCGACTACATCAACACGGCGTTCGCGGCCGACCGCGCCATGCAGGACATGTCGATGGGGCAATACCTGGATCTGGTGGCCGAGGGCGAGTACGCGCTGCCGCCGTACCTGGGCAACCTGGAATTGCGCGAGCTGAACCGTTTGTGCCACTGGCCCACGTATTTCGACAAGATGGGCCCGCCGCGCTTCTGGGTGGGGCCGGCCGGCACGGTGACGCCTTTGCATTGCGATTACGACGACAATATCTTCGCCCAGGTGTGGGGCCGCAAGCGCATCTTTTTATCGCCGCCGCACCATGACGCCTTCCTGTATCCGAGCGAGGCGAACGCCATCCTGTTCGGTTCGCCCTTCGACCCGGAAGCGCCCGATTTCGAGCGCTTCCCCCTGGCGCGCCAGGCGACCATGATTGAATGCATCGTCGAGCCGGGCGACATGCTGTACGTGCCCGCCGGCTGGTATCACCAGGTGCGCGCGCTGACGTTTTCGCTGTCGTCGAACCGCTGGGCCAGGGCCGTGCCGCTGGCCTTGCAAGGCGGGGCGGCGCTGCGGCCCCAAGGGGATTAGCGCAGGCCGCACCCCACCAGCAGCAGCATCGGCCGTTCGCGCTCTTCCGCCAGGGCCGGCTGCTGCGCGATCTGCTCGTCAGTGGGGCCCCATTCTTCCACATGGTCCAGCTGCAAACCCGCTTGCAGCAGCGCATTGATGGTCGTGCCCAGGGTGCGGTGCCGCTTGATGACGCCGGGTGCCAGCCAGTCCGACACGCGCGGGCCTTGCTGCTGGTAGCTGTCGACGGGCCAGCGCTTGCGGCCTTGGCCATCCGTCAGCCAGCCCGGCTGGCGCGGCGCCATGAAGATCGGGTGCTCGATGGAAAACACCAGCTTGCCGCCCGGCTTCAAGCCGTGGCGGATGGCGGCCAGCAAGGCGTCGAAACCTTCGATGTAGTGGAAGGCGAGCGAGCTGTAAATCAGATCATAGCTGGCGGGCGGCAAGGCCAGTTGTTCCAGATCAAGCCGGGCATAGCTGACAGCTGCATGTTCTCCCATGCCGCCTGCCTGCGCCAGCATCTTTTCCGACACGTCCACGCCCAATATCCGCGCCGCGCCCTGTTCTGCCGCCCAGCGGCAGAACCAGCCATAGCCGCAGCCCAGGTCGAGCACGCTTTTTCCCCGCAGGTCGGGCAGCATGGCGCGCAGGGCCGGCCATTCGGGAGCGCTGTCGAGGCCGCCAATCGAGCGGGGCAGCTGGCTGTAGGCCGCGAAGAAGGCGTCGTTGTCGTAGATGTTCTGGGTCATGGTTCAAGTTCCTTGCGGGTGGTGCGCTTGGCATGCCCGCTGCGCTGCGCCCTATAAATGCCCGCGTGGCCGGAAAACAGGTAGGCCACGACGCAGGCGATGGCCGCGTACACGCCGATCTCGGCGCCGAACAGTTCCATCGCCATCAGGGTCGAGGCAATCGGCGTGTTGGCCGCTCCCGCAAACACGGCGACGAAGCCGACGGCGGCCAGCAGGGCGACGGGCTGGTGCAGCACAGGCCCCAGCGCATTGCCCAGGGTCGCGCCGATGAAGAACAGGGGCGTCACTTCGCCGCCCTTGAATCCCGTGCCCAGCGAGACGATGGTGAACGCCATCTTGCCGAGGAAATCATATGCGGGCAGCGGCTCCTTGAGGGCGTCGACGATGGTGGGAATGCCCAGGCCGATATATTTATCGGTGCCCATCAGCCACACGGCGATGGCGACGACGAGGCCGCCCGCCAGCGGGCGCAGCGGGGCGTAGCCGATGCAGCGCTTCATCAGGCCGCTCAAGCCGTGCGTGGCGTGCGCAAACAGTTTGCCGGTCACGCCGAACAGCACGCCGGCGATCACCATGGCGGATAAAGTCCAGGCGGAGAGGGCGGGGATCAGGGGGACGGCGTAATGCGTATGCTGGACGCCCCACAGCAGGCCTACCTGGTCGGCGATGACGGCGGCAGCCAGGCAGGGCAGCATGGCTTCATAGCGCAGGCGGCCGATGGCCAGCACTTCCAGGCCGAAGAGGGCGCCCGCCAGCGGCGTGCCGAAGACGGAGGCAAAACCGGCGCTGATGCCGGCCATCAGGATGATGCGTCGGTCTTCATTGTTCAGGCGAAACATGCGCGTGAGCTGGTCGGCCAGCGCGCCGCCCATCTGCACGGCCGTGCCTTCGCGCCCGACGGACGCGCCGAACACATGCGAGATGACGGTGCCGCCCAGCACCAACGGCGCCATGCGCAGCGGGATGATTTTCTTCGGATCGTGGATTTCATCGATGAGCAGGTTCGCGCCGCCCTCGACACGGCTGCCGTAGCGCAAATACAGCCAGCCGACGGCAAAGCCCGCCACGGGCAGCAGCCAGATCAGCCAGGCGTGCGCCAGGCGCGTGCGCGTGGCCCAGTCCAGGGCGTACAGGAAGGCGGCCGAGGCTGTGCCGCCCAGGACCGCGACCATACCGGCCAGCAGCAGCCATTTCAGCAGATGCCGTAACAGGTCAGAAAGGGCGGTCAGCCTGTGCATCGGGCATCCAGTCAAGGTTGATGGGTGGAAAGGTGTTACATCCCCAGTTCCGCCACCAGCGCCTGGCCGATGGCGCGCTGCTCGGCCAGGATGGCGCGCAGGTGGTGGGGGCGCGTCCTGACATTCGTCATGACCACGCGCAGCACGTTGGTCGGGCCAGGGTAGCGCGTCGATTCGAGCACCGTGCGCGACACGAAGCTGTGGCCTTGCGCTTTCTGGCGGTTTTGCAGCTTGGCGTTCAAGGTGTTCAGTTGCTTGTTCAGTTCGGCCGCCGCTTCCGGCTGTCCGCCGGCCAGCAGGCTGTCCATGCGCTGGCGCAAGTGCGCGGGCACGTAGCGGTAGGTGAGGATGAAGGTGTCGGAGCGCGTGATCAGCTCGAAATCCTGCTGGTCGGCCAATAGATCCTGCAGCTGGCCGGACAGGGTGGCCGCCTGCCGCAGCAGGGTCGTGTAGCCGGACACGCCCAGCACCTTGAACGAGGTCCACAGTTTCAGGGCGTCGAAGCGGCGCGAGCCTTCCAGCGATGTCTGGCCCAGGTCGCCGGAATTGTCGCGCAAGATGTAGTTGGCGTTGTGCTTCAACAGGTTCAGGCTGGCGTTGTCCTTGAACAGCACCATGCTTTGCGCCATCGGCACCCACAGCAGCTTGTGGCCGTCGATGACGACGGAGTCGGCCAGGGCAATGCCGTCATACAGTGCGCGGTACTGTTCGGCGATCAGCAGGGCGCCGCCCCAGGCCGCGTCCACGTGGAACCAGATATTTTCCCGTGCCGCAATGGCCGCCATGGCGGCCAGCGGGTCGATGGCGCCCGTTTCCGTCGTGCCGGCGATGCCGATCATGGCGACGACCTTGATATTGCGCAATTTCAAGTCGGCAATGGTCGCTTCCAGCGCGGCGATGTCGATGCGGTTGTCGCGGTCGACGGCCACCAGCTGCAGCGCGTTTTCGCCCAGGCCCAGGGTCGCCAGCGCCTTTTTCACGGAATAATGGCTGCGGGCCGAACCGATCACGGCCAGTCCCGCGTAGCCGGATTCTTGCACGGCGGCAAACAAACCGCGCTTGCGCGTGCCGGGCAATTGTTTTTCCAGCGCCACGGCCAGCGCCGTCAGATTGCCCATGGTGCCGCCATTGACGACATTGCCCAGCGCGCCGCTGGTGGCGGCCATGGCCTGCGCGTAGACGCTGTCGGCCTGCCGGTACACCTGGCGGTGCAGCCAGCCGAGGATCTGCTTTTCGATCAGGGTCGACACATACGCCGTCTCGATCTTCACCTGGTTCTGGTTCAGGGTGGCCGTGAACGCTTCGGCCAGCACGCTGATCCAGGGCAGGGCCTGCGTCATGTGGCCGATGTAGAGCGGGTGGTTCAGCTGGGCCGTATTGGCCAGCACGGTGGCGTCCAGCTCCTGCAGAAAGTCCGCCACGGGCATGCCGTGCGCGGGCGGGCTGATGTCGGACAGCTGCGTCAGCAGCTCAGCGTAGGGCGTGTGCGGATAGGCCGTGTCGCGTCCGGCGGCCAGCCAGCCGCCCAGCATGCGCAGCGCCTGCTGCAGGGGCGCGGGCGCCTGTTGCAGCGCATCGATGGAAAAATGCTGCTGCAGCAGCCGTTCGATTGCGGTATCGGTCATTGCGCGTTTGTCTTCTCTACTGATTGCTGATGCCACGGTGCCAAATGCATTGCGCCCTGGCGAAGACGGGATTTTACCCGACTCCGCCAAGGCGCATCAGTTTGCTATTTGTAAATGGTGATTAGAAGTAATTCAGGCCCAGTGCGGACTTGACTTCGTCGGCCGTGCGGGCCGCCACTTCGCGCGCCTTGAAGGTGCCTTCCTTGAGCATCTGGATGACTTGCCCCTTGTCCTTGGCGAACTCTTCGCGGCGGGCGCGGATCGGCGCCAGCATTTCCTGCAAGACCACGTCCAGGCGCTTCTTGACGATGCTGTCGCCCAGGCCGCCGCGCACGTAATGGGCTTTCATTTCGGCCAGCGCCGCTTTTTCCGGATCGAACGCGTCCAGGTAGGTAAACGCGATATTGCCTTCCAGGTGGCCCGGGTCTTCCACGCGCAGGTGCAGCGGGTCCGTATAGACTTTTTTCACGGCGGCCGTGATTTCGGCCGGGGTAGCGCCCAGGTTGATGGTGTTGCCCAGCGACTTGCTCATCTTCGCCTTGCCGTCGATGCCGGGCAGGCGGCCGATATCGGGCACCAGCGCCTTGCATTCCATCAATACTTCGCGGTTGTACATGCGGTTGAAGCGGCGCACGATTTCATTCGTCTGCTCGATCATCGGGATCTGGTCTTCGCCCACGGGCACCACGCCCGCCTTGAAGGCGGTGATGTCGGCCGCCTGGCTTGCGGGGTAGGTCAAAAAGCCGGCCGGAATGTCGCGCTCGAAGCCGCGCAGGCGGATTTCTTCCTTGACGGTGGGATTGCGCTCGAGGCGCGCCACGGTGACGATGTTCAGGTAGTAAAAGGTCAGCTCGGCCAGTTCCGGAATCTGCGACTGGATGAACACCGTGGTTTTCGTTGGGTCGATGCCGACGGCCAGGTAGTCGAGCGCCACCTCGACGACGTTGCGGTGCACCTTGTCGATGTCGTCCATATTGTCCGTCAGCGCCTGCGCGTCGGCCAGCATGATGAATTGCTTGTAGCTGTTCTGGTAGCGGACGCGGTCGCGCAGGCTGCCCACATAGTGGCCCAGGTGCAGGGGGCCGGTCGGGCGGTCACCCGTCAGGATCACGGATTGCGAAGCGATGGCGGCGGCGGACAGCGGTGCTGCCGGGGCGTTGTCGGTGTCGGGGGTATCGGGGGTGTTAGGCAAGCTCATCAAGTTTCCTTTTGAGCCGCCTGCATCGGGGATGATCCAGGCTGAGCCTGTTACGCCACCGATCGAGGCGGCGTGGATCAAATTCACATCACTATAGAGTGGCCGCGCGAAAGTGAGCGGGACCACCAATTCAAGCAGGCGTGTTGTGACGGGATAAATTTCATGGCGTTATGGTTGCAGTTCAGGCGCGTTCTGTCAAGTTGCGGCCGGATTTATCTGCTGCGCCGCGTCAGAGGCTTGCCTTATGCAAAACTTGCTTTCCGGGTACTATTGTCGTTCGGCCACTTTTGCGTGGCATGTATCATTGGAGAACAGTATGCGCGTGTCGTCCCCCGTCCGGCTCACCGGCCTGGCCCTGCTTGTCAGTACCTTGTTCAGCGCCCCCTTGCTGGCGCAAACCCTGAAAACGTCGCAAAAGCCGCAAACGCCGCCGATGACGCCCGATATCGGCGCCAAGCTGGTGATGCCGGACCTGAACGATTACGTCAAGCGCGTGGTGATGATCCCCATGCGCGACGGCGTCAAGCTGTACACGGTGATCGTCGTGCCGAAGGGCGCGAAAGGAGCGCCGATCATGCTCACGCGCACGCCGTACAACGCGGCCCGCCGCGCCCAGCGCGTCACCAGCGCCAGCATGCTGGCCACCTTGCCGCAGGGCGACGATACCCTGGTGGAAAACGGCTACATCCGTGTCTTCCAGGACGTGCGCGGCAAGCATGGTTCCGAAGGCGACTACGTGATGACGCGCCCCGTGCGCGGTCCGCTGAACCATACCAAGGTCGATAATGTGACCGATGCGTGGGACACCATCGACTGGCTGTCGAAAAATATTCCAGAAAGCAATGGCAAGGTGGGCATGCTCGGTTCGTCGTACGAAGGCCACACGGTGCTGATGGCCCTGGTCGACCCGCATCCGGCGCTGAAGGTGGCCATCCCCATGAGCGCCATGGTCGATGGCTGGCGCGGCGATGACTGGTTCCACAACGGCGCCTTCCGCATGCCCAGCTTGTCCTACCTGGCGTGGCAGACGAGCGCGCGCGGCAGCGGCGAGTCTCCCGTGCTGGGCGTCTACGACGAGTACGACGCGTATCTGCGCATCGGCTCGGCAGGCGCCTATGCGAAGAAATTCGGCATCGACAAGCTGACGTACACGAAAAAGCTGTTCGAGCACCCGGCCTACGACAGTTACTGGCAGGAACAGGCGCTCGATAAAATCCTGGCGAAGCGCCCGCTGATCGTGCCCACCATGCACGTGGTGGGGCAATGGGACCAGGAAGACATCTATGGCGCCTACGCCACCTATACGGCGATGGAAGGGCGCGACAAGCGCAACAACCTCAATTACCTGGCCGTGGGGCCATGGCGTCACAGCGGCGTCAACTATGACGGTTCCAGCCTGGGCGCCCTGAAGTTTGACGGCGACACGGCGCGCCAGTTCCGCGAAAAAGTCATGCAGCCATTCCTCAATCAATACCTGAAGGATGGCGCGCCGGAAGCGAACACGGCGCCCGTCGTGTCCTACCAGAGCGGCACCAACCAGTGGCAGCGCCTGCAGCAGTGGCCGCTGGCCTGCGAGACCTGCGACACGAAGCTGACGCCGATCTACCTGCAGGAGGGCAACCAGCTGGGCTTTGCGGCGCCATCGGGCCCTGCGGATGCGGCGGAAGGCGCTTTCGACGAATACGTGGCCGATCCGGCCAAGCCCGTGCCGTTCGTGCCCCGTCCCGTGCGCCTCATTGACGCCGACGTGTGGAAGCCATGGCTGGTCAGCGACCAGCGCGGCTATGCGGACCGCACGGACGTGCTCAGCTACATGTCCGCGCCGTTGAAGGAAGCCGTGCGCATCGCCGGCGCACCGATGGTCAACCTGTTCGCCGCCACCAGTGGCACGGATGCGGACTGGGTGGTGAAACTGATCGACGTGTATCCGGACGAAGTGCCGTCGCAGCCGGCCATGGGCGGCTACCAGCTGGGCGTGGCGATGGATATCTTCCGCGGGCGCTACCGCGACAGCTTCGAGCACCCGACGCCGATACCGGCGGGCAAAGTGGAGCGCTACCGCTTCGCCTTGCCGAACGCGAATCACGTCTTCCTGCCCGGCCACCGCATTGCCGTGCAAGTGCAGTCGAGCTGGTTCCCCCTGTACGACCGCAACCCGCAAAACTACGTGCCGAACATCTTCCTGGCCGACCCGGGCCATTATAGAAAGGCGACGCAGCGCGTGTACCACGCGGCAGGGGCGGCCAGCGCCATCGAATTGCCGATCGCGCCGCTGGACGCCCGCTAGCCCATGCGCATGAGAATGGCGCCCGCCGCGATCAGGGCGATGGCCACATAGCGGCGGGGGCTGATTTTTTCGCGCAGGAACAGGGCCGCAATGGCGATGGCGAACAGAATCGATGTTTCGCGCAGGGCCGCGATGGCGGCCACGGGCGCCTGCGTCATGGCCCACAGGGCCAGGCCGTACGAGGCCAGGGTGCCGAAGCCGCCCAAGGCGGCCAGGCGCCATTGCGTGTGCGCATACGCCAGCAGGCCGGCGCGGCGGCGCAGCATTGTCCACAGCAGCAGTCCGGCGCCGTTCAGCACAAAAATCCACATCGTGTAGGCGGCCGGCGCGCCCGACAGGCGCACGCCGATGCCGTCGATCAGGGTATAGCTGGCGATGACGCCGGCGTTGCCCAGCGCAAAGGCGGTGGCGCGCCCCGTGTTTTTCGCGATGCCAGGGGTGGCGGGCGCGCGCGCGGCAACATACAGGCCAAGGATGCCCGCGCTGATGCAGGCGATCGCGCCCATCTGCAAGGGCGCGAGCCGCTCGCCGATCAGCGGCCAGCTGGCCAGCGCCACCAGCAGGGGCGCGCTGCCGCGCATCAGCGGGTAGGCATGGCTCATGTCGCCGGCCTTGTAGGCGGCCGCCAGCAGCGAATAATAGGCGAGCTGAGCCACGGCCGAGGCGGCCAGCCAGGGCCAGCTGGCAGGAGCGGGAGTATTGACGAAAGGCAAGATTGCCAGCGAGATCAGCGCCGCGCCCACGGAGACGAGCACCGTCGTGAGGAAGGTATCCTTGCCCGACTTGACGATGGCGTTCCAGCTGGCGTGCAGCAGGGCGGCAAACAGGACGACGGCGACGACGAGACCGGACATGCCGGCCTTAGCGGGGACGTATGCTCAGCGACAGCAGTTCCTGCCGGTGATGGCGCTGGAAGCCATCCATCAGGGCGCCTGAGCGGGCCGCTTTTTCCAGCAGTTCGCGCAGGGCCGCCTGGTCTTCCGCCGTCAGCGACTTGCGCGACAGGTAGACGCCGCTCATGCCCCATGGCAATTCCGGCAAGGCTTCCAGGCGCAGCCGGTCGGCCAGGCCGTACACGCGCGCATCGTTCTGCGCCACGCCCGACAGGATGGTGGGGCTCATGATGGTGGCGTCGATGAAGCCGCTTTGCATCAGGCGCGCCACGGAAAGGGCGTCGACCTCGTAGAACAGGCGGCCCTGGCTGCTCAGCTCCTTGGCCAGCGCCTGGTACGGCGTGCCATAGTCGTAGCCGCGCACGAGCGCCACGCGCAATTCGCGCCGCTCGATCAGATCCTGCATGGTGTTGACGGGCGCGCGCGCGCCCTGCAGCGAGATCAGCAGGGGACGGTTGCCTACCAGCGGAATGAACAGGCCATGCTGGTCGCGCCGCGGCGTGCTGTTGGCGGGGATCAGCATGTCGGCCTTGCCCGCCTCGAACATGGCTTCCAGGCGCGCGCGGGGCACGGGCGTGAAAATGAAGTTGCAGCCGAGCTTGGCACCCATGCTGCGCAGCAAGTCGGGGTAGATGCCGCTGACCGTGGCGCCATTGACGACCACGCTGGCGCCGATGGCCGAGACGGGCACCTGGATGTCGCGCGAGCATTGTGCGCCCGCCAGCGACGGCAGCGCCAGCGCCAGCAGGGCCACGGTTCGGCGCCAGGCGCTGGAATAAAAGTCAGTCATACCCATCCTTGCTTGCCATCGAATGCCGGACGTCGGTGACGCGCGGCTGATTTCCCATTCTCGCCTATTTATTTCTCGAATGCAATATTATCCTGCCGACTACTTTGTGGTGGAAACCGCAAGTCTGGCCAGGCGCTGCGCCTGGAAGTAGCGCCAGGCCACGACGATGCCCAGAGTCTGCATGATGGCGCACAGATAGAAGGTGCTGCCGATGCGCCAGTCCTGCGCCGGCAAGTGGCTCACTTCGCCCAGGATCATGCTGCCCAGCAAAGGCATGATGATGATGCCCAGGCTGCTGATCGATTGCAGGGAACCCATCAGTTCACCCTGTTCGCCGGCGCCGGACGCCTTCGAGATGATGCCTTGCAGGGCGGGGCCGGCGGCAAAGGCCAGCAGGTTGCACAGAATCAGGGCATACATCATCCAGCCCTGCGTGGCCAGGCCGTACAGCAGATAGGTGAGGGCGCCCGAGGCCATGCCCAGCAAGGACAAGCGCACTTCGCCAAATCGCTTGATGAGTATGCCCAGCAGGCCCGCCTGCACGACGGCCGCGCACAGGCCCACGCAGAACAGGGCGATGCCGTTCTGGCGCGGCGTCCAGTCGAAGCGGAAGTGCGTGTACAGCACCCAGGTGGTGTTGAGCATCATTTGCGCAAACGTCATCAGGCCGAAGGCCACCACCAGGCCGCGGATTTCCACGCGGCGCGCCAGTTTCAGCAGGGCCGCGAACGGGTTGATGCGGGCGAAAGTAAATGGCGGGCGGGGACCGGGTCCCCGCAGCAGCGATTCGGGCACCATAAAATAGCCGTAGATGAAATTGGCCGCCGACAGGCCTGCCGCCACGTAGAACGGCAGGTGCAGATTGATCTCGCCCAGCAGGCCGCCCAGCATGGGGCCGCAGATGAAGCCCAGGCCGAAGGCGGCGCCGATCTTGCCGAAGCTCTTGGCGCGGTTGTCCGGCGTGGAAATGTCGGAGGCGTAGGCCGAGGCCACGGACATGCTGGCCGACGAGACGCCGCCGATGATGCGGCCGATGAACAGGCAGGCCAGGTTGGGCGCCCATCCCGTGGCGAGGAAATTGATGCCCATGCCGGCCATCGAGTACAGCAGCACCGGGCGGCGTCCCACGCGGTCGCTGATGGCGCCCAGCATGGGCATGAAGATGAATTGCAGCAAGCCGAAGACGGCTGCCATGATGCCGTACCAGAATGCCTGCGCATCCTTGCCGCTGACAAAGTCGCCGATCAGGATGGGCAGCACGGGCACCACCAGGCCGATGCCCAGCATGTCGATGAAGACGCAGACGAGGATGAAGTTGAGATTGCCGGCGCGCTCAGGCGCGGCGGGCGGGGATGTGGAATGGCTGTCGGGGCTGGTTTTATCGGACATGCATGCTTTCGGCGCGCACCCCGCGCAGCCATGCGGCCGGCAGGGTTCTGTTGTTGGCGTTGCGCCGCTGCGTGGCAGGATGCTGCTGACGCGCGGCGCGATAGTTGAGTCTTATATTATAGACAGCATGTGCGGCGCTGGCTATCGCCACCCATGCTAGAGAGCAATTCCCCATTCGTCGGCAAAGGCGGCGCGAAAATCCGTCAGCACGGCCAGCCGCTGTTCGGCCAGGGCGCGGCCCGCCGCCGTCTGCATCTTGCCGGGCAGCTTGTCGAGCTTGGTGACGATATGGTCGAGCGCGTAGGCCTTGTCGTCGAGCGGGCGATGCCGGGCCAGCGGGTCCGTGCCATGCGCCAGCGCGCTGTCCATGCGCGCCGCCGTGTAGAACAGGCGCGCCAGTCCCACGGCGCCCAGCGCGTCGATGCGGTCGGCATCCTGCACGATCCGCGCTTCGATGGTGGCCGGCGCCAGGTTGGCGGAAAAGCTGTGCGTCTCGATGGCGTGGGCGACGGCTTCGAGTTTATCGGCGGGGAAATCCAGCTCGGCCAGCTGGCGGCACGCCAGCACGGCCGCCTGGCGCGACGCCAGGTGGCGTTCGGGATGGTTTTTCGGCAAGTTGACCAGGTGGTGCAGATAGCAGGCGGCCAGCACGACGAGCGCATCGGCCTGTGCATGCTCCCGCAGCAGGACGGCGGCGTTGCGCCAGACGCGCTGCAAATGGTTGATGTCGTGGGCGCTGTCGTCGCCCAGGCCGGCCGTGGCCAGCGCCAGCAGGCGTGGTTGCCATTGGGAAAGCAAGGAATCCATGTTCAGACTTCTAAAAGGCAAAGCGCGCAGTGTCGCATAAAACGCCGGCCCCGGTGGCGCGGACGCCTGTGGCGGCGGTCCCGCGGATGCCGCGCGGACGTGACGTTTTTGCCACGTAATTTCCTTCCTGGTAACGCCGGCTGGCCTCGAATGCTCTTTTTTAGTGCACGTAAAATTTACATGGGGTAACATTGCCGCACGGAAATTAGAAGCGTAAGCTAATTACAAGAAAGTATTTGCAAAAACACACTAGCAGGAGCCATTCGTTTGGATGGCTCTTCTCACGTCAGTGGCATGCGTACGGCGTGCCGTGGCCTGCGCCCCCGGGCGATTCAATTAGATAAAGGAAGATCATGAGCACCATTTCCAGCGAAACTGGCACGGCCGTCGCCAAGGCCGCCGAATACCTGGCTTTTACCCTGGGCCAGGAAGAGTACGGCATTGATATCCAGAAGGTCAGCGAAATCCGCAGCTATGAAACGCCGACGCGCATCGCCAACGCCCCCGAGTTCGTCAAGGGCGTGGTCAACTTGCGCGGCATCATCGTGCCGATCGTTGACATGCGCATCAAGTTCAACCTGGGCACGCCCAGCTATGACCAGTTCACCGTCGTCATCATCCTCAATATCGGCAACCGCGTCGTCGGCATGGTCGTCGACCGCGTCTCCGACGTCACCACCTTGATGCCTGAACAGATCAAGCCGGCGCCGGACATGGGCCGCTCGATCGATACGGAATACGTGATCGGCCTGGGCACCATCGACGAGCGCATGCTGATCCTGGTCGATATCGACCAGCTGATGTCCAGCGCCGACATGGGCCTGATCGAAAAACTGGCAGCCTAGGCCGCCAGGAAAAGTCCAGGGCGGTGTTGCATTGCCGTACTGTCTTCGGCAACGCGCCTTGCCCTGAACCTTTCATGCCGCCCTGGTGCAGATAGGTTTTTTTTGGAAACAATTGACCCCAAGCATTGCTTGCTTTTTCAGCAAGGCGCACGCTAGCGCATTTCCTGGCGCACGGTTCACGCGAACCGTGCGCCAGTTTCACTTGTCACGCCAATTCGCTACAGCGGCCAGCCAGCACGCGCCCATGAGCGAGATCGCCAGCCTGTTATCAAGCTGGCATCGGGGCTTTTTAGGATAGTCACATGAATTTATTACGAAACGTCAGCATCGGGGTCCGCCTTGGACTCGGTTTTGCCGTGATCTTGTTGTTTTCCATGGTTATCACGGGCATCAGTGTCTGGCGCCTGCACGACGTGGCCACGGCCACGCGCACCATGATGGAGCAGCCCTTGGCCAAGGAACGTTATATTTCCGACTGGTACGGCCGCATCGACAGCGCCGTGCGCCGCACCATCGCCATCGCCCGCAGCAGCGATACCTCGCTCAGCGGCTACTTCGCTGAAGAATCGAAAGTGTCGTCGGCCAGCTCGGCCGAGCTGCAAAAGAAGATCGAGGCGCTGATCGATACGCCCGAGGAAAAAGCCATGTTCGCCGGCCTGCTGGAACAGCGCAAGCTGTACATCGGTTCGCGCGACCAGGTCTACAAGCTGAAGGGGGAAGCGCAGGTCGATGCCGCCAACGAGGTGTTTGAAAAGACTTTCGTGCCGGCCGCCGCCAAATACCAGAAGATGGTGCTGGACTTGCTGGAACACCAGCGCGCCAGCATCGACGCCACCGCGCGCGAGATCGACGCCGTCGCCAATACCAGCCGCAACCTGATGCTGGTGCTGGCCGCGCTGGCGCTGGCTTTTGGCGTCGTCTGCGCCTGGGTCTTGACCATGGGCATCGTGCGCCCCCTGCGCACGGCCGTGGAGATCGCCCGCAAGGTGGCCGACGGCGACCTGACGGCGCAGATCGACGCCAGCGCCAAGGATGAAACCGGGCAACTTCTGCTGGCCCTGAAGGACATGAACGCGAGCCTGCTCAACATCGTGGGCGAAGTGCGCAGCGGCACGGACAGCATCGCCACCTCGTCGACGCAGATTGCCGCCGGCAACCAGGACCTGTCTTCCCGCACGGAAGAGCAGGCCGGTTCCCTGGAGGAAACGGCGTCGTCGATGGAAGAGCTCACTTCCACCGTGAAACAGAACGCGGACAATGCGCGCCAGGCCAACCAGTTGGCGGCCTCGGCGGCGCAAGTGGCCGTCAAGGGCGGCGCAGTGGTGGCGCAGGTGGTGGGCACGATGGAATCGATCAATGCCTCGTCGAACAAGATTGTCGACATCATTTCCGTCATCGACGGCATCGCCTTCCAGACGAACATCCTGGCCCTGAACGCGGCCGTGGAAGCGGCCCGTGCCGGCGAGCAGGGCCGCGGCTTTGCCGTCGTGGCGTCGGAAGTGCGCAACCTGGCGCAGCGCTCGGCGTCGGCGGCGAAAGAGATCAAGACCCTGATCGGCGCGTCCGTGGAGCAAGTCAACGCGGGCAGCATGCTGGTGGCGCAGGCCGGTTCGACCATGAATGACATCGTCGCCAGCGTGCAGCGCGTCACCGACATCATCACGGAAATCACGGCCGCCAGCAGCGAGCAAAGCGTGGGCATCGACGAGATCAACCGCGCCATCGGCCAGATGGATGCCGTGACGCAACAAAATGCGGCGCTGGTGGAAGAATCGGCGGCGGCCGCCGAATCGATGCAGCACCAGGCGCACAACCTGGCGCAAGTGGTCAGCGTGTTCAAATTGACGGGCCAGCAGGCCGGCGCCGGCGGTTTGAAAAATTCGCAACGTCCGGCGGCGCCAGGTCCGAAGTCGGCCTTGCGGATCGGCACGCGCTGATGCGGTCGCGGCTGCCGGGTTCAGCCGCACCTTCACCCTTCTGTAATTTTATGTAGTCTGCTTCCGCTCTTTCAGGATATTCACATGAATTTGTTAAGAAACGTCAGTATTGGTGTGCGCCTCGGCCTGGGTTTTGCCGTGATCTTGCTGTTTTCCATGCTCATTACGGGCATCAGCGTGTGGCGGCTGCATGACGTGGCCGTGGCCACGCGCAACATGATGGAATTGCCGCTGGCCAAGGAGCGTTATATTTCCGACTGGTATGCAAAGATCGACAGCGGCGTGCGCCGCACCACCGCCATTGCCCGCAGCAGCGACACGACACTGGGCGCGTATTTTGCGGAAGAAGCCAAACAATCGTCGGTGGTCTCAGGCGAACTGCAAAAGAAAATCGAGGCATTGATTTCCAGCCCGGAAGAAAAGGAACTGTTCCGCCTGGTGAGCGAGCAGCGCAAGGTTTATCTCGATTCGCGCGCGCAAGTGTCGAAGCTGAAGGCGGATGGCCATGAGGCCGAAGCGGAGCAGGCGTTCCAGAGCATCTTCGTGCCCGGCTCGACGAAATACCTGAAAGTGGTCAACGACATGCTGCAGCACCAGCGCGCCAGCATCGACGCCACCGCGCGCGAGATCGACGCCGTCGCCAGTACCAGCCGCAACCTGCTGCTGACGCTGGCCGCGCTGGCGCTGGGCTTTGGCGTCGTCTGCGCCTGGTTGTTGACGACAGGCATAGTGCGCCCCCTGCGCACGGCCGTGGAGATTGCCCGCAAGGTGGCCGACGGCGACCTGACGGCGCAGATCGACGCCAGCGCCAAGGATGAAACCGGGCAACTTCTGCTGGCCCTGAAGGACATGAACGCGAGCCTGCTCAACATCGTGGGCGAAGTGCGCAGCGGCACGGACAGCATCGCCACCTCGTCGACGCAGATTGCCGCCGGCAACCAGGACCTGTCTTCCCGCACGGAAGAGCAGGCCGGTTCCCTGGAGGAAACGGCGTCGTCGATGGAAGAGCTCACTTCCACCGTGAAACAGAACGCGGACAATGCGCGCCAGGCCAACCAGTTGGCGGCCTCGGCGGCGCAAGTGGCCGTCAAGGGCGGCGCAGTGGTGGCGCAGGTGGTGGGCACGATGGAATCGATCAATGCCTCGTCGAACAAGATCGTCGACATCATTTCCGTCATCGACGGCATCGCCTTCCAGACGAACATCCTGGCCCTGAACGCGGCCGTGGAAGCGGCCCGTGCCGGCGAGCAGGGCCGCGGCTTTGCCGTCGTGGCGTCGGAAGTGCGCAACCTGGCGCAGCGCTCGGCGTCGGCGGCGAAAGAGATCAAGACCCTGATCGGCGCGTCCGTGGAGCAAGTCAACGCGGGCAGCATGCTGGTGGCGCAGGCCGGTTCGACCATGAATGACATCGTCGCCAGCGTGCAGCGCGTCACCGACATCATCACGGAAATCACGGCCGCCAGCAGCGAGCAAAGCATGGGCATCGACGAGATCAACCGCGCCATCGGCCAGATGGATGCCGTGACGCAACAAAATGCGGCGCTGGTGGAAGAATCGGCGGCGGCCGCCGAATCGATGCAGCACCAGGCGCACAACCTGGCGCAAGTGGTCAGCGTGTTCAAATTGACGGGCCAGCAGGCCAGCGTCAGCGGCTTGAAGGGCAAGCAACGTGCGGTGGCGAAAGAGCCGCAAGAAGCCTTGCGGATCGGCCGCGCCGCCGCTTAAGTTGCTTACCTCGTTGCTTACCCGTAACGGCTGGGGTCAGTCATTTCGTGATCGGCATGTGCCCCATTGGGGCGCATGCCCCCGGCGGGTCTGACTCCCGATCAATCGCCAGCTGCGACAGCCGGTCCGCCTCGCCATTCCTGTGGCGCGGCAGCCAGCGCAAGCTCACATCCGTGAATTGTTCCAGCAGGGCCACGACGGTGGCCCTTTGTACTTCCAGTCCCTTGGCGCCGACCGGCGTCGTACCCAGCACGTCATTGATCACTACCTGGCTGTCGCCGAACAGCAGCAGTTGCACGGGCGGCGGGCGCACCTTGAGTGCCGCCTGCAGCACGGCCGTCAGGGCCGCGTATTCCGCGTCGCTGCTGCTGCCATGGCCGGCCGCCTCGCTCACTTCGATGCGCTCGCCGTTCGGCCCCAGCAGCAGTGCGCCTATGCCCAGCTTGCCAGGGTTCGGGTGGGCGGAACCGTCGAACCAGCCGCGCCAGGCCAGCGGCCCGCCATGGTCCTGTCGCTTGAGCGCCAGCTGGGCGCGGCGCGCCTGCATCTTCGCTTCCTTGCGCAGTTTGCGCGCCTGCGCTTCCGCCGTCATGGCTGGATCAGCAAGGTGTCGATCAGGCTGCCGATCCAGCACGCCGCCAGCACACAAACGGCCACTGTCATGGCGGGGCCGTCATTGGCGGAGAGCGCCTCCACTTTTTCCATGATCAGCTGCACGTCCAGGGGCAGGGCGCCGCTGTCGATCTGTGCCATTACCTGGTCCAATCGTGCCATGATCTGGCGCAATACGATCGCCAGCGCGACCAGGGCCGGCACGAGGAAGAGGCAGCCGCGGGCCTTGCGCCGCAAGACAAAATGCCCGCTGCCGGGAAAGACGAGGGCCGACAGCAGCAGGGCGAGATGACGTTTGGAAAGATGGGAGCCGCTCATGCGTGCCTTTTGTAGGGGAAAGAGCGTTTCATCATACTATTGCCAGCCGAATTTGCGCAGATACACGCGTTTCATGAACGTCGTCAGCACGGTGTAGCAGACGAGGATGCCCAGCAGCCAGGGGAAATATCCCAACGGCAAGGCTTGCAGCTTGAAGTAGGTGGCAAACGGACCCATCGGCAGGAACACACCCACGGCCATGATGGCGGTGGTCGCCACCAGCAGGGGCACGGAAGCGATGCTGTCGATGAAGGGCAGCCTTGGCGTGCGGATCAGGTGCACGATCAGCGTCTGCGTCAGCAAGCCCACGACGAACCAGCCGGACTGGAACAGGGTCTGCTGCTCAGGCGTATTCGCGCCGAACACATGCCACATCAGGATAAACGTGCTGATGTCGAAGATCGAGCTGATGGGGCCGAAAAACACCATGAAGCGGCCGATGTCGCGCGGGTTCCAGCTCAGCGGCTGCTGGATCAGCTCGGCGTCGACGTTATCGAACGGAATGGCGATCTGCGACACGTCATACAGCAGGTTTTGCACCAGCAAGTGCAGCGGCAGCATGGGCAGGAACGGCAAAAAGGCGCTGGCCACCAGCACGGAAAATACATTGCCGAAGTTCGAGCTGGCCGTCATGCGGATGTATTTGAGCATGTTGCTGAAGGTGCGCCGGCCCTCCAGCACGCCTTCTTCCAGCACCATCAGGCTTTTTTCCAGCAGGATGATGTCGGCCGCTTCCTTGGCGATGTCGACGGCCGAATCGACGGAAATGCCGATGTCGGCCGCGCGCAGGGCGGGCGCGTCGTTGATGCCGTCGCCCATGAAGCCGACGATATGGCCATTGCCGCGCAGGGCGCGCACCAGGCGCTCCTTGTGCAGCGGGCTGAGCTTGGCAAACACGGTATTGTCTTCCGCCGCCCTGGCCAGGGTGGCGTCATCCATGTCGTCCAGCTGCGGGCCTTGCAGCACGCCATGCACGGCCAGGCCCACTTCGCGGCAAATCTTCGCCGTCACCAGGTGGTTGTCCCCCGTCAATACTTTCACGGTGACGCCGTGTTCCGCCAGCGCGCGCAGGGCGGGCGCCGTCGATTCCTTCGGCGGATCAAGAAACGCCACATAGCCGATCAGGGTCAGCGCCGTTTCATCGGCCACGCCATACACGGTTTTGTGCGGCGGCACTTCCTTGACGGCCACGGCCACCACTCTCAGCCCCTCCGCGTTGAGGCCGTGCGTGGTTTCAAGCACCTTGTCCAGCAGGGCGGCGTCGAGCGGCACGTTGACGCCGTTCAGGCGCAGCTGGCTGCAGGCGGCGAGGATTTCCTCGACGGCGCCCTTGCAGATCAGTTCATGGTGGTCATTCTTTTCGGAAACAACGACGGACATGCGGCGGCGCACGAAATCAAACGGGATTTCATCGACCTTCACGTAATCGCGGGCCAGCTGCATTTCCGTCTGCAATTCCACATGGTCGAGCACGGCGCGGTCCAGCAGGTTTTTCAGGCCCGTCTGGTAGTGGCTGTTCAGGTAGGCGAATTGCAGCACTTCATCGGATTGCTGGCCGAACACGTCCGTATGGCGTTCCAGCACGATCTTGTCCTGCGTCAAGGTGCCCGTCTTGTCCGTGCACAGCACGTCCATGGCGCCGAAGTTCTGGATGGCGTCCAGGCGTTTCACGACGACTTTCTTTTTCGACAGTTTCACGGCGCCCTTGGCCAGGGTGCTGGTGACGATCATGGGCAGCATTTCCGGCGTCAGTCCCACGGCGACGGACAGGGCGAACAGGAACGCTTCCATCCAGTCGCCCTTGGTCCAGCCATTGATGAGGAACACCAGCGGCGCCATCACGAGGGCGAAACGGATCAGGAGCCAGCTGACGCTGTTGACGCCCGCCTCGAACGCCGTCGGCGTGCGCTCGGTGGCCGTCACGCGCGTGGCGATGGTGCCGAAGTAGGTGCGGTTGCCCGTGGCCAGGACCAGCGCCGTGGCCGCGCCCGAGATTACGTTGGTGCCCATGAACAGCAGATTGGCCAGCTCCATCGGGTCTTTGCCATGGGCGTCGGCCAGTTCGGCCATTTTTTCCACGGGCAAGGATTCACCCGTCATGGCGGCCTGGCTGACGAACAGGTCTTTGGCGGACAACAGACGGCAATCGGCGGGGATCATGTCGCCGGCCGACAGCACGATGATGTCGCCCTGCACCAATTGCCGGATCGGCAATTCGGCCTGCTGGCCATTGCGCAGCACGGTGGCCGTGTTGCTGACCATGGCTTTCAGGCGTTCGGCGGCGCGGTTCGAGCGGCCTTCCTGCACGAAGCGCAGCAGGGTCGACAAAATCACCATGGTGCCGATGACGATGGTGGCCTTCGGGTCTTCCGTCAGGTAGGACACGATGGCCAGCACGGTGAGCAGCAGGTTGAACGGATTCTTGTAGCACAGCCACAGGTGCTGGTACCAGGCCAGCGGTTTTTCGTGCTCGACCTCGTTCGGCCCCGTTTGCGCGCCGATCACTTGCGCTTCGGCATCGCGCAAGCCTTCCAGGCGCGTGTGCAGGCGGTTCAGTGCGCTGTCCAGGTCTGCATGGGCGGCAGCCAGCAGCTGGCGCGCCAGGTGGTCGGGCACAGGCCGGGCTGTGCTGTTTTCCAGCGGCATGGCGCGGCGGCGGAAGTTGCCGGCCGTATGGCGCTTGCGCAGGAACGATTCGAATAAGCGGGTGAAGAGATTCATTGCTCTTCCTTTCACGACGAGGTGTTGACGGGCGGCGCAGCCGCAGGCAAGACTTGCGTGCCGCCAAGACACAATCGTGCTGGCGGGCAATCCGGGTCAGTAGCCGGTCGCGATCGGAAAGAGGGGGGAGAGGCGCGCAGCCGGACTGGCCGCGCGAGACACCGCACCTTGCTCAGCAAGGCACGGAGGAAAGAGAGTTCCGCGTTGCTTGCTGTTTAGCTGCCGAGGCAATCGCCGATACAAGATCGGCTACTGTCACTAGAACAAGTACCCACGTGGGACTCCGTAAATGAATAATGGGGGCATCTTATGCACGTGCTGCAACAGTGTCAACTGAAGAAATCTTAGGTTTCCAAAGTGTAATGTGGCTGTGGGTAAATACGAACGACAGATGTCGAATAAGAAAGGTTGATGCGCGGTGCGGGGAGGGCCGGAGCGGCCATTCCCCTTGCTGTGACAATGTGTGATTCTTTCTGCTTGGCAATCCGTTATGCTCGGCTATGTTAGTTGACTGGAAACAGCCACGGTAAACGCTATGCATTACAGAAACTACATGTCTATGGAATTGATTTTTGGGGCAGTAATAGCCGGACTTGTTGTCATGTTCTTGGCCGGCAAGCACTTTTCAAGAAAACTGCCCAAAGAAACCCATTTTGAATGTGCGCGTTGCGGTACGGTTGCTCGCCACAACGATCGAACCATCGAAGCCTGGCGCAACAACAAGACCACCTACTTCTGTCAGCCCTGTCATCTTAAATGGCTGCATGGCAGGGCGCCACGAGAGCGTGAAGGCGGCATTTCTCCTGCAGGTTCCAGAT
This sequence comes from Janthinobacterium sp. GW821-FHT03A03, assembly GCF_059421435.1. Lineage (NCBI taxonomy): Bacteria > Pseudomonadati > Pseudomonadota > Betaproteobacteria > Burkholderiales > Oxalobacteraceae > Janthinobacterium > Janthinobacterium sp. GW821-FHT03A03. The sequence goes on along the minus strand of NZ_JBWKUZ010000004.1, from coordinate 295,127 downwards.
CTGGCTCCAGATCAGGATGCCTTGGCGTTGTTGTGCTGTTTGCCGTCGTTCCGCTTGCCGGCTTTTTAGTGCTGCACGCCTATGCCTGACCCATTTTTGGCCTGGCGCGCCTCGCCAAAAGCTTCTCGCTCCCTGCCAGTTTCCGCGATGCTGCTGCTCCGCATGCGTAGAATCCCGTGGATGCCTGTTTTACGGCAAGCACTATTGGCAGCAACCGACGTCTTTCGGCCCATAGTGTTGAAACAGTCGAGCGGCAATGATTTCCAGAGGCCTCCGACCGCCAGGCTGCCGGTGATCGTTCACCGGCGGCGGTACAGGCCAGGCTGGGCTGGGCTGGCAGGATATTGATCTAATGGTCTACGTACCTGAGTTTTTCAACATCATAGGGCGTGACCTGCCAACGATGGCAAGCGGCCAGGAGCGGTCTTTTGCAGAGTGGCGGAAACGGCGATGGTGACTAAACAATGAAGAGATTTGCGATTGAAGGTCCACTGCGTGGAGAAGGGCTAATCGTCCGACAAGCTGGCGGCATGCATCGCTACGGTCACGTAATCCTGTCAGTCGAACCGGCGCAAACGGCGCTTTCATTCACATGGGAAGTCTCGCCTACAAGGATCCCTGAGGAATTTAAGGCAGCGGTTTACAGAGGCATCGAGGCACAATTCCAGCCTCACGCAAGGTTTGGTACATACAGCACGGAAGGTCTCCTGATTCGGATAGTAGATGGGTCATCACATGCTATTGATTCGAACGAGGGAAGCTTTGAAATTGCGGCATCGTTGGCTTTGTTGAGGGCACTGGACCAACTGGCTCAGGGTTCGACATAAGTTAGGCGAGTGTCGGCTCTGGGGCGCAGGCGGAACGTCGCAGGCGAAAGATCCGGCAGCAAGTCGTACTCTATCGGACGGTTCAAAGCGCTGCTTCCGACGAGTCAATAGCGGCTCGTGTCAGACCTGTTCGCCGTTCAGCGAGTGGCTGCAGCCTATACCGCATCAGGCCGATTACGCCGCCATCGCCAGCGAATCAGACAGGATGTGCCACAGGGCCGCATGGCGCTGCTGCAGCGCCGCGCCGCCCGCGTAGATCAGCTCCACGTGCAGGCTGTCGACGATGCCCAGGTAGGCTTGCGCATACAGGTCGACGCGCTGCGGCGGCAGGGCGGGCGCGCAGCGGCCCAGGCTGGCCACGTAATGCCGCTGCAATTGCGCCAGCAAGGCTTCGTAACCCGTGCCCACTTCCACGCGCAGGGGGGCGGGCGGCAAATACGCCGTGCGCAGCAAAAAGCGCAAATGGGCCGAGTCGGCATAGCGCTGCGCCATGCGGTCGCAGTACAGGGAACCGGCCAGCTGGCCGCCGGGCGCCGCCAGCGCCGTCTCGTCGGCGAAGCAGGCATCCATGAAGGCTTGCTCTTCGGCCAAGGCGTCGGCAAACACGTCCAGAAACAGGGCGTCCTTGCCGGCGAAGTGCGAATACAGCGACGCCTTGCGCATGCCCGCCTGCGCGGCGATGTCGCTGAGGGACGAAGCGTCGTAGCCGTGTTCCGAAAAGTGCACGACGGCGACGGCGCAGATGTTATCGGCCGAAGCCGAGCGTTTTTTCATCATTGGGGTGAGAGTGGGTGAGGCGTCAGTGCGCTCCCAGGCTGCTGGCATGGACCGGATGGATGCGCGCAGTGGCCAGGGTCAGCCATGATACCAGCAGGCCGGCCGCGGTCAAGAACAGCAGCCACGGCAGCGGCCCCGACTCGGACAGGCTGGCCGCCAGCGGCGTGGCCAGCGACGATAAGCTCATCTGTATGGCGCCCAGCAATGCCGCCGTGGAACCGAGCGCGCGCTGCTGCGAGCCCATGGCCATGGCCATCAGTGCCGCTTCCGCCATGCCCAGGCCAAACAGGGCCACGAACATGCCGGGCACGGCGGCGGCGATGCCGGCGCCCGCCCAGGCGCCCAGCAGGGCCAGTGCCGCGCCGCCCAGCATGGCCAGGCTGCCCGCCGCGCTCAGGCGCGCCACGCCATGGCGGCTTACGAGGCGCCCGCTGGCCATCGCGCCCAGCAGCACGGCCACGCCCGTGGCGCCGAAGACGAGGCCGAAACTGCCGGCGGACAGGCCGAAATCGCGCTGGTACACGAGCGAGGCCCCGCCGATGTAGGCGAACAGGAAGAAAAAGCTGGCCGCCAGGGCCAGTGCGGGCAGCAGGAAGGCGCGGTCGAGCGCGATGCGCGCATACGTGCGGTGCATGCCGCGCGGCGAGACCCGCTTGGCGCTGGGCAGGGTCTCCGGCAGGAACAGCGCGCTATTGAGCAGGGTCAAGGCGCCCAGCGCGGCCAGGGCCAGCATCACGGCGCGCCAGCCGTAATGCGCGTCAAGCAAGCCGCCCACGGCGGGCGCCAGCACGGGCGCCAGCCCCACGATGGTCATCAACAGGGCAAACAGCCGCGCCGCCTGCACGCCATCGGCCACGTCGCGCACCATGCTCATCACCACGACCAGGGTCAGCGCCGCGCCCAGGCCCTGCGCCGTGCGCGCCAGCAGCAGGGTGTGTAATTGTTCCGCCTGCGACGCCCACACGGCCGCCGCGATGTAGACGGCGATGCCGGCCAACAGCGGACGGCGCCGGCCCAGCATGTCCGTCAGCGGGCCGCACAACAGCTGCCCACCGCCCAGGGCCAGCAGGAAGACGGTCAGGCTCAGCTGCACATTTGCATACGAGGTGTGCAGCTCGCGCGCCATGGCGGGCATCGAGGCGAGGTACATGTCGATGCCGGCCGGACCGAGCACGGCCACCAGGGCCAGGGACGCCGCCAGAGCGAGACTGGCGGCGGGGAGGGTGGTTTGCTGCTGCATTGCATTTCCTTCATATCGTCAAAAGACGCGGCATGGACACCGCCGTCTTTTTTATTGTACACTGGCTACCTACCGATAGGTAGCTACCGCGATAAAGGCAAAGGATGACAATGATGAGAGACGTGACAATGACGGGTGCGCCGCATCCGCGAGGAGAGCGGACATGACGGAAGTGGGAATCTCGCTCAGCGGCGTGGCTGTGGCGCTGCTGTTTGCCGCCTGGAGTTCGCACCGCAGCCGCTGCGAGCGGCGCGACGTCGTGTGCCTGACGATACTGGGTACCGTGCTGGGCTTGCCGGGCGCCGTCTTGCTGGCGCTGTAGCGCGCGCACAAAAAAACGGCAGACCTTGCGGCCTGCCGTTCTGTTTTAATTTAATACTCCCGGCTTTTGCCCGGATTTTATTTCTAGATTGCTGAGTTTCGATACCTGACAAAACCGTAGCGAGCGTCAGTGGGGCTCGGCGCCCCCTTGTGGCCAAGAAGCGCAACCGTACTCTATACGGGGGCGCCGAGCCGGTGAGCATCGCCGGCCGCAAAGCGCGACGCGCAGTAGGTTTGGTCTGGCGTCATTCCTCTTCGTACGAACTGATCGGTGCGCAGCCGCAGAACAGGTTGCGGTCGCCGTACACGTTGTCGGCGCGGCCGACCGGCGGCCAGTACTTGCGCTGGCGCAGGGAAGCGACGGGGTAGGCCGCGATTTCGCGGCTGTACTTGCGTTCCCAGTTGTCCGACATCAATACCTGTGCCGTGTGCGGCGCGTTTTTCAACGGGTTGTCGTCGTGGTCGAATTCGCCGCTGGCGACCTTGGCGATTTCCGCGCGGATAGCGATCATGGCGTCGATGAAGCGGTCGATCTCCGCTTTCGATTCGCTTTCCGTCGGCTCGATCATCAGGGTGCCCGGCACGGGGAAGCTCATGGTCGGCGCATGGAAGCCGAAGTCCATCAAACGCTTGGCCACGTCTTCGTTGCTGATGCCGGTGGCGTCCGTGATCGGGCGCAGGTCCAGGATGCACTCGTGCGCGACCAGGCCGTCGTGGCCCGAGTACAGCACCGGGTAGTGCGGCGCCAGGCGGCGCGCGATGTAGTTCGCCGCCAGGATCGCCGTCTCGGTCGCCGCCGTCAAGCCTTCCGCGCCCATCATGGCGATGTACATCCACGAAATCGGCAGGATGCTGGCCGAGCCGAATGGCGCGGCGCTGACGGCGCCGATGCCCGCCGCGTCGCGCTGGTAGCCCGACGAGCGCTGGTTCGGCAGGAATTTCGCCAGGTGGGCGCCCACGCCGATCGGGCCCACGCCCGGTCCGCCGCCGCCGTGCGGGATGCAGAAGGTTTTATGCAGGTTCAGGTGCGACACGTCGCCCCCAAAACTGCCGGGAGCGGCCACGCCGACCAGCGCATTCATGTTGGCGCCGTCGATGTAGACCTGGCCGCCGTGCGAGTGGATGATCTCGCACAGTTCCTGGATGCCTTCTTCAAACACGCCGTGGGTGGACGGGTAGGTGACCATCACGCAAGCCAGGTTGGCGCTGTGCTTTTCCGCTTTCGCCTTCAGGTCGGCCAGGTCCACGTTGCCGTTGGCGTCGCAGCTGGTGACGACCACCTGCATGCCGACCATGTTGGCCGATGCGGGATTGGTGCCGTGCGCCGACGAGGGAATCAGACAGATGTTGCGGTGGCCTTCGCCGCGCGACTCGTGATACGCCTTGATCACCAGCAGGCCCGCGTATTCGCCCTGCGAGCCGGCGTTCGGCTGCAGCGAGACGGCCGCGTAGCCTGTCAGCGCGCACAGCATCTCTTCCAGCTGCGAAATCATCTCGCGGTAGCCGACCGTTTGCGCGCTAGGTGCGAACGGGTGGATGTTCGAAAATTCCGGCCAGGTGACGGGAATCATTTCGCTCGTCGCGTTCAGCTTCATGGTGCACGAGCCGAGCGGGATCATGGTGCGGTCCAGCGCCAGGTCCTTGTCGGCCAGGCTGCGCAGGTAGCGCAGCATTTCGTGTTCCGAGTGGTAGCTGTTGAAGACGGGGTGGGTCAGGTAGGCGCTCTCGCGCGCCAGGTTGGCCGGCAGCGCGCTGGTCACATTTGCTTCAACGGCATCGAGGTCCGGCGCGGCAGGCGCGTTGGCGACGCCGTCGGCGAAGACGCTCCACAGCAGCGCGATATCGTCGCGCGTGGTGGTTTCGTCGAGCGACACGCCGACGTGGGTGGCGTCGATCTTGCGCAGGTTGACGCCGTGCTTCAGGGCCGCCGCGTGCAGTTTTTCCGCATCGCCGACGTTGACGGTCAGGGTGTCGAAGTAGCTGGCGTTGACGACCTTGTGGCCCAGGGTCTTCAGGTTGGCCGCCAGCACGCCCGTAAAGCGGTGCACGCGCTGGGCGATCTGCAGCAGGCCGGCAGGGCCGTGATAGACGGCGTACATCGAGGCCATCACGGCCAGCAGCACTTGCGCCGTGCAGATGTTCGACGTCGCTTTTTCGCGGCGGATATGCTGTTCGCGCGTTTGCAGGGCCAGGCGATAGGCCTTGTTGCCCTGCGCATCGACGGTCACGCCCACCAGGCGGCCCGACATATTGCGCTTGAATTCATCGCGCGTGGACAGGTAGCCTGCGTGCGGGCCGCCGAAACCAAGCGGCACGCCGAAGCGCTGGCTGTTGCCGACGACGACGTCGGCGCCCCATTCGCCCGGCGGCGTGAGCATGGTCAGGGCCAGCAGGTCGGCCGCGACGATGACCATGGCGCCATTCGCGTGCAGTTTTTCCACGCCGGCGCGGTAGTCGCGCACGACACCGTTCACGCCAGGGTATTGCAGCAGCACACCGAAGCAGGCGTCCAGCGACTCGATTTCAGCCGGATCGAAGGTGCGCACTTCGATGCCGATCGGCTGGGCGCGCGTCTGCACCACTTCCAGCGTTTGCGGCAGCACGTCATTGGCGACGTACAGCACGTTCGACTTCGACTTGCCCACGCGCTGGATCAGGGTCATCGCTTCGGCGGCGGCCGTGCCTTCGTCCAGCATCGAGGCGTTCGAGATGCCCATGCCGGTCAGGTCGGTGATCACTTGCTGGAAGTTCAGGATTGCTTCCAGGCGGCCTTGCGAAATCTCAGGCTGGTAAGGCGTGTACGCCGTGTACCAGGCGGGATTTTCAAAGATGTTGCGCAAAACGACACCAGGGGTAAACGTATTGTAGTAGCCTTGGCCGATCAGGGATTTGAGCACCTGGTTCTTGCCGGCGATGGCTTTCAGGCGCGACAGCGCTTCCTGTTCCGGCATCGGCTGCGAATACGCGCCCAGGGGCAGGGCGCCCTTGTTGCGGATGTTGCTTGGCACCAGGGCGTCGATCAGCGCGGCGCGCGATGGATAGCCGAGGGTCGCCAGCATGGCTTGCTGTTCGGTGGCGGAAGGGCCGATGTGGCGGGCGATGAAGGCATCGCGTGCTTCGAGTTGGGTCAGGCTGGTGCGGGTCATGATATAGAGGCCAAAAAAGACTGAAAAACCGGGATGCGGCGCGCGGGCGCGGCGGCGGGTTATAGCTACAAAATTAAATGCAAACGGGCCGCAATTGCGGCCCGTGAGTCAAACGCGATCAGGCGCTGGTGGTGGCGCCATAGGCGGCAGCGTCGAGCAAGCCGTCCAGGGCCGACACGTCTGCTGGCTTGATCTTGAACAGCCAGTTGGCGTAGGCGTCGGCATTGATCGACTCGGGCGAGTTGACCACGGCGTCGTTGACGGCCACGATTTCGCCGGCGATCGGCGCGTAGATGTCACTGGCGGCCTTGACCGATTCCACCACGGCGGCGTCGTCGCCGGCGCCGTAGCTGTTGCCCACGGTTGGCAGTTCGACGAAGACGATGTCGCCCAGGGCGTCCTGCGCGTACTCGGTGATGCCGACGGTGACGGTGCCGTCGCCTTCAAGGCGTACCCATTCGTGGGAAGCGGTGTACTTCAGGTCTGCAGGAATGTTCATGTGTGGCTCCAGATGGTAAGTGTTCGTTATTGATTATAGTTGTACGGTCTTGCGGGCGGCTCTATAAAACCTTACGCAGCCAGGATTTTACCGTTACGCACGAAAGGCAGCTTGACGACGGAAGCGGCCAGCTGCTTGCCGCGGATTTCCACGTGCACGGTGTCGCCCACTGCCACGCCGTTGGGCACGCGCGCCAGGGCAATCGCTTCCTGCATGGTCGGGCTGAAGGTGCCGCTGGTGATTTCGCCCGTGGCGTCGCTGCCGGCGATGATGACTTTTTGATGGGCGCGCAGCACGCCGCCTTTTTCGCGCAGGATCAGGCCGACGAATTGCGCGTTCTGGCCTTTCGCCAGCAGGGCTGCCTTGCCGATGAAGTCGCGCTCGCTGACCAGGTCGATGGTCCATGCCAGGCCCGCGTCGAGCGGGTTGACGGTCTCGTCCATGTCCTGTCCGTACAGGTTCATGCCCGCTTCCAGGCGCAGGGTGTCGCGCGCGCCCAGGCCGGCCGGCTTGACACCGGCGGCGATCAGGGCGTTCCACAGCGCTTCCACCCGGGTGGCCGATACGCCGATTTCAAAACCGTCTTCGCCCGTGTAGCCGGTGCGCGCCAGCATGACTTCGCCGAAGGCCGTGTCCTTGACGATGACGACGTTGAACGGCTTGATGGCTTCGGACGCGGCTTGTGTTTCCGGCAGCACTTGCCACACCTTGGCGCGCGCGTTCGGGCCTTGCACGGCCACCAGGGCCATCGGATCGTTGGCACTGCGGCGCTCGGTAATCGTCAAGCCGCTGTTGGCGGCTGTATTTTGCTGCTGCATCCAGGCCACGTCTTTTTCAGCCGTGCCCGCGTTGACGACGAGGCGGAACCAGTTTTCGTTGAAGAAGTAGACGATCAGGTCATCGATGACGGTACCTTCGGCATTCAACATGCACGAGTACAGCGCCTTGCCCGACACTTGCAGCTTGTCAACGTTGTTGGCCAGCAAGCCGCGCAAAAAGGCGCGCACGTTCGGGCCTTCGATATCGACCACGCACATATGGGACACGTCGAACATGCCGGCGTCGCCGCGCACGGCGTGGTGCTCTTCGATTTGCGAGCCATAGTTGACGGGCATGTCCCAGCCGCCGAAATCGACCATGCGGGCGCCGAGGGCACGGTGGGCGTTGTTGAGTGGGGTCGCTTTGAGCGTCATGGAATCCTCGGGACGAAGGTAAAGGGGAAGTTAACAGAACACACAGAGCCCAACACGGCTTTCCGGCGTGATCACTGACCCCCCTGTCCTTTGTACCTGAGAGATTACGGGGGCTTGCCCCGTGCGCCCCTTCGGTGGGCCGCCGGCGTAAAGCCGCGGCCGCTCTCCAGAGTTGAGCTGAAACATGTCGCCAAAGCAACAGCTTCAGTCCGCCTGATCGGTCCTTTTGCCTGAGAGTTTTTGGGTAGTGCCCCTTCGGCGGCAACGCTGGATTGCCCTCTCCCGATCAAGTGGAGGGAATATATGCCAGCAGGGTGTTTCTGTCAATCTGTAAAGACGTTGCCAAATTGCAGCAAAAGCCCCGGTTTGCGGGGCTGGCAAGGGGGCTGTTCCGCTGCAAAAGGGCGCCCGGCCGCGCAGGAATGCGCTATGATGAAATCCTGGCTTTCTTGCGGGTGCCTGCCATGAATACTACACAAAGCGAGACGCAAAACAACACCGAGCAGCATGGGTACTTCACCCTCTCCGGCGACGTCAACAGCGATATGGTGCGGCGCGTCTTCAATGCCGCCGCCGACATCTCGGAAGACAAGCTCACCACCGCGCACATTTTGATCCAGTCGAACGGCGGTTATGTCAGCGACGGCATCTGCCTGTACAATTTTCTCAGCAAGTTGCCGCTCGACATCATTACCTATAACGCGGGCGCCGTGGCCTCCATCGCCGTGACCCTGTTCCTGGCGGGGCGCCAGCGCCACGCCAGCGACACGGCCCGCTTCATGGTGCACAAATCGCATGCCACGGCCTCGCCCGGTTCGCGTCCCGATGCCCTGAGCATCATCGTCGAAGGCTTGCGCGCCGACGACATGCGCACGGAGCGCATCCTGCGCGGCCACGTCAGCCTGACGGACGAGCAGTGGCAGGTGCACGCGTATTCCGACCTGCACCTGACGGCCGACCAGGCGCTGGAGGTGGGCCTGATCGCATCGATCCGCGATTTTGCGCCGCCCAAGGGCAAGCGCCTGACGAATATCTGACGCGCCGCCCGTGCGGCTGCCGCGAGAATGTTTGCATGCGGCAATTTCAAAGATGAAAATTGTAATGGAATGTAATTCTTGCCCGTCGTTGACGAAAACCCGGGCGCAAGCGGGGCCAGTCGTGGCATAGTGCACGCTGATCATGAAATAAGTGCAGGCACGATGACTTGGTGGAATGGGATTTCTTTTGCGGCCGATATGGCCGTCATGGGGCCGGCGGGGGTGGCGATCGCCGTGTGGCTGCTGGTGTCGCGCCAGTGGAAGCTGGTGCTCAGATGGAGCCTGTGGTACGGCGGCGGCCTGGCCCTCGTGGTGCTGTCGAAGCTCGCCTTCATGAGCTGGGGCGTGGGCAGCAGCGCGCTCGACTTCACCGGCTTCAGCGGCCATGCCATGCGCGCCGGCGCCGTGTTTCCCGTCCTGATGTACGTCCTGCTGCAGCGGGCCGATGGCCGCTGGCGCCATGCCGGCGTGCTCGTCGGCGTGGCCTTTGCCGTGCTGGTGGCCATTTCCCGCGTGGTCGTGCATGCGCACAGCGTGTCGGAAGCCGCCAGCGGCTGCGTGCTGGGCCTGGCGGTGGCGCTGGGCTTCATGTGGCATGCCCGCGGCGCCGTCAATATCGCCGTCAGCCACGCGCTGGCGCTGGCCAGCCTGGCGCTGATGGTGGTGCTCAGCTTCAAGGCCGAGCCCATGCCGACCGAGCGATGGCTGCAGAAACTGGCCATGGTGCTGTCCGGCCACGAGCGTGTTTTTTCCCGCGCCGACTGGAAACTGGCGCAGGATGGCCGGCCAGCCCGGTGAAGCGCTGCCGGCTGGCGCCTGACACTGCTGTTTTTTGGCCAGAAAAGCATCAGGAAATGGTATGATGAACCACTTTTTCGTGGCGAGCGGCCAGGCTGCCGTCGCAATGGTGACCACGGTGACCATCAACTGAATATGAACCGGGTTCACCCGTCTCAACGGCCAGCATAGGCCAGGAACTCTAAAACACGTGCGTCTCTCTTCCATCAAGTTGTCGGGATTTAAGTCTTTTGTCGATCCCACCAATTTCCAGGTGCCAGGCCAGCTCGTGGGCGTGGTCGGACCTAACGGCTGCGGCAAGTCGAACATCATCGACGCCGTGCGCTGGGTGCTGGGCGAATCGAAAGCGTCGGAATTGCGCGGCGAATCGATGCAGGACGTCATTTTCAACGGCTCCACGCACCGCAAGCCCGCCGGACGCGCTTCCGTGGAACTGGTGTTCGACAACAACGACGGCAAGGCGTCCGGCCAGTGGGGCCAGTACGCCGAGATCGCCGTCAAGCGCACGCTGACGCGCGACGGCACCTCCACCTATTACATCAACGGCCAGCCCGTGCGCCGGCGCGACATCCAGGACATCTTCCTCGGCACGGGCCTCGGTCCGCGCGCCTACGCCATCATCGGCCAGGGCATGATTTCGCGCATCATCGAATCGCGCCCCGAAGAATTGCGCGTCTTCCTCGAAGAAGCAGCCGGCGTGTCGAAATACAAGGAACGCCGCCGCGAGACGGAAAACCGCTTGCAGGACACGCGCGAAAACCTGCTGCGCGTGGAAGATATCTTGCGCGAACTCAATGCCAACCTGGAAAAACTGGAAGCGCAGGCCGCTGTTGCCACGCGTTTCCACGCCTTGCAGGCGGACCAGGAAGAAAAGCAGAAACTGCTGTGGCTGTTGCGCAAGAACGAGGCGCAAAACGAGCAGACGCGCTATTTCCGCGAAGTGGAACAGGCGCAGACGGACCTGGAAGAACAGACGGCCAAGCTGCGCAACGTGGAGCTGACCCTCGAGCAGATGCGCCAGGCGCACTTTGCCGTGGGCGACCGCCTGCATACGGCGCAGGGCCATCTGTATCAGACGAATGCGGAAATCGGCAGCCTGGAAGCGCAGATCAAGTTCGTCATCGAATCGCGCGCGCGCCTGCAGGCCCAGCTGGCCACCCTGACGGCCCAGCGCGACCAGTGGAGCCGCCAGGGCGGCGAATACCAGGAACAGATCGAGGAGGCGGAATTCCACCTTGAAGAGCTGGCCGCCAAGGTTGAACAATCGCAAATGATGGCCGAACAGAAGGGCGAGCAATTGCCCGAGCTGGACGCCGCCTGGCGCGCCGCGCAAAACAGGAGCACGGAATCGCGGGCCAGGATTATGCAAGCCCAGCAGCAGCTGGAACTGGAATCGGCACACCAGCGCAATGCCTCCAACATCCTGGCCAGCCTGTTGACGCGCCGCGAGCGCCTGCAGCAGGAAAAGAACAGCCTGAGCCTGCCGGACAGCAGCCACCTGGAAAACCTGAAATTGCAGCTGGAAGAAAAGCAGCAGGCGCTGGAAGAACAGGGTTTTTATCTGGAAGAAGCGCTGGAGCAGCAGCCGAAGCTGGAGCAGGAGCGGGCCGAGGCGCAGGCGCAGGTCAATGCCGAAACGGCCGCCAACGCCCAGCTGGAAGCGCGTCTTTCCGCTTTGAAACAATTGCAGGAACGCGTGCAGACCCAGGGCAAGGTCCAGCCCTGGCTGAAAAAGCACGAGCTCGACACCTTGCCCCGCCTGTGGCAAAAGCTGCAGATCGAGGCGGGCTGGGAAGCGGCCATGGAATCGATCCTGCGCGAGCGCACGTCGGCCCTGCAACTGTCGAACATCGACTGGGCCAAGGCTTTCTTTGCGGACGCGCCGCCGGCCAAGCTGGCCCTGTATGCGCCGTCCACCGTGGCGCCGCTGCCCGTGCCGGAAGTGGCGGGCCTGAAGCCTTTCCTGAATTTGCTTAAACTCAACGATCCGGGCTTGCGCGGCTTGCTGCAGGACTGGCTGTACAACGCCTATGCCGTGGAAGACGCGGTCGAGGCGCTGGCCGAGCGCAGTAAATTGCCGCCGGGCGGCTATTTCGTCACGCGCGCGGGCCATGTGGTCACGGCCACCAGCGTGCGCTTCTATGCGGCCGATTCGGAGCAGGAGGGCATGCTGGGCCGCCAGCAGGAAATCGACAATATCGGCAAGCAGCTGCGCGCCCAGCAATTGCTGGCCGAAGAGGCGCGCGCCCGTTCCGTGCGGGCCGACGCGGCGGTGGCGAATTTGACGCGCAACCTGTCGGACTTGCGCTTGCGCATACAGCAGCTGACGTCTTCCGTGCATACTCTGCAACTGGACGTGGTGAAACTGTCGGAAGTGGAAGCGCGCTTCAACCAGCGCAGCACGCAGATCGGCGCCGACCTGGCGGAAATTGCCGCGCAGGAAGCCGAGCAGCAGCAGATCAAGGCCGAATCGGAAGAGAAATTCGAACAGCTGGACATGGAACTGGGCAACCTGCAGGAAGCGCACGAAGACGGCCACACGGATTTCCTGCAGAAGGAACAGCGTCTGGCCGAGGCGCGCGAAGCCTTGCGCGACCTGGAGCGGGCCGCCAAGGATACGGAATACGCGGAAAAAGCCCACCGCGCGAAGATCGAGGAATTGCGCCGTAATATCGCCACGGCCAGTACGCAGGCCCGGCAGGTGACGGAAAGCCTGGAAGCGGGCCAGCAGGAACTGGCCAGCCTGGAAAGCGGCGCGGCCGCCGACGGCCTGCAGGATCTGCTCGAGCGCCGCACCACGCAGGAACGGGCGCTGGCCGATGCGCGCCATGAGCTGGACCAGATCACGCAGCAGCTGCGGTTGTCCGAAGACGCGCGCACGCAGTCGGAACGCAGCCTGCAGCCGCAGCGCGACAAGATCATGGAAATGCAGCTCAAGGAGCAAGCCGCGCGCCTGAACCAGGAGCAGTTCGCCCAGCAATTGCTGGAGTCGGGCGCCGACGAGGCTGTCCTGACGGAAAAATTGCACCCGGACATGCGGCCATCGTATCTGCAGGGCGAAGTGACGCGCCTGACCAACGCCATCACGGCGCTGGGCGCCGTCAACCTGGCCGCGCTGGACGAGCTGGCGCAGGCGTCCGAGCGCAAGAATTTCCTCGACGCCCAGAATGCCGACCTGACGGAAGCGATCAATACGCTGGAAGACGCGATCCACAAGATCGACAAGGAAACGCGCGACTTGCTGCAAGACACGTTCGACAAGGTCAACCACCACTTTTCCGAGCTGTTCCCCATTTTGTTCGGCGGCGGCCAGGCCCGCTTGACCATGACGGGCGACGAGATTCTCGATTCCGGTGTACAAGTCATGGCGCAGCCGCCTGGCAAGAAAAATGCAACCATCCACCTGTTGTCCGGTGGAGAGAAGGCGCTGACCGCGACGGCATTGGTGTTTTCCATGTTCCGCCTGAATCCGGCGCCGTTCTGCCTGCTCGACGAAGTCGATGCACCGCTGGACGATTCGAACACGGAACGCTTCTGCCGCATGGTCAAGCGCATGTCCGACCAGACCCAATTCCTTTTCATTTCGCATAACAAGATTGCGATGGAAATGGCCCATCAATTGATCGGTGTGACGATGCAGGAGCAGGGCGTATCGCGCATCGTGGCGGTGGACATGGAGTCCGCCGCAAATTTTGCTACCGAGGCACAAGCAGCATGACAGATCTCCAAATTACCTTGTTCGGCGCCGGCGGCGTGTTTATCGTCGGTGTTTTCTCCTACAACAAATGGCAGGAATACAAGGCCAAGAAAAGCGTGGAGCGCGCATTTTCCACCGACCATGATGACGTGCTGATGCGCGATGGCGACGCCCCCGTGGCGGATGTCCAGGAACCTGTCTTGCGCCAGGAACCGCGCTTTGACGCGGCGCCCGCCGCCAAGGCCGAGCCGTCGTTCGGCGCGCCGCCGGCCACCGCCGTGCCCGATGCTCCCGTGCATGCGGAGCCGTCGCTGGCCGGCGCCGCCGAGCCGGCTCCTGCGCCCGCCGTGGCGCCTGCTGCCGAACCCGTGCAAGAAGTGAGCGCGGCCAGCGAACAGGCGACCAGCCTGGTCGACCCGCTGATCGATTGCCTGTTGCCTTTGTCGCTGGAAGCGCCCGTGCGCGGCGACAAGATCCTGCCCGTATTGCAAACCCTGCGCCTGGTGGGCAACAAGCCCGTGCACTTCATCGGCTTGCACGTGAATGGCGACTGGGAACCGATCACGCATGGCGGTGTCTACACCAGGATGCAGGGGGGCGTGCAGCTGGCCAGCCGCAGCACGGCCTTGAATGAACTCGAGTACTCGGAACTGGTCACGCGCTTGCGCGGCGTGGCCGACGACATCGGCGCCGAGCCGGAAGTGCCCGACATGATGGAAGTGATGGCCGAAGCGCGCAATCTGCACCGCTTCGTCGCCGGCCACGACGCCCAGCTGGGTGTGAACCTGCACACGAACGGCGCGCCGTGGGCCATTTCCACCTTGCTCGTTGCACTGGAGAAACAAGGCTTCGACGTGCGTCCCGACGGCCGCTTCGTCATGCCGGACGGCGACGGCGGCCATCTGTTCTCGCTGTCGACGAACGTTACCCTGGCCGAGGAAACGACGCCCCGCTTGACCTTGCTGCTGGACGTGCCTTGCGTGGCCCCCGCGCGCGACGGTTTTGGCGCCATGGTGGCCTGCGCCCGTGCGCTGGTGGGCCGCCTGGACGCGACCATCGTCGACGACTACAACCAGGCCCTGTCGGATGCGGCGCTGGCCGAGATCGCCGGCCAGGTGCAAGAGTTTTACCAGGAAATGGACGCGGCCGACATTCCGGCCGGTTCCACCCGCGCCCTGCGTTTATTTAGCTGAAGAATCCCGCAATAATGACTGATCCGACCAACCAGGATGCGCAAGCGCGCGTCCTGGCACTCACTGCCGAGCTGAACCGGCATCTGCACGCCTACCACGTGCTCGACAATCCCACCATCCCCGACGCCGAGTACGACAAGCTGTTTGCCGAGCTGCAGGCGCTGGAAGCGGCCCATCCCGAGTTGCTGCAACCGGATTCGCCCACCTTGCGCGTGGGCGCGGCGCCGCTGCCGCAATTCGAGCAAGTCACGCACGCGGTGCCGATGTTGTCGCTCAACAATGGTTTCACCGACGACGATATCGTCAACTTCGACCGCCGCGTGCGCGAGGGCCTGGAACTGGACGGGGAAGAGGTCGCTTATGCGGCCGAAGTGAAATTCGACGGCCTGGCCATCAACCTGCGCTATGAACATGGCCTGTTCATGCAGGCGGCCACGCGCGGCGACGGCGCCACGGGCGAGGACGTGACGGCAAATATCCGTACCATTGCCGGCATCCCTTTGCGCCTGCACGGCAAGCATGTGCCGGCGCTGCTGGACGTGCGCGGCGAAGTGATGATGTTCAAGGCCGACTTTGCCCGCCTGAACCAGCGCCAGCGTGATGCTGGCCAGAAAGAATTCGCCAATCCCCGCAATGCGGCGGCCGGCAGCCTGCGCCAGCTCGATTCGCGCATTACGGCGCAGCGCAAGCTGCGCTTCTATGCGTATGGCATCGGCGCCCTCGACGGCGCCGCCATGCCGGTGTCGCATTCGGCCTTGCTGGACTGGTACGAGACCTTGGGCATCCCCGTGTCGAAGGAGCGCAAGGTGGTGCAGGGCGCGCAGGGCTTGCTGGCCTACTATGCCGATATCGGCGCGCGCCGTCCGGCCTTGCCGTATGAAATCGACGGCGTCGTCTATAAAGTCAATGCGACGCAAGACCAGCAGCAACTGGGTTTTGTCTCGCGCGCACCGCGTTTTGCGCTGGCGCACAAGTTTCCCGCCGAAGAGGCGCTGACCGTGGTGCTGGGCATCGACATCCAGGTGGGCCGCACGGGCGCCATGACGCCCGTGGCGCGCCTGGCGCCCGTGTCCGTCGGCGGCGTGACGGTGACCAACGCCACCTTGCACAATGAGGATGAAGTGCTGCGCAAGGATGTGCGCGTGGGCGACACCGTCGTCGTGCGCCGCGCCGGCGACGTGATTCCCGAAGTGCTGTCCGTGGTGCTGGATAAGCGCCCTGAACCGGCCCCGTTGCCGTTCAGGATGCTGGAAAGCTGTCCCGTGTGCGGCTCGCACGTGGTGCGCGAAGAGGGCGAGGCCATCGCCCGCTGCTCCGGCGGCCTGTTCTGCTCGGCCCAGCGCAAGGAAGCGTTCCGCCACTTCGCGGGCCGCCGCATGATGGATATCGAGGGATTGGGGGAACGTTATATCGATACCCTGGTCGAACTCGAATACGTGCATGGCCTGGCCGACCTGTACGGCTTGACCCTGGACAAACTGCTGGAAATGAAGCTACGCGCCGACGAGCGCGATGGTTCCACGCCGGAAACAGTGCAACAAGGCAAGATTCCCACCAAGTGGGCGGAAAACCTGCTGGCAGGCATCGAGGCCAGCAAGCGTCCGCCGCTCGAGCGTTTCCTGTTCGCGCTGGGCATCCGCCACGTGGGCGAGTCGACGGCCAAGACCCTGGCCGAGTGGCTCGGCAGCCTGGACTATGTGCGCCGGGCGCCGGCGGCCTTGCTGCGCGTGCTGCCCGACATCGGCGGCACCGTCGCGGAATCGATTGCCGATTTCTTTGCCGAGGCAAAGAATCAGCAGGCGCTGCAAGCCTTGCTGGATGCCGGCGTCACGCCGCAGGGCGAACATGCGCCCAGCGCCAAGCTGCGCACGCAGCTGGAGCAAACCAGGCTGCTGGCGGCCATCGGCATCCCTAAGCTGACGGAGCCGCGCAGCAAGCAGCTGGTGGAGCGGGGCGTGACCCTGGCCAGCCTGGCGGCGCAAGGCGCCAGTTTCCACGCGGGCTTGCCCGCCGCCGTGGCTGAATCGCTGGCCCAATGGCTGGCCGATGAGAGCAATGTCAAGCTGCTTGCTCAACTGGACGCCCTGCGCAATGAATTACTGTCACAATTGCCGGAACAGCCAGCATCTGGCGGCAAACTGGACGGCAAGACCTTTGTCCTGACGGGCACCTTGCCCAATATGAGCCGCGACGAGGCTGCGGAGCTGATCGAGGCGGCCGGCGGCAAGGTCAGCGGTTCCGTGTCGAAGAAGACGGGCTATGTGGTGGCAGGATCGGACGCCGGCAGCAAGTTGCTCAAGGCCCAGGAACTGGGAGTGGCCATACTCGACGAGGCTGGTTTGCTGGCCTTGCTCGCGCAAGACTAATCATTAAAATATGACAGATAGACCCATGAAAAAAATCAAAAAAGCAGTCTTTCCCGTCGCCGGCCTGGGCAGTCGTTTCTTGCCCGCCACCAAGGCGCAACCGAAGGAAATGCTGCCCATCGTCGACAAGCCATTGATCCAGTACGCGGTGGAAGAGGCCGTGGCGGCGGGGATCACGGAAATGATCTTCATCACGGGCCGCAACAAGCGCGCTATCGAGGACCATTTCGACACGGCCTATGAGCTGGAAACGGAACTGGAGGCGGCCGGCAAGCGCCAGTTGCTGGAAATGGTGCAGAACGTCATCCCCAAGCACATCAATTGCATCTACATCCGCCAGTCCGCACCGCTGGGCCTGGGCCACGCCGTGCTGTGCGCCCGCCCCGTGATCGGCGACGAGCCGTTCGCCGTGCTGCTGGCCGACGACTTCATGGATGTGGAAGAGGGCGCGCGTCCCGTGCTGGCGCAGATGACCGACGTCTTCCAGTACGAGAATTGCTCGCTGCTGGCGGTGCAGGACGTGCCGCGCGCGGAAACCAAGCAATACGGCATCGTCAGCGCCCAGCATTATCAGCCTGACCTGGAGCTGGTCTCGGCCATCGTGGAAAAACCGGCGCCGGAAATGGCGCCGTCGACCCTGGCCGTGGTGGGCCGCTATGTGCTGAGCAGCCGTATCTTTGCGCATCTGGAAAACCTGGGCACGGGCGCCGGCGGCGAAATCCAGTTGACGGACGGCATCGCCGCCCTGATGCGCGAAGAGCGCGTGCTGGCCTACCGCTACAAGGGACAGCGCTACGACTGCGGCTCCAAGCTCGGTTACCTGAAGGCGACGACGGCGATGGGCATGAAGCATCCGGAAACGGGCGCTGCCTTTCGTGATTATCTGCAACAACTGCAATCTGTGCTGGACGCAAAATGACCGTACGCGACATTCTCAAGATGGGCGATCCGCGCCTGCTGCGCATGGCCGAACCCGTGCGCGAGTTCGACACGCCCGAATTGCACGCGCTGATCGCCGACATGTTCGACACCATGCACGCCGCCAACGGCGCGGGCCTGGCGGCGCCGCAGATCGGCGTCAACCTGCAGCTGGTGATCTATGGCTTCAAGCAGAATCTGCGCTATCCCGACGCGCCGCAAGTGCCGGAAACCGTGCTGATCAATCCTGTGCTGACGCCCTTGTCGGAACGCAAGGAAGAGGGCTTTGAAGGCTGCCTGTCCGTGCCGGGCCTGCGCGGCAGCGTGCCGCGCTGGAGCGAGCTGCACTATGAAGGCGTGGACCAGTTCGGCCAGTCCATCAGCCGCGACTGCGACGGTTTCCATGCGCGCGTGGTGCAGCATGAGGTGGACCATTTGCACGGCATCCTGTATCCGATGCGTATTGTTGATTTTACGCAATTCGGCTATACGGACGTCATGTTTCCTGATTTGGATCCAAGCGACGACGATTAATTGCTGCTTCACCTGGGGGCTGACCCGGCGGGTCAGAGTCCAAATGTTGCTGGCGGTAGCAGTGAATGAGTAGAAAAATGGCCGCGCAGCATCAGCTGGGCGGCCATTTTTTATGCCTGAAGCAAATCTGCAAAACTAACGCACCTTGCGGCTGCTGCCCAGGTTGTCGAGCAAGTTTTTCAATTCTTCGCGCATCGTGTCCGTCAGGTTCAGGAAGCGGCAGCCGATCTGTACCTGTTCACCGAGCAGGAAGGAGCGGAAGGTGCGCGACAAACGGATTTCCAGGTCGGCGATCATGACCTTGTCCGGCCCCAGCTCCAGCCGCACGCGCGACAGCTTGCGGCCCACGTACAGGCCTACCGTGTCGCGCGGGTGGGCACGCATGCCGATGCCGCCGGCGGAGAAATCATACAGCTGCAATTCGTACGGACGGCCTTCGAGCACGAAGGCAGCCAGGTAGTACACGCCCAGCGGCGTTTCCAGGCGCGTCGATTCGCGCCGCTCCAGCACCAGGCAATGGCTGGGGAAGTTCGTCAGGTAGACGTTGGGCCGCTCGGGATAGGCTTGCCATTCGCCGTTGATGGTGAATTGCAGCTTGGCGCTTTGTACCCAGGACACGAAGGTGGCGCCGCCTTCGGGCAAGGTGGCGCCTTCATTGAGTTCCAGCACGAATTGCGGCAAGTCGTCGTCGACGGACAGGATGCGCGCCATGATGACGTCGTCTCCGTCGGTGGGATAGATGGAAATGGCGTCGCCGTTATCAGCCAGGCTGCACAGGGTTTCACCGATATCCCACGGATCGCTCATGTGGTGCGGCTTGGTGCCGGGCTCCATCGGCTCGGCCACGTCGGCCAGGCTGGGCGCACCTTTGCGCAGGGGATTAGGAATGGGATCGTTCACGACGGCGTATCTCTTGTAATTTCTAATGGGGAATAGTGTATAGGTTCAGGGCAATATTTGCTAAACAAATTACAATAATTGCCTTTACCGCACTATTTTCCTTGCTTGCTGAAAACAGATCCTGGCAAGCTTAAAACTGCTCGTCCGCGCTCAGGTAGCGCCATTGGCCCGTCGGCAGGTCGCCCAGCTTGACCTTGCCGATGCGCACGCGCTTGAGACCCAGCACCTTCAGGCCGACGGCTTCGCACATGCGGCGGATCTGGCGTTTCTTGCCTTCGCGCAAAGTGAAACTCAGCTGGTCCTCATTCTGCCAGCGCACCTTGGCAGGCAGCAAGGGTTTGCCGTCCAGCCACAGACCGTGGTTGAGTTTTTTCAAGTCGCTGTCGGGCAGGGTGCCGCCCTTGGTGTAGCTGACGCGCACCAGGTATTCCTTGTCGATATCGGTATCGTGGCCGATCAGCTGCTTGGCCACGCGCCCATCCTGCGTCAGGACCAGCAAGCCGACGGAATCGATGTCCAGGCGGCCGGCGGCCACCAGGCTGCGCAGCTGGGTCGGGTGGAACTGTTCCGGGCTGCGGTCTTCCGCCCAGCGGTTTTCCGCCTTGATCAGGGCCACGGCGGGCGTGTAGCCGTCTTCGGCCTGGCCGCTGACGTAGCCGACGGGCTTGTTGATGAGCACGGTAACGCGCTTCGATTGTTCGGCCGCCGCCTGGCGTTCCACGGTGACTTTCTGGCTGGGGTAGACCTTGCTGCCCAGCTCAGACACCACTTTGCCATCTACGCGGACCCAGCCGCGCGCGATCCATTCGTCGGCTTCGCGGCGCGAGCACAGGCCCAGTTCGGACATGCGTTTGGACAAGCGTAATAATTCTTCGGTCATGGTCTGTGTTTCACTAAATCAATAAGGGGAGGCGCTGCGCGGAATGGTCATACCTTCAGCGCATCGAGTAAATCGGTTTCCAGCAAGATCTGGTTGCGGGCGTTGTTGAGCGAGGGGCCGTCGACGAGGAAGACGTCTTCGACCCGTTCGCCCAGGGTCATGATTTTGGCCGTGTGCAGGTTGATGCGGTACTTG
Organism: Janthinobacterium sp. GW821-FHT03A03; assembly: GCF_059421435.1. Classification (NCBI taxonomy): domain Bacteria; kingdom Pseudomonadati; phylum Pseudomonadota; class Betaproteobacteria; order Burkholderiales; family Oxalobacteraceae; genus Janthinobacterium; species Janthinobacterium sp. GW821-FHT03A03. The sequence continues at coordinate 274,606 of NZ_JBWKUZ010000004.1, read as the reverse complement.
GTCAGCACGTTGGCGATCGAGTACAGCAAGCCCGTGCGGTCGTTGGCGGCCACCGACAGCAGGTAATACTGGCCCTTTTCATCGGGCCGCAAGTCGACGGTCGGCTGGAAGGGGAAGGTGCGCGACAGGCGCGACAGCCGGCCCTTGCCTGGCGGCGGCAGCGGCGCTTGCGACTGCAGCAGCTCGCCCAGCTCATGCTCGATCAGGCTGATGATGTCGCGGTAGCTCTTGGCGAAGTTCTGTTCCGTGACGAGGAAGGTGTCGAGCGCATAGCCATTTTTCGTCGTATGGATCTTCGCGTCGAGGATGCTGAAGTTCTTGCGGTCGAAATAGCTGCAGATGCGCGCGAACAGGTCCGGCTGGTCGGGGATGTAGACGGCCACCTGCAAGCCTTCGCCGATGGGCGCCAGCCGGCATTTTACCACCGGCAACTTGCTGTCGAGCTTGTCGTACAGCGAGCGCGTCTGCCAGGCGATGTCGGAGGCGTCGTGGCGCAGGAAATACGCCACGTCCAGCTGCTGCCACAGCTTTAAATGGGCGTCCGGCGGCAGCCCGTACAGGCGCAGGGTGGCCAGCGCTTCCTGCTGGCGGTTCTTCAGTTCGCGGTCGGCCGTGTGCGGCTCGCCGCCCAGCACGCGCAGGGTGATCTTGTACAGGTCTTCCAGCAGCTTGCCCTTCCAGGCGTTCCACACTTTCGGGCTGGTGCCGCGGATGTCGGCCACTGTCAGCAGGTACAGCCCCGTCAGGTGGCGCTCGTCCTTGACCACTTTCGCAAAGGCGGCGATAACGTCCGGGTCGGACAGGTCCTGCTTTTGCGCCACTTGCGACATGGTCAGGTGATTTTCCACCAAGAAAGCCACGAGTTCCGTGTCTTCGCCGGACAGGCCGTGGTCCTGGCAGAACTGGGTGGCGTCGGCCACGCCCAGCTTCGAGTGGTCGCCGCCGCGGCCCTTGGCGATGTCGTGGAACAGGGCGGCCACGTACAGCAGCCACGATTGCGAGAAATCGGCCATCAACTGGCTGCAGAACGGGTATTCGTGCGCATGTTCGCTCATGGTGAAGCGGCGCATGTTGCGCACCACCATCAGAATATGCTGGTCGACCGTGTACACGTGGAACAGGTCGTGCTGCATCTGTCCCACGATGCGGCGGAAATTCGGCAGGTAGCGCCCGAGGATGCTCATCTCGTTCATGCGCCGCAGCGCGTGGATGATGCCCACGGGCGCCTGCATGATGCGCAGGAAGAGGGTGCGGTTGACGGGGTCCTGGCGGAAGGCCGCGTCGATCTTGAAGCGCTCGTGCCACAGGGCCCGCGTGGCGCGCGACGTCATGCCCTTCAGGGCCGGGCGCTCCGTCATCAGGACAAAAATTTCCAGCATGGCCGAAGGATATTGCTCAAACGTATCGTCGGTACTGATATCGATCAAGCCATTGACTTCATTGAAGCGCTCGTTGATGGGCACGGCCACATCGTCTTGCGGAAACAGCCGCGCCTCGATGTTTTGCAGCAAAATCGTGTTGAGCTGGGTTACGGTCTTGGCGGCCCAGTAATAGCGTTGCATGAGGAATTCGCTGGCGCGGCGCATGTGCGGTCCGCTGCCCGTCGCTTGCAAGCCCAGCGATTCGGCGATGGCCGTCTGCACGTCGAACACGAGGCGGTCTTCGCGCCGCCCTGCGTGCAGGTGCAGGCGCACGCGGATATCCTTGAATGCGCGCTCCTTTTCCATCAGCTGGCGCGCTTCCGTCAGGGTGATCAGGCCGCCCGTGGCCAGGGTGCGCCAGGAATTGGCCAGGCCGGCTGCCTTGGCCACCCACAGGATCACCTGCAGGTCGCGCAGGCCGCCCGGGCTTTCCTTGCAGTTCGGCTCCAGGCTGAAGGCCGTGTCTTCATACTTGGCGTGGCGCTGGCGCATCTCCGCCGTTTTTGCCTGGAAAAATGCCTGCGCGTCCATCGCCGCGTCATAGCGTTGCTGCAATTGCGCGAACAGCTCCGCGTTGCCGCAGACAAGGCGCGCTTCGAGCAGGCTCGTCTGCACAGTGATGTCGGCTTTCGATTCCACCATGCATTCGTCGACGGTGCGGATGCTGTGGCCGATTTCCAGGCCCAGGTCCCACAGCAGCTGCACCAGTTCCTCGAGCTTTTCCTGCGTGGCCGCATCGGGCGCCTGCTGCAGCAGGATCAGCAGGTCGACGTCGGAATACGGAAACAGTTCGCCGCGGCCGTAGCCGCCCACGCCCACCAGGGCCGTGCCGGGCGGCAGTCCCGCTTCCTGCCAGGCGCGCGCCAGCACGCCGTCGACGCTGTGGCGCAGGCTGCGCAGCAGTTTTTCAGGCTTGCCGTCGGCGTGGAAGGCGGCGATGACGACCTGGCGGTCGGCTTTCAGTTGCTGCTTCAGCTGTTCCCGAACTTGCTTTTTCATCTGGGCCCTGGGTGGCGTTGCGTGTAATTAAAGAATCAAGCCTTGTTCAGGATCAAGGCCGGTGGCGGCGGCATGCCGGGCGACACGGTCAGCACTTCATAGCCCGTTTCCGTCACCAGCACCGTGTGTTCCCACTGCGCCGACAGGCTGCGGTCCTTGGTCTTGATGGTCCAGCCGTCATTCATTTCGCGGATTTCGCGGCGGCCCGCGTTGATCATCGGTTCCACGGTAAAGATCATGCCCGCTTCCAGTCGCTCCAGGGTGCCAGGTTTGCCATAATGCAACACTTGTGGTTCTTCATGGAAGACCTTGCCGATGCCGTGGCCGCAGAATTCGCGCACCACGCTGTAGCCGGCTTTTTCCGCATGTTGCTGGATCGCATGGCCGATGTCGCCCAGGTGGGCGCCCGGCTTGATCTGGTCGATTCCCAGCCACATGCATTCATAGGTGATTTCCGACAGGCGCTTGGCCAGGATGGTCGGCGTGCCGACGAGGAACATGCGGCTGTTGTCGCCGTGGTAGCCATCCTTGATGACGGTGATGTCGAGGTTGACGGAATCGCCGCTTTTCAGGACCTTGTCGCCCGGAATGCCGTGGCAGATGACGTCGTTGACGGAGGTGCAGATGGCCTTGGGGTAAGGCGTGTAGCCCGGCGGGCAATAGTTCAGCGGCGCAGGGATGGTGCCCTGCACGTTGACCATGTATTCGTGGCACAGGCGGTCCAGTTCGCCCGTCGTGACGCCCGCCTTGACGAAGGGCGTGATGTAGTCGAGCACTTCAGCGCCGAGCTTGCCGGCTACGCGCATGCCTTCGATGTCGGCGGCGGAATTGATACGGATGGTGGACATGATGTAATTCGCAATCTGCAAGATATTCAAGTGAAAAGCACAGACGAATCTCAGCGTATGAGGAAAAGTCTGCAAATATGCCGAAATTATAAACGAGGCGCCCTGTATCCGCCGCCTCCATCCTGGGGCAGGCCGGCGATTTCTGCGGCAAACCACTTAATGGGCACGGCTTGCACCAGCGTGGTGCAATGCCGGCTTGCCCCATGCGCGCGATTTGTGCTGCGGACTTGATGCAATGGGCATTTCAGTGTAGAATCCCGGGTTGCTTGAATTCTCTTTTAAGCAATGTAGTAAAACAGTGTCTTTAATTTATATAAACACGCGAATCCGGTCGACAAGGGTGCCTGTATGGTGACTGATCGGATTCCAGACCCAACCCTGGAGTTAATAATGTCCGTAACAATGCGCGAAATGCTGGAAGCCGGTGTCCACTTTGGTCACCAAACCCGTTTTTGGAATCCAAAAATGGCACCGTTCATCTTCGGCCATCGCAACAAGATCCACATCATCAACCTGGAAAAAACCATGGCGATGTACCAGGACGCAATGAAGCACGTGCGTCAACTGGCTGCAAACCGTGGCACCATCCTGATGGTTGGCACCAAGCGCCAAGCTCGCGAAATCATCGCTGCTGAAGCACAGCGCGCTGGCGTGCCTTTCGTTGATCAACGTTGGTTGGGCGGCATGCTGACCAACTTCAAGACGATCAAAACCTCGATCAAGCGCCTGAAGGACATGGAAGCGATGGTCGAAGACGGTTCGATCGAGAAGCTGTCGAAAAAAGAAGCGCTGATGTTCTCCCGCGAAATGATCAAGCTGCAAAAATCGATCGGCGGCATCAAGGACATGGGCGGCGTTCCTGACGCAATCTTCGTTGTGGACGTCGGCTACCACAAGGGCGCGATCACCGAAGCGGCCAAGCTGGGTATCCCGGTCATCGGCGTTGTCGATACCAACCACTCCCCAGAAGGCGTGAACTTCGTGATCCCAGGTAACGATGACTCCTCGAAAGCCATCATGTTGTACGCTCGCGGTGTTGCTGATGCAATCATCGAAGGCCGTGCAGCTGCCGGTAACGAAGTTGTTGAAATGGTTAAAGCAGCCGCTGGCGACGAATTCGTCGAAGTTAACGAACAGGCTTAATGGCCAGGCTGTCGCAGGATAGCCGTTTGTAAGCACAGCAGTAAGGGAAAAGGGGTGGCAGCAGCTCCCCCTTTTTTTTAACAAAAAAACGATAGTGACCGCTGGCGAGGCATGCATGCCCGGCCGCGACTATCGACTCACCGAATCAGGAGAAACACATGGCAGCGATTACAGCAGCGATGGTAGGCGAATTGCGCGGCAAAACCGACGCACCAATGATGGAATGCAAAAAAGCACTGACCGAAGCCGATGGCGACATGGCGCGTGCGGAAGAGATCCTGCGCGTCAAACTGGGCGGCAAGGCATCGAAAGCATCGGCACGCATCACCGCTGAAGGCGTCGTGGCAACCTACATCGCCAACGGCGTAGGCGCCCTGGTCGAAGTGAACTCGGAAACCGACTTCGTTGCAAAAAACGACGATTTCCTGGCACTGGCCAACAACGCTGCCCGTCTGGTAGCGGAACACAACCCGGCTGACGTAGCTGCCCTGCTGGCCCTGCCACTCGACGGCAAGACCCTGGAAGACGTGCGCGCTGCCCTGATCGGCAAAATCGGCGAAAACATGACCATCCGCCGCTTCCAGCGTTTCGAAACCAGCGCCAAGCTGGCTTCGTACCTGCACGGCTCGCGCATTGGCGTGATCGTCGAATTCGACGGCGCCGATGAGCAAGTAGGCAAGGACGTGGCCATGCACATCGCTGCCATGAAGCCAGTGTCGCTGTCGTCGGAACAAGTTCCAGCGGAACTGATCGAAAAAGAGCGTTCGGTTGCACAACTGAAAGCTGAAGAAGACGCTGCCAAAGCGGCCGCCGAAGGCAAGCCAGCCCAATCGCCGGAAATCCTGGCCAAGCGCCTGGAAGGTTCCGTACAGAAATACCTGAAGGAAGTGTCCCTGCTGAACCAGGCTTTCGTGAAAAACGACAAGCTGTCGGTTGAGCAAATGCTGAAGGCGGCTAACACCAGCGTCAAAGGTTTCGCCATGTACGTAGTAGGCGAGGGCATTGAGAAGAAGCAAGACGACTTCGCAGCAGAAGTTGCAGCACAGATGGCTGCCTCCCAGGGAGCGTAAGTAAAGCGGGCCGAGAGGCCCGTTTTTTTGGCCCGCCCGCACCTGTCGTGCCGGGCGGCGGCATGGGCAGCTTCCTCCCGCCTATCCGGCGCTGCAAGGCGCTGCGCCATGTCATACTCGAATAACCTCATTTATGGAGCCCCAGCTCATGTCAAAACCAGCCTACAAGCGCGTCCTCCTCAAGTTGTCCGGCGAAGCCCTGATGGGTGATGATCCCTACGGCATCAACCGCGCCACGATCGAGCGCATGGTGGCCGATGTGGCCGAGGTGGCAAAGTTGGGTGTGGAACTGGCAATCGTGATTGGCGGCGGCAATATCTTCCGCGGCGTTGCGCCTGGCGCGCAAGGCATGGACCGTGCCACCGCCGACTACATGGGCATGCTTGCCACCGTGATGAACGCCCTGGCCCTGGCCGATGCCATGCGCCATGTCGGCATCACCGCGCGCGTCATGTCGGCCATCGGCATCGAGCAAGTGGTCGAGCCTTACGTCCGTCCGAAAGCCCTGCAATACCTGGAAGAAGGTAAAGTGGTGGTTTTCGCCGCCGGTACCGGCAATCCATTCTTCACCACCGACACGGCAGCCGCCCTGCGCGGTTCCGAGATCAGCGCCGAGATCGTCCTGAAGGCCACCAAGGTCGACGGCGTCTACACGGCCGATCCGAAGAAGGATCCGAACGCCACCCTGTTCCACACGATTACCTTCGACGACGCCATCGCCAAGCACCTGCAAGTGATGGACGCCACCGCATTCGCCCTGTGCCGCGACCAGAAACTGCCAATTAAAGTGTTTTCGATCACCAAGCCCGGCGCGCTGATGCGTGTGATTCTCGGTGAAGACGAAGGTACTTTGGTTCACGTCTAAATTAGTATTAGTAGTAATTTCAAGATTCATTAACATTAACAACGCCTGACAAAACCGTCGCGAGCGGAAGGAAGAGGTGGCCGAGACGCGCAACCGTACCGAAGTACGGTGAGCATCGCAAGCCGCCTGTGCCGACGCGCAGCAGGTTTTGGCAGGCGCTACCACAGGAGAGCAGCATGTCCTTAGCTGACGTTAAAAAGAATGCCCAGGAACGCATGGCGAAGTCGCTGGAAACACTGAAGGCCGATCTGGCCAAGGTGCGTACCGGCCGTGCCCATACGGGTATCCTGGACCACGTGATGGTCGAGTACTACGGTTCGCCGACGGCGCTGACCCAGGTGGCCAACGTGACCCTGATCGACGCGCGCACCATCGGCGTGCAGCCGTACGAAAAGAAGATGGCCAGCACCATCGAGAAAGCCATCCGCGACGCCGACCTGGGTCTGAACCCGTCGGCACAGGGCGACCTGATCCGCGTACCGACGCCGCCGCTGACGGAAGAGCGTCGCAAGGAAATGGTCAAGCTGGTCAAGAGCGAAGCGGAAGACGCGAAGATTGCTGTGCGTAACATTCGCCGCGATGCGAACGAGTCGCTGAAAAAACTGGTCAAGGAAAAAGCCTGTTCCGAGGACGACGAGCGCCGCTCGTCGGAAGAAGTGCAGAAGCTGACGGACAAGTTTATCGCCGACATCGACAAGATGGTGGTCGACAAAGAAAAAGAAGTGCTGACGGTCTAGTTTTCTGCCCCCTTGACGCTGCCCGGAAAAGCATGGCTTTTCCGGGCAGCGCTATTTGGCGCATAATAGTTATCTTTTATTTTTGGCATTAGTGTTTTCATGATCTATTCGAGTTCGACAACGGCAGTACCCGAGGTGGGCACGGTGCCGCGCCATGTGGCAATCATTATGGATGGCAATGGCCGCTGGGCAACCAAACGTTTCCTGCCCCGCGTGGCCGGCCACGTCAAGGGCGCCGACGCCGTGCGCGGTGTCGTCGAGACGTGTCTCGAACGCGGTGTCGAGTACCTGACCCTGTTTGCCTTCAGCTCGGAAAACTGGCGCCGCCCCGAAGAAGAGGTGTCGATGCTGATGCGCCTGTTCGTCACCATGCTGGAACGCGAAGTGGCCAAGATGCACGCCAATGACATCCGCCTGAAGGTGGTGGGCGATTTGTCGCGCTTTAATGAACAGTTGCAAACCCTGATCGCCGATGCCGAACGCAAGACGGCAGGCAATACGCGCCTGACGGTGACCATCTGCGCCAACTATGGCGGCCGCTGGGACATCATGCAGGCTGTCAATAAAATGAGCGCCGAGGCTGCCGCCAACGGCCAGCCTGCCGGCCATGCTTACACCGAAGAGCAACTGGCGCCCCACCTGGCCATGGCCTACGCGCCCGAGCCCGACCTGTTCATCCGCACGGGCGGCGAGCAGCGCATTTCCAATTTCCTGTTGTGGCAACTGGCGTACACTGAGCTGTTTTTCACCGAGACTTTCTGGCCCGACTTCAATGTCGACAGCCTCGACGCGGCAATCGCGTCTTACCAGCAGCGCGAACGGCGTTTTGGCCGTACCAGCGCGCAATTAACTGAAAAGACAAACTGATGCTGAAAACACGGATAATCACCGCCCTGGTCTTGTTGGCGGTCTTGCTGCCGGTTCTGTATCTGAATTATTTTCCCGCTTTCGCCGTGATCGTCACGGCGTTCTTCGGCGCCGCCGTCTGGGAAAGCTTCCGTATCTTCAAAAATCGCCAGGCGCTGCTGATCGCTGCCGTCTGGACCGCCGCCTTCGCGTATACTTTTTTTGTCGGCAATGGCATGGCGCAGCTCAATTTCTGGTTCGCCCTGTGCGTGGCCATCTGGCTGATCCGCTTCGTGCCGTCGCTGGCGACGGGCTTGCCACCGACGGAAGGCCTGGGCAATACCTTGCTCAGCCTGGTGTACCCGGTGACCATCGTCGGCTGCTTCGTCGCCATCATTGCCCTGTTCCTGCATAGCCCCCTGTATCTGCTGTCCGTGATGGCCCTGGTCTGGATCGCCGACATCGGCGCCTATTTCTCGGGCAAGGCCTTCGGCAAGCGCAAGCTGGCGCCAAGTATTTCCCCAGGTAAATCCTGGGAGGGCGCCATCGGCGGCGGCATCGCCGTACTGGTCATTGCCGCCATCACCATCGTGGCCGCGCCATCGCTGCCGGTGCTGCAGGATACCTTTGCCGTGCAGCTGCAATTGCGCCGCGGGTCGCTGGTGACCTTGCTGGTGTTGCTGGTGCTCGTCGCCGCCAGCATCGTGGGCGACCTGTTCGAATCCCAATTGAAGCGCCGCGCGGGCATCAAGGACAGCAGCAAGCTGCTGCCCGGCCACGGTGGCGTACTCGACCGTATCGATGCGTTGATCCCGGTCCTGCCATTTGCCGCCCTCGTGGCCAGTTGGCTTTAAGGAAACTTCCATGCAATACATCACCATCCTTGGCGCCACCGGCTCGATCGGCGTGTCTACGCTGGACGTGCTCGCGCGTCATCCTGAACAGTACAGCGTGTATGCGCTGAGCGCCCACAGCCGCGTGGCCGAACTGGCCGCCCAGTGCCTGCAATTTCGGCCACAGCGCGCCGTCGTCGCCACGGCCGCCGCCGCCCTTGAGCTGACGCGCTTGCTGCGCGGGCTGGGCGTGTCCACCGAAGTCGCGTATGGCGTGGAGGCCCTGTGCGCCATCGCCAGCGCCCCGCAAGTGACAGGCGTGATGGCGGCCATCGTCGGCGCGGCCGGCCTGGCGCCCACCCTGGCGGCGGCGCGCGCCGGCAAGAAAGTGCTGCTGGCCAATAAAGAGGCGCTGGTCATGTCCGGCCAGCTGTTCATGGACGCCGTGCACGACAATGGCGCCGTGCTGCTGCCGATCGACAGCGAGCACAATGCCATCTTCCAGTGCCTGCCGCATGGCTATGGCCGCGCACCTGGCGCCGCCGGCGTGGCGAAGGTCGTGCTGACGGCTTCCGGCGGTCCCTTCCTTACGCGCGACGTCGAAACGCTCGACCAGGTGACGCCGGACCAGGCATGCAAGCATCCGACCTGGGCCATGGGGCGCAAGATTTCCGTCGATTCGGCCACGATGATGAACAAGGGGCTGGAAGTGATCGAGGCGCACTGGCTGTTCGGCGCCCCGGCCGAGCAGATCGAGGTGCTGATCCACCCGCAAAGCGTGATCCATTCGATGGTGTCTTACATCGACGGTTCCGTGCTGGCCCAACTGGGCAATCCGGACATGCGCACGCCGATCGCGCATGCGCTGGCGTACCCTCAGCGTATCGCCTCCGGCGTGGCGCAGCTTGACCTGGCGCAAGTGGCCACCTTGCAGTTCGAACGTCCCGATTTCCGCCGTTTCCCCTGCCTGGCGCTGGCGTTTGACGCCTTGCGCGCGGGCGGCACGGCACCGGCCCTGCTGAACGCGGCCAATGAGGTGGCCGTGCAGGCGTTTCTTGACGCGCAGATCGGCTTCCGCCAGATCGATCAGGTCATCGCCCGCGTGATCGAGGCGGTGCCGCACGGCGCCGCCTCCAGCATCGAAGCGGTGATGGAGCAGGACCGCCTGGCCCGTGTGGCGGCACAGACGTACATCGCCGGCAGGCTGGCCGCATGACGCTCATTACCACCTTGCTGGCGTTTATCGTCGCGCTCGGGTCGCTGATCACCCTGCACGAGCTGGGCCACTATCTGGTGGCGCGCTGGTGCGGCGTGAAGGTGCTGCGTTTCTCCATCGGCATGGGCAAAGTGGTGTATTCGCGCAAGTTTGGCAAGGATCAAACGGAATGGGCGATTTCCGCGCTGCCGCTGGGCGGCTATGTAAGCATGCTCGACAGCCGCGCCCAGGACCTCAGTGACTTGCCGGAAAGCGAATTGCGCCGTGAATTCACGCGCCAGAGCGTGTGGCGCCGCATCGCCATCGTAGCCGCTGGCCCGCTGGCCAATTTCCTCGTCGCCATCGTGCTGTATGCGGGCCTGTTCATGTACGGCATCGAAGAGCCGTCCAGCAAGCTCGGTCCCGTTGCCGAACAGACCGCTGCCTATATGGCCGGCCTGCGCAGCGGCGACACCGTCGATGCCGTGAACGGCAAGCCCGTGGCCAGCTGGTCCGAGCTGCGCTGGCAACTGATCCAGGCCGCGCTCGACAAGCAGCCGGCCCGCATCGATGTGCGCCGCCCCGACCGCGGCGCGCAACAGGCCAGCTTGCCGACGGATAGCCTGACGGAAACGGACCTGGAAGGCGATGTGCTGGGCAAGCTGGGCCTGACCCTGGCCCGTTCCGCGCCCACCATGATGGAAATCCTGCCCGGTGGCGCCGCCGCGCGCGCCGGCCTGCAGAAGAACGACCAGATCCTGGCCATCGACGGCAAGTCCATGCACGACGTGGGCGCCATCATCGATACCCTGAGCCGGGCGCCGGGCCAGACCTTGCAGTTGCAACTGTTGCGTAATGGGCAAGGCCTGACCCTGTCCATCACGCCGGACGCCGTCCAGGCCAGCAGTGCACCGGGAGCTGTAACAGTTGGTAAGATCCAGGCAAAGCTGGGGCAGGTGCCGGATATGATCGTTGTGGCGTCCGGACCGTTTTCCGCTGTCGGCAAGGCTGCAGTCAAGGTCTGGGACACCAGTGCCATGAGCCTGAAAATGCTGGGTAAAATGATCACCGGCCAGGTTTCGCTGAAGAATGTGACGGGACCCATTACCATCGCCGACTACGCGGGCCAGACGGCGCGCATCGGCCTGGTAAGCTACCTGAGCTTCATCGCCTTCATCAGTATCAGTCTGGGCGTGATGAATTTGCTACCCATTCCTGTTCTGGATGGCGGGCATTTGCTGTATTATTCGCTGGAAGTTTTGACCGGACGCCCCGTGCCGGAACGCGTAGGCGAGGTTGCCCAGCGCCTGGGGATCGGTCTGTTGCTGACCTTGATGGTGCTTGCCGTCTTTAATGACGTATTGCGGCTGATCAATTAAGGCGATGGTTGATGCCTTTGAGTGAGTCGCACAAGCAATCTTTTGTGTATGTTGTCCATTGATTTACCATTGAATAACCCCAATGAAATTACATTCTGCTCGTTTTGCCTTGCCTTCCTTTCGCCGCAGCCTGATCGGCGCTGCCGTCATGGCCTTCTGTTCCGGCCACGCGCTGGCCGTCCAGCCGTTCACTGTCAAGGACATCCGGGTCGAAGGGATCCAGCGTACCGAAGCAGGCACCGTCTTTGCCTACCTGCCGGTGCGGGTCGGCGAGACGTTCTCCGACGAGAAGAGCGTTGCCGCCATCAAAGCCCTGTATGCGACGGGCATGTTCAAGGATGTGCGCCTGGAAGCCGATGGCGACGTCCTGGTGGTGCTGGTCGAGGAGCGCCCGGCCATCGCCAGCGTGGAGTTTACCGGTACCAAGGAATTTGAAAAGGACGTGCTGGTCAAGGCGTTGAAGGAAATCGGCGTCGGTGAAGCGAAGATTTTCGATAAGGCGTCCGTCGACCGCGCGGAACAGGAACTCAAGCGCCAGTACCTGTCGCATGGCCTGTACGGCGTGAAGATCACCACCACCGTCACGCCGATCGAGCGCAACCGCGTCAACGTGGTGTTCGCCGTCGACGAGGGCGACGTGGCCCGCATCAAGCAGATCAACATCGTCGGCAACAAGGCCTTCACGGACAAGGAGCTGCGCGAGCAGCTGGCCCTGAATACGGGCGGCTGGTTCAGCTGGTACACCAAGGCCGACCAGTATTCGAAGACCAAGCTGACGGGCGATATCGAATCGCTCAAGTCCTACTACCTGGACCGCGGCTACATCGAGATGCAGGTCGACTCGACCCAGGTGTCGATCACGCCTGATAAAAAAGACATTTACCTGACGATCAACATCACCGAAGGCGAGAAGTACAAGGTTTCCGGCACCAAGTTCGAAGGCGAGATGTTCGGCCGCGAAGAAGAGCTGAAGGCCCTGAACCTGATGCGCGAAGGCGAGATCTATTCGGGCGCGCGCCTGACGGCCACGAACAAGCGCATTCAGGACCGCCTTGCCACGTTCGGCTATGCGTTTGCCAACGTCAACGCCAATCCCGAGATCAACCGCGAAAAGCACGAAGTGGGGTTTACCTTCTTCATCGATCCGGGCAAGCGCGTCTACGTGCGCCACATGAATATCGCCGGCAACACCACTACGCGCGATGAAGTCATCCGTCGCGAATTCCGTCAGTTCGAATCGTCCTGGTATGACAGCAACAAGATCAAGCTGTCGCGCGACCGCGTCGACCGCCTCGGCTATTTCAAGGACGTGACCATCGACACGCCGGAAGCGCAGGGCACGACCGACCAGGTCGACGTCAACGTGACGGTGGTGGAAAAACCGACAGGTAACTTCCTGATCGGCGGCGCGTTCTCGCAATCGGAAAAATTCACATTGTCGGCCTCGATTTCGCAGGCCAACTTCGCCGGTAGCGGCAATACGGTGGGTATCGAGCTCAATACCAGCCATTACAGCCGCACCATTGCGTTTTCGCAAACCAATCCGTACTTCACGGACGACGGCATTTCGCGCAGCTTCGAAGTCTACCTGCGTACGACGGAACCGCCGGCGCTGAACATCGGCAGCTACAAGATCAAGCAGACCGGCGGCCGCGTGAGTTTCGGCGTGCCGTTCTCGGAAGTCGACACCGTCTTCTTCGGTATTGGCGCCGAGCGTTCGCGCATCGAGACCGATATCACCAGCCCGATCCGCTTCAAGCAGTACGTGATCGACAATGGCGGCCCGTCCGACGGCATCGGTTCGGCTACCACCAATTCCATTCCGCTGACGGCCGCATGGCAGCGCGACAGCCGTGACAGCGCCCTGACGCCATCGATCGGCCGCTACCAGCGCGTCAACCTGGAGGCGGACCTGATCGGCGACCAGAAGTACTTCCGTGCCATCTATGAGCACCAGTATTTCCGTCCGTTGTTCAGCAAGGTCACCCTGGCGCTGAAGGGCGAGATCGACTACGGCCATGGCATCGGCAAACACGTGTACCCGGTCTTCAAGAACTTCTACGGCGGCGGCATCGGTTCGGTGCGCGGCTACCTGAGTTCCTCGCTGGGCGCGGTCGAACCGAGCACCAACGATGCCCTGGGCGGCGCGTCGCGCCTGATCGGCAACGCGGAACTGCAGATGCCATTCCCCGGTTCGGGCAATGACCGCAGCCTGCGCTGGTTCGGTTTCCTCGATGGCGGTCAGGTCTACCAGGAAGGCGAAAAAATGCGTATTTCGCAATTGCGCTATTCTGCTGGCCTGGGGATCAGCTGGATTTCGCCGGTGGGCCCGCTCAAACTGAGTTATGCCAAACCGCTGAACGCCAAGCCGACGGACCGCCTGGAGCGCTTCCAGTTCCAGATGGGCACCGGTTTCTAACCGGCCCGCTGGAACCAGGCGCGAGCTTTTACTTTTTGACCATGGAGTATCATGAACACCGCATCCGCTACCCTGCCCAAGTCCCTTGCCATGATCGCATTGTGCTGGAGTTCGCTGTTGCCGGTGCAGGCGCAGGCTCAGGAGTCGAAGATCGCCTGGATCAGCAGCGAACGTATTTATAACGAATCGAGGCTGGCCAAGCTGGCCAGCGCCAAGCTGGCGGAGGAATTCCGCACGCGTGAAAAGGCCATGCAGGAACTGGCCGCCCGCTTCAAGGTGGCCAACGAGGCCCTGGAAAAGGACATGCCAACCCTGAGCGAGGCTGAGCGGGCCAAGCGCCAGCGCGAGTTTTTTGAGCTGGACAAGGAATTGCAGCGCCGCCAGCGCGAGTTCCGCGAAGACCTGAGTCAGCGCACGAACGAAGAGCGCAGCGCCATCGCGGAAAAGGCCAACACCATCATCCAGCAGATGGCCCATATCGAGGGATATGACATCGTGCTGCAGGAAGCCCTGTGGGCCAGCCCGCGCATCGACATCACCGACAAGGTGCTGAAGGCGCTGGACAAGTAATTGTAATAGTTTTTACGCCTGGCAGTGCCGTAGCGAGCGGATGTGAGTTGTGGTTGAGAAGCGGAGCTGTGCGCATGCACAGTGAGCATCGGAGACCGCAAATCGCGCCGCGCAGTAGGCAGTGGCAGGCGTTTTTATAAGGGTTTCATAGATGGGCACTCGACTAGGAGAATTGGTCGAACGCTTCGGCGGACAATTGGCGGGCGAGCCCAACCTGGAAGTTTCAGGGATCGCTCCGCTGGCTGACGCCGGCGCTTCGCACATCAGCTTTCTCAGCAATAGCAAGTTCCGCGCACAGGCGGCCCAGAGCGGCGCCGCTGCGCTGATCCTCACGCCGGCCGACGATGCGCTGATCGGCGCCGAGTATGCGGGCGCGCGCATCGTCACACCGAATCCCTATGTGTATTTCGCGCGCGCGGCGCAGTATTTCGCCGACCTGCATGAAATCAGGGCGCCGCTGGGCATCCATCCGAGCGCCTTTGTCGACGCCGGCGCGCAGGTCGATGCCAGCGCGTCCATCGGCGCCCATGCGGTGATCGAGGCGGGCGCCGTGATCGGCGCCGGCTGCGTGATCGGTCCTGGCTGCGTGGTGGGCCGCGACGCCGTCATCGGCGCCGGCACGCAGTTGTTCGCCAACGTGACCTTCCATGCGCGCTGCATGATCGGCCAGCGCGGCATCATCCATTCGGGCGCCGTGATCGGCACCGACGGATTCGGCTTCGCCAACGAGGGCGGCGTGTATATCAAGATTCCGCAGACGGGCAGGGTGGTGATCGGCGACGATGTCGATATCGGCGCCAATACCACCATCGACCGTGGCGCATTGGCCGACACCATCATCGAAGATGGTGTCAAGCTGGATAACCAGATCCAGATCGGCCACAACTGCCACATCGGCGCGCATACGGCGATGGCCGGCTGCGTCGGCGTGGCGGGCAGCGCCGTCATCGGCAAGTACTGCACCTTTGGCGGCGCCGCCATGGTGCTGGGCCACCTGACGATTGCCGACCGCGTCCATGTCGGTTCCGGCAGCATGGTCTCGCGCTCGATCGCGGAGCCGGGCCAGTACACGGGTTTCTACCCGCTGGCCAAGAACGCCGACTGGGAAAAGAGCGCCGCCATCGTGCGCAACCTGTCAAGCATGCGCGAAAAAATCCGCGCGCTTGAAAAAACAATTAAAACACTGACCACGCAAGACGAAAAATGACTACTGAAAACAAGACCCTCGACATCCTCGCCATCAAATCGCTGCTGCCGCACCGCTACCCGCTGCTGCTGGTCGACCGCGTGCTGGACTGGGAGGCGAACAAAACCATCACCGCCATCAAGAATGTGACGGTCAACGAAGAGTTCTTCCAGGGCCATTTCCCGCACAAGCCGGTCATGCCCGGCGTGCTGATGATCGAAGCGCTGGCGCAAACGGCGGCGCTGCTGTCGTTCCTGTCGATGGGCGTGAAGCCGGACGAGAACTCGGTGGTCTACTTTGTCGGCATCGACAATGCGCGCTTCAAGCGTCCTGTCGAACCGGGCGACCAGTTGAAGATGGACGTGGAAATCCTGCGCGTCTCGCGCGGCATCTGGAAATACAAGGCCGTCGGTACGGTCGACGGCAAGCTGGCCGTAGAAGGTGAACTGATGTGCACGATCCGCAGCGCGCAGGATGCGAGCCAGCCAGCGGGGCAGTAATGGCGGCCATCCACTCGACGGCAGTCATCGATCCGAAGGCCGAGCTGGACAGCTCGGTCGAGGTGGGCCCGTACTCCATCATCGGCCCGCACGTGCGCATCGGCGCCGGCACCAGGGTCGGCCCGCATGTGGTGATCGACGGCCATACGACGATAGGCGCGGACAACCACCTGTTCCAGTTTTCCTCCATCGGCGCGCAGCCGCAGGATAAAAAATGGTCTGGCGAGGCCACGCGCCTGGAAATTGGCGACCGCAACACCATCCGGGAGTTTTGCACCTTCAACACGGGAACCGTGCAAGGCGGCGGTGTGACGCGCCTGGGCAATGACAACTGGATTTCGGCGTATGTGCACCTGGCGCACGACTGCCTGGTGGGCAACAACACCATCTTTTCGAACAACGCCCAGCTGGCGGGCCACGTGGAAATCGGCGACTGGGTCATCATGAGCGGTTTCGCCAATGTGCACCAGTTCTGCAAGATCGGCGCGCATGCCTTTGTCGGCATGAGCACCAGCCTGACGCAGGACGTGCCGCCGTTCGTGCTCCTGAACGGCAATCCGGCGCAGGCCCATGGCGTCAATATCGAAGGCCTGAAACGCCGCGGCTTTACGCGCGAGCAGATCAACGGCATCCGCGCCGCGTATAAACTCATCTATCGCTCGGGACTGACCCTGGAAGAATCCAAGGCGGCCCTGTTCGAAGAAGAAGCGGCATCGTCGCCCGAGGTGGCGGAACACATTCGCGCCATGCGCGAATTTTTGGGCGTGGCGTCGCGTGGCATCGTCCGCTGACCAGTCCAGCGGCCTGTCGGTCGCCATCGTCGCCGGCGAGGTGTCGGGAGACCTGCTGGCCAGCCGGCTGCTGTCCGGCCTCGTGCCGCAGCTGCCCGGCGCTCGCTTCCACGGCATCGGCGGCGAGCACATGGCCAGGCAGGGCTTCGTGTCGGACTGGCCGCTCGACAAATTGACCGTGCGCGGCCTGTTCGAGATCATTCCCCGCTACCGCGAAATCAAGGGCATCCAGAATGCGCTGCGCGACCAGCTGCTGGCGGAGCGTCCCGCCGTCTTCATCGGCGCCGACTACCCGGGCTTTAACCTGGGACTCGAGCAGCAGCTGAAGGAAGGCGGCATCCCCACCGTGCACTACATCGGGCCGCAGATCTGGGCCTGGCGCGGCGGGCGCATCAAGAAAATCATCAAGGCCGTCTCGCACATGCTGGTGATCTTCCCGTTCGAGGAAGAGATCTACCGCAAGGCAGGCGTGCCCGTTACCTATGTCGGCCATCCGCTGGCCGAGATGATCCCCCTGCAGCCCGACGAAGCGGCCGCGCGCCGTGTCCTGGGCTTGCCCGAAGACGCCAACGTGGTGACCCTGATGCCGGGCAGCCGCATGGGCGAACTCAAATACAATACGGTGGCGTTCGTGGCCGCCTGCAAGCTGCTGCTGGCGCGCGACCGCTCGCTGCGCTTCGTCGCACCGATGGCCGGCGAAAAGCAGCGCCAGTACTTTTTGCAACTCATCCGTGAGGCGGGCTTGCAGGATGTCGAAATCCTGCTCACCGATGGCGGCTCGCACACTGCCATCTGCGCCGCCGATGCAGTACTGGTGGCGTCCGGCACGGCGTCGCTGGAGGTGGCGCTGTACAAGAAGCCCATGGTCATCGCCTACAAAATGATGCGCGCTTCGTGGGAAATCATGCGCCACATGGGCTACCAGCCGTGGATTGGTTTGCCGAACATCCTGGCGCGCGACTACCTGGTGCCCGAACTGCTGCAGAACGCGGCCAGTCCCGAAGCGCTGGCCGAGGCCATGTGGCGGCAGCTGAGCGACGTGCCGGGCCGCCTGCGCCTGGTGCAGCGTTTCACGGACATGCACCACAGCCTGCTGCGCGACAGCGCGCGAGAGAGCGCCAACGCCGTCATGCAGGTCATCGCCGCCAATGGCAAGTAATTCCCGATCACCGCTTCAACCGCAGTACCAACCAAAGATTCAACGTGAAAAATATCTATCCCGGCCTGTTTGACGACTTGCCATTCTCGCTCGATGAAATCATCTGCGGCGTCGACGAGGCAGGACGCGGTCCGCTGGCCGGCCCGGTCTTCGCCGCCGCCGTGATCCTCGACCCGAATCAGCCCATCGACGGCTTGCGCGACTCGAAAAAGCTCACCGAAGCCAAACGCGACCTGCTGGCGCCGCAGATCAAGGCCAAGGCCCTGGCCTGGGCCATCGCCGAAGCGTCGGAAGAGGAAATCGACCGCCTGAACATCCTGCAGGCGTCGATGCTGGCCATGCGCCGCGCCGTCGAGGCTTTGTCTACCGTGCCGACCCTGGCGCTGATCGACGGCAACCGCTGCCCCGTGATGCCAATACGCGGCATGGCCATCGTCGGCGGCGACGACAAGGTCGATTCGATTTCCGCGGCCTCGATCCTGGCCAAGACGGCGCGCGACGCGGCCCTGGTGCACCTGCACGCGGCCTATCCCGAGTACTGCTTTGACCAGCACAAGGGCTATGGCACCAAATTGCACCTGGAGCGGCTGCACCTGCACGGCGCCTCGCCCGTGCACCGCCGTTCGTTCGCGCCCGTGCGCAACGTCATTGCGCTGTTCGGCGCGCAGGAGGTGGTGGCATGAAGACGATCACTTCGCGCGACAATGCGCAATACAAGGATTTGCTGAAACTGGCGGGCAGTTCGCAGGCGCGCCGCAAGTCGGGCCGCACCCTGCTCGACGGCGTGCATCTGTGCCAGTCCTACCTGCAGCTGCGCGGCATGCCGGAACAATGCATCGTCAGCGAAAGCGCCCTGCAGAATGCGGAGGTGGCGGACATCGTCGGCCAGCTCGAAGCGCAGCGCGCGCACGTACTGGGCTTGCCCGACGCGCTGTACAACGCCGTCAGCCAGGTGGAGCACGGCGTGGGCGTGATGTTCCTCATCGAGACGCCGGAGCGGGCCGTCACGCAGCCGCTGAGCGTGTCGGCCGTGCTGCTCGATAACCTGCAAGACCCGGGCAACGTGGGCTCCATCCTGCGCAGCGCGGCGGCCGCCGGCATCACGCAGGTGTACTGCAGCGCCGGCACGGCCTTCTGCTGGTCGCCCAAGGTGCTGCGCGCAGCGATGGGCGCGCACTTCGTGCTCGATATCTTTGAAAACGTCGACCTGGCCGCACTGGTCGCCGGCGCCAAGGTGGCGACCCTCGCCACCAGCGGCTACGCCACGCAGCGCTTGTACGACGTCGACCTGCGCCAGCCAGTTGCCTGGCTGTTCGGCCACGAAGGGCAGGGCGTGGCCGACGATTTGCTGTCGATGGCGACGCACCAGGTGGTCATTCCCCATCTTGGCCAGATCGAATCGCTGAACGTGGCCGCCTGCGCCGCCGTCTGCTTCTTCGAGCAGGTGCGCCAGAACCAGTAGCAGGAAATGCAACGGGGCCTCAAGGGCCCCGTTTTTTGTCCGGCTGCCTGATTCAGTATTCGCGGCGGTTCGGTTTGATCTCCTGCAGGATCGTCGTGGAGATTTCCTCGATCGACTTGGTGGTCGACGACAGCCAGCGGATACCCTCGCGTTTCATCATTTTCTCCGCTTCGTTGACCTCATAGCGGCAATTTTCAATGGCCGCATACTTGCTTCCAGCACGTCTTTCGTTGCGTATTTCCGACAAACGTTCGGGCGTAATGCTTAATCCGAAAATTTTATTCTTAAATTCGTTCAGTGCCGTCGGCAGCTTTTCACGCTCGAAATCCTCGGGAATCAGCGGGTAATTGGCCGCTTTGATGCCGTACTGCATGGCCAGGTACAGGCTGGTCGGGGTCTTGCCAGAGCGGGAAACACCCACCAGAATGACATCGGCCGATGACAGGTTCTTGTGTGACTGCCCATCGTCATGGGCCAGCGAATAATTGATCGCCTCGATGCGGTTCTTGTATTCCTCGCTGTCGACGATGTTGTGCGAGCGGCCGATGGTGTGGGTGGACATCACGCCCAGCTCCTGCTCCAGCGGGGCGACGAAGGTCTGGATCAGGTCCATGTGCATGCCGCTGGACTTGCGGATCACGGCCGACAGGTCGTTTTTCACCAGGGTGGAGAAGATGATGGGACGCTGGCCGTCGGTGGCAAACGCTTCGTTGATCTTGCGCGCCGCCTCGTACGCCTTGTCCATGGTGTCGATAAAGGGCAGGCGAATCTGGCGGAAGCGCAGGTCGAACTGCGTCAGCACCGAATGGCCGAACGTCTCGGCGGTGATGCCGGTACCGTCAGAAACGAAGAAAACGGTGCGGGCCGCGGCGGGCAGAGGGGGGCGTGGTTCTTGTGTCATGGGTTTTCGGATCAAGATTGTGCGTCGTCAATTTGCGCCGCACAAGGTAAAATGGCTGTAACGGTATGATTGTGCTGCACGACGCCAAGAATAACAAGAAGACTGTCTGTGCGCCTCGCGTAAAGATTTCTATCATCAGTAAGGGTGTCATTATGACCAACGCAGTATCGCAGGAGAAAGACAAGGACGCGGTGTACGTCGCCTCGTTCGAGCATTTGCGCATGACGGATGTCGAATCCGTCGGCGGCAAGAACGCCTCCCTGGGCGAAATGATCAGCCAGCTGGCCGAAGCTGGCGTGCGCGTGCCCGGTGGCTTCGCCACCACGGCACAGGCATTCCGCGACTTCCTGTCGTATAGCGCCAACGGCGGCCTGCCGCTGGCCGAGCGCATTGCCCAGCGCCTGGAAGGCCTGGACATCGACGATGTGCGCGCGCTGGCGCAAGCCGGTGCCGAGATCCGTCAATGGATCGTGGAAACCCCGTTCCAGCCCCGCCTGGCGGCTGAAATCGACCAGTTCTACGCCAAGCTGGTGGCCGACTCCGATACCGAAATGTCGTTTGCCGTGCGTTCCTCGGCGACGGCGGAAGACTTGCCGGACGCATCTTTTGCTGGCCAGCAAGAAACTTTCCTGAACGTGGTCGGCATCGACAACGTGCTCGAAGCGATGAAACAGGTATTCGCGTCGCTGTACAACGACCGCGCCATTTCCTACCGCGTACACAAGGGTTTTACGCACGCTGAAGTGGCCTTGTCGGCCGGCGTGCAGCGCATGGTGCGTTCCGACCTGGGCGCCGCCGGCGTGATGTTTACCATCGATACGGAATCGGGCTTCAAGGACGTGGTGTTCGTCACTTCCAGCTATGGCCTCGGTGAAACCGTGGTGCAGGGCGCCGTCAACCCCGACGAATTCTATGTGCACAAGCCGATGCTGGAAAAAGGCAAGTCGCCTGTGATCCGCCGCAATATCGGCTCCAAACTGCTGAAGATGGAATTCACGAACGAAGCGAAAGCCGGCCGTTCCGTGA
The DNA here is from genome assembly GCF_059421435.1 of Janthinobacterium sp. GW821-FHT03A03. NCBI lineage: Bacteria > Pseudomonadati > Pseudomonadota > Betaproteobacteria > Burkholderiales > Oxalobacteraceae > Janthinobacterium > Janthinobacterium sp. GW821-FHT03A03. The sequence continues at coordinate 253,256 of NZ_JBWKUZ010000004.1, read as the reverse complement.
GAACCGTCGACGTGCCTGTCGAAATGCGCAACCGCTACTCGCTGAACGACAGCGAAGTGGTGGAACTGGCGAAATACGCCGTCATCATCGAAAACCACTATGGCCGTCCGATGGACATCGAGTGGGGCAAGGATGGCCGCGACGGCAAGCTGTACATCCTGCAGGCGCGTCCCGAGACCGTCAAGTCGCAGCAAAAGGCGACCGACGTGCAGGAACGCTTCAAGCTGAAGAGCACCGGCACCGTGCTGACGTCCGGCCGCGCCATCGGCCAGAAGATCGGCGCCGGCCCCGTGCGCGTGATTCACGACCCGGCCGACATGGAGCGCGTGCAGCCAGGCGACGTACTCGTTGCCGACATGACGGACCCGAACTGGGAACCGGTCATGAAGCGCGCTTCGGCCATCGTCACCAATCGCGGCGGCCGTACTTGCCACGCAGCAATTATTGCCCGTGAACTCGGCGTGCCTGCCGTCGTCGGCTGCGGCGACGCGACCGACGTGCTGAAAGATGGCACGTTTGTTACCGTCGTCTGCTCGGAAGGCGACGAAGGCAAGATCTACGACGGTCTGCTGGAAACGGAAGTGTCGGAAGTGTCGCGCGGCGAATTGCCGAAGCTCGACACCAAGATCATGCTCAATGTGGGCAATCCGCAACTGGCGTTCGACTTCCAGTCCGTGCCGAACGCCGGCGTGGGTCTGGCGCGCCTGGAATTCATCATCAATAACAATATTGGTGTGCATCCGCGCGCGATCCTCGAATACCCGAACATCGACGCCGACCTGAAAAAGGCCGTGGAATCCGTGGCGCGAGGTCACGCATCGCCGAAAGCGTTCTATATCGACAAGCTGGCCGAAGGCATCGCCACCATCGCCGCCGCGTTCTGGCCGAAGAAAGTCATCGTGCGCCTGTCCGACTTCAAGTCGAACGAGTACAAGAAGCTGATCGGCGGTTCGCGCTACGAGCCGGACGAGGAAAACCCGATGCTGGGCTTCCGCGGCGCGGCGCGCTACCTGTCGGCCGACTTCTCCGAAGCGTTCAACATGGAATGCGAGGCGATGAAACGCGTGCGCAATGACATGGGCCTGACAAACGTGGAAATCATGGTGCCATTCGTGCGCACCCTGGGCCAGGCCGAGAAAGTCATCGACCTGCTGGCGAAAAACGGCCTGAAGCGGGGCGAGAACGGCTTGCGCGTCATCATGATGTGCGAAGTGCCGTCGAACGCCATCCTGGCCGACCAGTTCCTCGACCATTTCGACGGCTTCTCGATCGGTTCGAACGATCTGACCCAGCTGACCCTGGGCCTGGACCGCGATTCCGGCATGGAATTGCTGGCCGCCGACTTCGACGAGCGCGATCCTGCCGTGAAAGCGCTGCTGGCCCTGGCCATCAAGGCTTGCCTGGCACGCGGCAAGTACATCGGCATTTGCGGCCAGGGTCCTTCCGACCATCCCGACTTTGCCGTCTGGCTGATGGAGCAGGGCATCGAATCGATGTCCTTGAATCCTGACTCGGTGATCGATACCTGGCAAAAGCTGGCTGCGCTGAAAGCGTAAGCATCTATCATTATTGCCCTCTGAAAACCCGCTGCCACTCACCTGGCAGCGGGTTTTTTTATGTGCCATCCTCGGTGTCAAGTCCCTGGCGGGCGGCGCACGCGGCTGAATGATGAGGTAGCGCAAGATCAGCTAAAATGATTCCACCAACACATTGACGGGAGTTCATATGGCAAGCAAGAAACCGACCAAAGCTGCAAAGATCGACATCGGCATTTCCGAAGCGGACCGTGCGAAGATCGCGGAAGGCCTGTCCGGCCTGCTGGCTGACAGCTACACCTTGTACCTGATGACCCACAATTTCCACTGGAACGTGAAGGGGCCGATGTTCAACACCCTGCACCTGATGTTCATGACGCAGTACACGGAGCAATGGGGCGCGCTGGATCTGATCGCCGAGCGCATCCGCGCCCTTGGCTATCCGGCACCGGGCACGTACAAGGAATTCGTCAAGCTGGCCTCGATCAAGGAAATCGACGGCGTGCCGCCAGCCCTGGAAATGGTCAGCCATCTGGTGTCGGCGCAAGAGGCAACTGCACGCACGGCGCGCCGTTTGTTCCCGCTGCTGGAAAAGGCCAACGATCAGCCAACGGCCGACCTGATCACGCAGCGCCTGGATTTGCATGAAAAGACAGCGTGGATGTTGCGCAGCCTGCTGGAAGAGTAAGAGCACCTGCCAGTACCTACTGCGCGTCGCGATTTGCCGCCGCCGATGCTCACTGCCTCGGCGGCCCCGTACTTCGCACAGTTCCGCTTCTCAGCCACAAATCACATCCGCTCGCTACGGTTTTGTCAGGTGTGAAACGTGCCGGGCCAGCGGGCTAATTCGCCCCCGGCTATTGACGTCATCCGGAATTGCGTTAGACTGCTTGTATATAGGTGTCTGGCAAGAATAATATCAGCTGGTATTTCGCATTAAACCCCGTCGCTTATATAGGCTGCGGGGTTTTTTATTTTCGGATTCAAATGGACGGAGGCATCATGGCTGAATGGGTGGGCTGGTTTGTGGCGGCAGGCGTGGTACTGATCCTGGAATTGTTCACGGGCACGTTTTATCTGCTGATGATCGCCATCGGTGTCGGCGCGGGCGGATTGGTGGCGCTGGCGGGCGGTAATGGCAGTTGGCAGGCCATGACGGCGGCCATTGTCGGCGTGGCTGCGACCCTGTTATTGCGGCGCAGCCGTTTCGGCAAGGCGGCGCGGCGCGATGCGGCCCAGGATCCGAATGTGAATCTCGATATCGGGCAAAGCGTGGCCGTGGCGCATTGGGTCGATGGCGTGGCGCGTGTCACGTATCGCGGTGCCTTGTGGGATGTGGAATTGATACCCGGCAGTGATACGCAGGCCGGTCATTACACCATACGTGCCGTGCGCGGCAGCCGTTTGATTGTTGGATAACCTGGAGAGTAGATTATGGAAGTAAACATCGGAAGCGTGTCGCTGATCTTGTTATTGCTGGCATTGGTATTTGTCTTCAAGACGGTCAATGTGGTGCCGCAGCAGCATGCCTGGGTAGTCGAGCGCCTGGGAAAATTCCACGCCGTATTGGGCCCCGGCCTGAATATCGTCGTGCCATTCGTCGACCGTATTGCTTACAAGCATGTGCTGAAGGAAATCCCGCTTGATGTGCCGCCACAGGTGTGCATTACGCGCGACAATACGCAATTGCAGGTCGACGGGATTCTGTATTTCCAGATTACCGACGCCATGCGCGCCTCGTATGGCTCGTCGAATTATATCGCCGCCATTACGCAGCTGGCGCAAACTACCTTGCGTTCCGTTATCGGTAAAATGGAGCTCGACAAGACATTTGAAGAGCGCGACCATATCAATACCGCCATCGTGAATGCCATTGATGAGTCTGCCGCCAATTGGGGCGTCAAGGTATTGCGCTATGAAATCAAGGATTTGACGCCGCCAAAGGAAATCCTGCATGCGATGCAGGCGCAAATCACTGCCGAACGGGAAAAGCGCGCGCTGATCGCCGCGTCGGAAGGACGCAAGCAGGAGCAGATCAATATTGCCAGCGGCGAACGTGAAGCGAACATCGCCCGTTCGGAGGGCGAGAAGCAGGCGTCCATCAATCGCGCCGAGGGGCAGGCCACCGCCATCGTGGCCCTGGCGCAGGCCAGTGCCGAAGCGTTGCGCCAGGTAGGGGCGGCGATTCGCGAGCCGGGCGGTGAAGATGCCGTTAATCTGAAGGTTGCCGAGCAGTATGTTGGTGCATTTGCACAATTGGCTAAAACGAATAATTCGATTATCGTGCCGGCCAATCTGGGCGATATGAGCGGCTTGATTGCGACGGCGATGCAGGTGGTGAAAAGCCAGAAGCCGAAAAGCGGGGTGGCCATTCCCTGAGGGCCAGACCTGACTAGTTATTCAGTAGTAAGTGACGCAGCAAGTGCCGCCCGCCCGATAGCGGGCGGTTTGCATTTGTATGGTGCGATAGGCAGCGGAGCGTGTCGGAAAATGCGGCTCATTTGACATATACAGGTTTCGTTATTTTATGCCGTGGTATGCTCCGCATGTTTGCATATTATGCCTGGCGTGCAGCACTGGTTTATGTTTTCGATTATAGTAGGCGCCGATGTACATGCGGCGGCATGTGATGAGCTGAATGTGTGCTGGTAGACATTCGATTTCAATGAATTACCGAGAAAAGGGAAGGATAGTATTGCTCCCATGCTTTTCGTGAATTGCCATTATTATGGCAATAAATTGCAATGAAACAAAAAGTGCTGCAAAATAAATGACACAGGGCGCCAAATTGAATCTTCTCCTGGTCCCTGCTGGCGGGCTTGCCGTCGCGGCAGTTGCAGCGTTTTTTGGGGACTGTACCGGCCCATGGCCATGTGAAACTGGGTTTTTTGATAAAAGAAGTGCAAAAAAACATTCAAATCTCAAGAAAAATTGCCTCAGCCGCGTTACAATTGGATAGAATTTAACTGTTCAGTTATATTTTTCAACTCACACAAAGGAAATATCATGGATCTGTCCAGCTTATCCCTGTCCGAACTGCGTACGCTGCAGGACGACATCAAGAAGCAAATGAAAAAGCGCGAGCAAGATGACCTGTCCAAAGCCCGTGAACAAATCCTCGCAATCGCTCAGAGCGTCGGTGTTTCCGTAAAAGATCTGGTTGGTACAGGCATACGCGCTAAAACCGGTACCGTCGCTGTGCGCTATCGCAATCCCGATGATCCGACACAGCAATGGACTGGCCGTGGCCGTCAGCCGAAATGGGTCAAAGAGTGGACCGATTCGGGCAAGTCGCGTGATCTGCTGAAGGTGTAATTCACCGTTCATTCGGATGCTTGTCCTGTGTGGTAGTACAGGTGTAGTACAAGGCAGCATGCAAGCATCCGGAACTTTCTTGGTTTATGGCTCTTTGCCCTTGCGGTCAGCCTGATTCATCTGCTGTTTATTTTATGGTATTTTCAACAATACCAGCCTTTCTCCTGTTTTTTCTTTTCCCTTCTCTGTTTCGTTTTCATCGCACTGTTTGTGGATTTTCCGCTTGCTGTCTGCAATCGGCAAAATAGTGGGGCTCTGTCCCCATTAAGTATGGGAAGTCCCGGATTTTTTCTCTGGCCCGGTTGTCTGACTGTCTATCTCAGCCAAACGGGAGCCTTCCATGCAGCCAGCCCAGTGGAAAATCTTCATCGCCCAGTTCGCCGCACTGAACCGTCGCCAGCGCCTGGAGGGCATCGTCCTGCTGCGCGGGGCCGCCTGGCAGGACGCCGCCGTGGCACTGGTCGAAAGCGTGGCCCGGCAGCGTCTGCACTGTCCGGATTGCAACAGCTGCCATGCTCACCGCCATGGCCACGCACACGGATTGCAGCGCTACCGCTGCGTGCCGTGCGGGCGCACATTCAATGCGCTAACCGGCACGCCGCTGGCCCGCCTGCGCCATAAATCGCGGTGGCTCGATTACGCCGATTGCCTGCTTGCATCCGATTCCGTGCGCCGGGCAGCCAGCCAACTGGGTGTGCACCGCAATACCGCCTTCCGCTGGCGCCACCGGTTTTTATCGTTGGCAAAAACGGACCGGCCGCATCGTCTGCACGGCATCGTCGAGGCCGATGAGCTGTACGTGCTGGAATCGGAAAAGGGCGCGCGGTATCTGGCACGTCCGGCCCGTCGCCGTGGCGGCCGTGCCCGCCAGCGTGGTATTTTCAGTGCGCCAGTGTGCATCGTTGTGGCGCGCGACCGCACGGGACAAACCCTGGCTTTCGTCGCGGGAAACGGCGTGCTGACGGGGGCGCAGCTGCATGGCTGTTTGCCGCCCGTTATCGACCAGGACGTCCTGCTGGTGACCGACGGCCATGTCGCCTACCGGGCTTTTTCCGGGGAGGCGGGGATCAGCCACCAGGCCGTCAACTTGCGCGCCGGCATACGCGTGCGGGGCGCCGTCCATGTGCAGAACGTCAATGCCTATCACCGCCGTTTGCGGGAATGGCTGGTCGTCTTTCACGGCGTGGCCACGCGCTACCTGCCGAATTACCTGGGGTGGCGCTGGATACTCGACGCGGGACGCATCCGCTCTGCAGAAACATTGCTGAAGGCAACGCTGGGAGCGTTCCCACACCTGACGGTGACATAGCCTAAAATAAAACCCGGCATATAGCCGGGCTGGTTGGTGTTGCCTTGCACGCCGCGTGTGTGGTGCTGCCTTTAGCGGCGATGCACCTTCATTGCCGCCTGGACTTCGCGTGCGCCATCGCGATCGCGCTCGGTAGCCCGTTTGTCGTGCTGTTTCTTGCCCTTGGCCAGGCCGATTTCGCACTTCACGCGGCCGCCCTTGTAGTGCAGGTTGAGCGGCACCAGCGTGTAGCCGGAGCGCTCCACCTTGCCGATGAGTTTATCCATTTCCGCACGGTGCAGCAGCAGCTTGCGCGTGCGCACGGCTTCCGGGTGGATGTGGGTGGAGGCGGTTGGCAGGGCGCTGATGTGCGCGCCGAACAGGAACAGCTCGTCGCCGCGGACGACAACGTAGGCTTCCTTGATTTGCACGCGGGCGTCGCGGATGGCTTTGACTTCCCAGCCTTCCAGCACGATGCCCGCTTCGTAGCGATCCTCGATGAAGTAGTCGTGGAAGGCTTTTCTGTTGTCTGCTATGGTCATGAGATGGTAAATGTGCGCGGGTCGGTTAAACTACTGTCTCGCGCAAGCGCGATAAAATCAAATGTATCCAACATCATAGCAAATGGTTCTTCAATGGCAGTAGTACATAAATCAGTTTTTCTTGGCTACAGCGCCGAACAAATGTTCGCGCTGGTGGCGGCGGTGGAGGATTATCCCAAATTCCTGCCCTGGTGCGGTGCGGTCGAAATACGCGAGCGGGGCGAGAACACGATCGTCGCCAGCGTGGGCATACATTACCACGGCGTGCGCCAAAGCTTCACCACGTCCAATGAGAACGTGCCTTTCAGCTCCATCAAGATGAAGCTGGTAGATGGTCCTTTCAAGACCCTCGACGGCGTGTGGACCTTCAAAGCCCTGCGCGAGGACGCCTGCAAGATCGAACTGGACCTGCATTACGAGTTTTCCAGCCGCGTGCTCGAGCAGATCATCGGCCCCGTGTTCGGCATGATCGCCAACAGCATGGTCGATTCCTTCTGCAAACGCGCGGAGACGGTGTATGGCTGAGGCAGACATCCAGGTGCAGGTATGTCATGCCTTGCCCGACAGCAGCTTCTTGCGCAGCTTGACGGTGCCTGCCGGTACGACCATTGGGCAGGCTGTGGAGCGCAGCGGTTTGCTGCAGGAGATGCCCGGGATTGACCTGGCTGCCAATGTGGTCGGCATCTACGGCAAGAGAAAGCCGCTCGATACCGTTTTGCGCGAGCATGACCGCGTGGAAGTGTACCGTCCCTTGCAGGCGGATCCGAAAGAAGCGCGCCGGCGCCGCGCAGGCAACAAGCCCGCCTGAACATGTGCGGGGCAGGGGGCTGGCAGCGCCTGCCAGCCGTGCCGGGCACGACATTTTTTTGTTATTTTCAAATATCTTTTCTATGCTGCAAGGACGGAGGGCGCTTTTTTCTGTATAATCTGCTTTTGCGCCAATAGGAAATGCTATGCGTCTACTTCAAAAAGCACTCACATTCGATGACGTGCTGCTCGTCCCAGCCTACTCCAACGTTCTGCCCGCCGATACGTCCCTCAAAACTCGCCTGACCCGCAATATCACCCTGAATATTCCCTTGCTGTCCGCAGCCATGGATACGGTGACGGAAGCCCGCCTGGCGATCGCGATGGCCCAGGAAGGCGGCATCGGCATCATCCACAAGAATTTGAATCCGAAGGACCAGGCGCGTGAAGTGGCCCGCGTGAAGCGTTTCGAAGCTGGCGTGCTGCGCGATCCGATCACGATTCCGCCGGACATGAAGATCCGCGACGTGATTGCCCTGACGGAACAATACGGCATCAGCGGTTTCCCTGTCGTCAAGGGTAAGGAAGTGGTCGGCATCATCACCAACCGCGACTTGCGTTTTGAACAGGAGCTCGACGCGGAAGCCTCCGCCAAGATGACGCCGCGCGACAAGCTCGTGTACGTCAAGGAAGGCGCCGACACAGTCGAAGCCAAGCGCCTGATGAACAAGCACCGCCTCGAGCGCGTGCTGGTCGTCAATGACGCTTTCGAATTGCGCGGCTTGATCACCGTCAAGGATATCCAGAAGTCGACTTCCCATCCGTTCGCGTCGAAGGACAGCCAGGGCAAATTGCTGGTCGGCGCTGCCGTCGGCGTCGGTGCCAAGGATGAAGAGCGTATCGACCTGCTGGTCGCCGCCGGTGTTGATGTGCTGGTGGTCGACACGGCCCATGGCCACTCGCAAGGCATCCTGGACCGCGTGAAGTGGATCAAGACCAAGTATCCGCAGGTGGAAGTGATTGGCGGCAACATCGCTACCGCCGCCGCCGCCAAGGCGCTGGTCGAATACGGCGCCGATGCGGTCAAGGTCGGCATCGGTCCTGGCTCGATCTGCACCACGCGTATCGTCGCCGGTGTGGGCGTGCCGCAAATCACGGCCATCTCGAATGTTGCCGAAGCACTGGAAGGCACGGGCGTGCCATGTATCGCCGACGGCGGTATCCGCTTCTCGGGCGATATCTCGAAAGCGCTGGCCGCTGGTGCCTCGACCGTCATGATGGGTTCCATGTTTGCCGGTACGGAAGAAGCGCCAGGCGAAGTGATCCTGTACCAGGGCCGCAGCTACAAGTCGTACCGCGGCATGGGCTCGCTGGGCGCGATGTCCGACGGCTCGGCTGACCGTTACTTCCAGGACGCCACCATGAAGGCCGACAAGTTTGTGCCTGAAGGTATCGAAGGCCGCGTGGCCTACAAGGGCAGCGTGCTGGCGATCATCTTCCAACTGGTGGGCGGCGTGCGTCAATCGATGGGTTACTGCGGTTGCGCCACCATCGACGAACTGCGCGAAAAGGCGGAATTCGTTGAAATCACCTCGGCCGGCATGCGCGAGTCGCATGTCCATGATGTGCAGATCACGAAAGAAGCGCCAAACTACCGCTCCGAGTAAGCGCAACAGGAAAAATTGCCCATGGCTGCGTTACAGTGCCTCGCCGTACTATTCGTACTGTCTTCGGCACTGCGCCTTGCCCTGAACAATTTTTCCGCTGCGCTATAGCGACAGACCAGACCGGCGCCCAGTGCGCCGGTTTTGTAATGACCTCAGATAAAGTCTCCATCATGCATTCTAAAATCCTCATTCTCGATTTCGGCTCCCAAGTCACCCAGCTGATCGCGCGCCGCGTGCGCGATTCCGGCGTGTTTTCCGAAGTCTTCCCGTATGACGTCAGCGACGAATTCGTGCGCAACTATGGCGCTGCCGGCGTGATCCTGTCGGGCAGCCACAACTCAACGCTGGAAGGCGATTCGCCGCGCGCGCCGCAAGCCGTGTTCGAGTTGGGCGTACCCGTGCTGGGCATCTGCTATGGCATGCAAACCATGGCTGCCCAGCTGGGCGGCAAGGTGGAAAACGGCCTGGTACGTGAATTCGGCTACGCCGAAGTGCGCGCCCGCAGCCACACCAAGTTGCTCAACGGTATTGCCGACTTCGTCACGGATGAAGGCCACGGCATGTTGAAAGTGTGGATGAGCCACGGCGACAAGGTACTGGACATGCCTCCGGGCTTCAAGTTGATGGGCAACACGCCCAGCTGCCCGATCGCCGCCATGGCGGACGAAGAGCGCCAGTTCTATGGCGTGCAATTCCACCCGGAAGTGACACACACGGTGCAGGGCAAGGCCATCATCGGCCGTTTCGTGCATGAAATCTGCGGTTGCAAGTCGGACTGGAACATGCCTGACTACATCAGCGAAGCGGTGGAAAAGATCCGCGCGCAAGTGGGTACGGATGAAGTCATTCTGGGCTTGTCCGGCGGCGTCGATTCGTCCGTCGCGGCAGCGCTGATCCATCGCGCCATCGGCGACCAACTGACCTGCGTCTTCGTCGACCACGGCCTGCTGCGCCTGGACGAGGGCAAGATGGTCATGGACATGTTCGCCAAGAACCTGGGTGTCAAGGTTATCCGCATCGACGCGGAAGACCAGTTCATGGGCCACCTGGCCGGCGTTGCTGATCCGGAACAAAAGCGCAAGATCATCGGCCGCGAATTCGTCGAAGTCTTCCAGGTGGAATCTGGCAAGCTGGTGAACGCCAAATGGCTGGCGCAGGGTACGATTTACCCCGATGTCATCGAATCGGCGGGCAAAGGCAAGAAAGGCCAGACCATCAAGAGCCATCACAACGTGGGCGGCTTGCCCGACACCATGAAGCTCAAACTGCTGGAGCCGCTGCGCGAATTGTTCAAGGACGAAGTGCGCAAACTCGGCGTGGCCCTGGGCTTGCCGCATGACATGGTCTACCGCCACCCATTCCCGGGTCCGGGCCTGGGCGTGCGCATCCTTGGTGAAGTCAAGAAAGAGTTCGCCGACCTGCTGCGTCGCGCCGACGCCATCTTCATCGAAGAGCTGCGCAATACGCCCTACGAATTCGTCGCCGGCCAGGCCGTCGATCCGGATGCGTTGCCGGCAAACTGGTACGAGGCGACGAGCCAGGCATTCGCCGTGTTCCTGCCGGTTAAATCGGTAGGCGTGATGGGCGACGGCCGCACCTATGAATACGTGGTGGCCCTGCGCGCCGTGCAGACACAAGACTTCATGACGGCCCACTGGGCGCACCTGCCGCACAGCTTGCTGGGCAAGGTTTCTAACCGCATCATCAATGAAGTGCGCGGCATCAACCGCGTCGTATACGATATCTCGGGCAAGCCGCCGGCGACCATCGAGTGGGAATAATCTCCCGTCCGGCACCGTAAGGTAATGCCGGGTCAATGCAACAGTTAAGCCCCTGATTTTTCAGGGGCTTTTTTTATTTTGTCTGGCAAACGCAAGCAACCGTCGACAGAGCCAAGCACGTTTTTTTGTGGGTATTTTTGCGGGTATTTTTCGTTTTAAGTGTTTGATTTTAAAGGAGTTTTAGCGTATTTTTTTACGCTCTTCATCGTGAAGGTGTCAGCAGCCCGAGATGGGATAACGATTTCACTTTTTTCGCACTAAGTGACTGATTGTTTGAAATGAATCGGCCGCCAGTACAGACTTGTGTAGGAGTGGGAGGTGACCATGTTGACCGATGCGAAACTGAAAAACCTGAAACCTGCTACGAAAGCCTATAAGGTGCCGGATCGTGACGGTCTGTATGCGACGGTCCTGCCCACTGGCACCATCTCGTTTCGCTATAACTACCGCGTCAATGGCCGCAGTGAAACCTTGGTGCTCGGACGGTACGGTGCTGGTGGCTTGAGCTTGCAGGAGGCAAGGGCGCGCCTGGAGCAAGCCAAGAAAGCGCAATCGGAAGGCAAGTCCCCGTCGCGCCTCAAAGCCAAATCGCGTACCCAACTGGCAGCGGGAGAACCATTCAGTGTTTGGGCCGAACCGTTGGCTATTAAAGTACAAAATGGCGGAGTCGACGCGGGATATGCGGCGCGCGGTGTATGAACGCGATCTGAAACGCCCATTTGGCAGTCTCCTGCTGCATGAGATTACGCACAACGAGTTGCGTTCCGTATGCGACGCCATCCTCGCACGTGGCGCTCCTGCGACGGCCGTGCATGCGCGCGATATCGTGAAACCGGTCTTTAAGTACGCAGAACAAAGAGGACAGAAGGTTGAAAACCCTGCGGATCTGGTCGCTCCTTCATCCATTGCCGTATTTGAGCCGCGCGACCGCGCGTTGGGTGCCGAAGAGATCGCGCTGTTCTACGAACATATCGAATACGTGCAGTGCGCGCCGACCTTGCGCCTGGCTTGCAAATTACTATTACTCACCATGGTGCGTAAGTCCGAACTGACGGATGCAACATGGACCGAGGTCAATTTTACCGATGCTCTATGGACCATTCCGGCCAGGCGGATGAAGCGCCGCAACCCCCACAACGTTTATTTGTCACGCCAGGCGCTCGATATGTTTGTCGCGCTACGCACCTGTGCTGGTACGTCGCCTTATATTTTGCCATCGCGATATGACCCTGATGTGCCGATGAATGGCGCTTCGCTCAATCGTATTCTGGTGTCTGTATGCGCCATGGCGCGAGACTGCGGGAAGCAGCTGGCCGACTTTTCGCCGCATGCAGTGGTTTAATGTACCCGGACACTGATTTAGGCGAGAATGCTCGCCATGGAGAGGTGTTTGATGAGCAAGCAAAGACGTACGTTTTCCCCTGAGTTCAAACAGCGGGCGGCATGCCTGGTACTGGATCAAGGATACAGCCATACGGAGGCAAGCCGTCCGGTGGGCATCGGCGAATCAGTGCTGCGCCGCTGGGTGAATCAGTGCTGCGCCGCTGGGTGCAGCAGCTTCAGTTGGAGCGGCAGGGCATCACGCCACATCCGGTTCTGTATCTGTTGCATACCGTTCAGCCGGAGTGCAATCACCAGGATGGGCAATAAGGCTATCAAACCGAAACCGAGGCCAAGGCAAGTTGTTATTTTGAGATGTCTAGATGACATAATTTCTCCTAAATTCCTTGATTCCTTCCCCTGATTGATGCGGATTTATCAGCAGGTACAAGTCGATCATATTGGTTGGAGAGGGGCGGAAAGTCTCACATAATCACTTTCAACAAATGCGCAACAAAAAAAATAAATCTGCGCTGTCTTTGATATTTAACATGGCGCACCAGAGGAATGACAACTCAAACTCAGGTAGAAAGCAGAGTCGATGCACACTATGTTTTCATTTTTAGTGGTTACTTTTCGTGATTATTCACAATAAGGAGTACGGTATTTAACACTGAAAACATCGGCAAAAAAATGGAGGGGGCTATGTCTGCTATCGATGGTTTGGCACAAGATTCAAGTAGTTTTAGCCTGCGGAGATTTTCACTAGTGCCCATGGCGATTGTATTCGTTGTTTTGGTTTGCCTTTCCATTCTTGTGGTTCAGCTAGGAATGATTTGGCGGGCAAGGAACGTCGAACTGGACCAGGCAGGTCAAGCCAGCTCAAACCTGGCACATGCAGTTGCACAGCATGCATATGACACGATCAAAGAAGCCGATACACTATTGGTTGGCTTGGTGGAGCGAATTGAAATAGATGGCGTATCTGAGATCGAGTTGAATCGCATTCACACTCTTCTGGTCACGCGAGTAACTGAGTTACCCCAACTGCATGGAATATTTGTTTATGATAAGAATGGCAATTGGTTGGTGAACTCCCAGAAAGTGTTGCTTAAAAATTTAAATAATTCTGATCGTGAATATTTTGAGCATCATCGAACGCACAGTGATCGCGGTCCATATATTGGTCCTCCTGTGCGCAGCAAATCGACGGGTGAGTGGATTATCACGGTATCTCGCAGAATTAACCTTCCAGATGGAAATTTTGGTGGCGTGGCACTTGCCACCATTAATATGAGATACTTCAGGTCATTTTATGATCTATTTTCTATAGGCGATAGAGGTGCAATTTTTATCGCCAATGAAAGAGGAATATTGCTATTAAGAAGGCCTTTCGATGCCAGTAAGTTGGGGCGAGATATCTCAAAGTTGCCATTATTCCATGACTATTTGCCGAAATCAGACAGCGGAACAGCAGTTATAAAATCCGGGCAAGATGGCGTTGTTCGGATAAATAGCTATCGAAGAATAGAGGAGTACCCATTAGTTGTCTCTGCCGCCCTGTCGCAGGATGAGATACTGGAAAATTGGTTCACCGATGCATGCATTCAAGTTTCTGCAGGAGGTGTATTGGTCTTGCTCATCGGATTTCTTGGGTATCGGATGGTCATGCAAATTGACTTGCGATCAAAAATTGCGGGAAAACTCGAGGAGAAAAGCAACGAGCTGGAAATATCACATGATATTCTGGCACATCTTGTCATGCAAGATGGACTGACGGGATTGGCGAATCGACGGTATTTTGACGAAGCATTGATAGAGGAATTTAATCGTGCACAGCGCGGGGAAAGTACTCTTGGATTGCTGATGATCGATGTTGATTTTTTTAAACAATACAATGATATCTACGGTCATGTCGCTGGCGACGAGTGCCTGAAGAAAATTGCCCATACGCTTACCATGGCCATGCGCCGAGCAGGCGATGTTGCTGCACGTTATGGCGGCGAAGAATTTGTGGTCTTACTACCAGGAACGGATCTTGCTGGCGTAATCGCTGTTGCTGAAAGTATTCGGCTTGCTGTCGAAGCTTTAGGCATCCCGCATAGCGGTAACCCACTTGATGTTGTAACAGTAAGTATCGGTGTGGAAGCATTTTCACCAATTCACCTGCAGAATGAGGCAGTTGAGTTGGTCGAGTCCGCCGATAAGGCACTGTACAAGGCCAAGGAGTCGGGGCGTAATAAAGTATGCCATCTTGAGCAGTCGGAGACGGTGTTTATTTTGGTGAATTGAATATTTCTTGAGCCGGGTGGGGAAGGGCGATATTTTATGGCTTGCCACTTTCAATAATTGTATTTAATTTCTTGATTCCACGAAGTAGATGGGGTATATGAATTTGAAGAAGATATTTATTGGATTAATATTGATGTGTTGATGTGTTGATGTGTTGATGTGTTGATGTGTTGATGTGTTGATGAATTGATGTCGATATTTTTGGTTGTTTTAAGTAAATGCAAAGAAATAGCATAGTTGCAAATTTTTATTGTTGAGTTATATTGAAACTGCCAACATGACATTTTGGTGTGGAAGTTGATCGTGATGTGTTCGGCTGCAGGGAGTACTGTTTCTCGGCGAATCATTTTTATTTGGCAATGTCATTCTTCCCAGTAATTAAAAGGAGGGTCAAGCTATGAGTGCAATGTTGGAAAAGAAATCTTGGGACAAACCGGACGAAGTCCGCCCATTCAAAGATGGAGCAGGTCAGATGGCTGTCTTCACGCTTGGCAACCAGACAATGGGGCGCGGCGAATTTGAACCCGGCTGGCGCTGGAGTCTGCACGTAAAACCGATAGCAGGTACTGATTCCTGCCAAGCAACTCATACCGGCATGGTACTCGAAGGACGAATGATCGTTAAAATGAACGATGGGTCTGAAATGGAGTATGGGCCTGGTGATGTTTTTTATATGCCACCAGGGCACGATGCCTGGGTAGTTGGCAGTCAGCGTTGCGTATTGTTTGATGTAACAGGCGTCGCAAAGTACGCCAAACCACAGTAGTGCTTGCTGGGTTCGCGTACCCGCTTCGCTACTCTGCGTCATTTGGAGGCATTCGCTGGCCCTGGAATACCTTCTTCCCCAAGAATCAGGGCCACTGTCTTTACGGCCTGAAGTTAGCCATCGAGGAAGTTGAGTTGTTTACTGATCGCTTGCTATTCCTCATGCCGGTCAAGAGGTAATGAAGGGACATGATTGCGTGCCGGAACCGTTTCAAGGCGGTTTCGACCGAGTCGGAAACACCACTTTCTGATTTCTTTTAATTCGAAATTTCCATATCCCCACCAAGTATCTGTCATCAGGACGATTTTCAATAGGAAATATTTGGCTAGTATGGAAATGGTGTGGCGGGAGAAAAGTTATTTTTCTCATTGCACTGGTTATACGGAAATTGCATGGTTGTTGCAAAAATGGCTTTCCTGCATGAATCATTGATGTAGATCATACGTTTGCAGTGACGTTGCGTACACCCAGCGATACAGTATTCATTCACCTGCAATACGGACGGCATGCGCTGATCCAATGTATTGCATCGCGCTGGTGATAACGCTATGTCATGAAAGGAATGTTCTCCATGCTTACGGATATCTGGGTAGTTCGGAACGGCAGTGATTATCTTTTGTTGCACGGCCATTTGCGATTGGCTACCACCTTGGTGGGGGAGGGCGCCGCCTATGTCGAGGTCAAGCATGAGGGACTCGTCAAAATCACACGCGGACCGGGGTGCTTCCAGGTCGATTCCTGCCATGGATTGCTACCGCTCAGTGTCACATTGGCCGATACTCATGGCTGCAGATAGATCCCGCGCATGACTGTGCTATTAAGATGCAGCAAACGAAAGATAGTTTCTCCGCCTGCAGCCGTGGATGAGTGACTTGAACGAGACCGGCGCATCCACGGGCAGGTCTGACTTGTTTTTGCCTATCGATGTCACTTGAGCATCGGGTACTCGGTGTTGCTATCGTTTTACGTTCCTTTTGATAGGAAGCACGCCTCAGTCAGTGGCTCCCCTGTAGCGGCCTTTTGTTGTATCTGGTACCTGGCCGCCCCTACAGAAGAGACAGCTTGTCAGCGCTGAGAGGTGCTGCCTCGGCTGCTCTGATGTCTACGTGCGCTGGTCCATCACCCAAAACTCGTGCGTAGAACGGCACGGCGACAGTCCGTATACCGGGATCTGATGCGTTTGCGATTCAGATACAGTTCAGTCTCAGGCGAGGCAATCTACCAGCACGGAAGGACGTTGTTGATGCATTTATGCATGCAATGTCCGGTTAGTGACTTGGTGTCTTTTTGGTAATTTTGCTGTTGTGGAAATTATTTTAAAAAATATTTTCAGTGAAAATTACAAGACGATTTGCGATAGATCAATACATGTATTTTTTTGCAAGTATCTAATGAGGTTGACTTGATCCATATCAAGACAGATATGCTGCATTTGACATATGGATATCAGCGCTATCGCAGAACTTCAATCTGATCTGTAAAAGTAATTGTGAAATATTTTGAAATAGATTTCATTCTCTTGGAAATTATTTTTATGTTAATTTTATCAATTGTTAAATAATTTTGTTCCCGATGGAAATTTATTGTGATATTTTAAGTATAGGTTAATCTGATTAAAGCATCAATTATTGTGTGTCGTCACTTTTATGTGGGAATTTGGAAAGTATTGAAGGGGGTAAATATTTGTTAGCCAAGGGAAAAATTTAAGGCAGATGGGAATATGATCGCTTAACTGTTGTATTTTTTTTTCAGTCTAAAATATATCACCTGATCTATCTTCATGTTATTGTTTGGTTAATTAAAATTTGATAATCCTCAACTTCGCGTCCTGATTGCCGGTCATCCAAGATGGCACCGGCATGTAGCGAAACATCATAGGGGAGACTTGTCAAATATATGAATAAATGGCGAAATAGATACTTGGCGACACCCTTTCAGATAGACCAGTATTGGAAAATACTACGTCAACAGGCTGAGCGGCAACTTAAACAGAGGCAGGGAGCACTTGGTTCGGCGGATCAGGCGTTGCTATCCACGAAGTTGCAAAAAGTGCATCATGAGTTGAGCGTGCAAAAGATCGAACTGGAAATGCAGAACGAAGATCTATGCCGCACCCAGGAAAAGCTGAGGAGTACCAGCGAGCTGTATTGCCATTTGTATGAGCAGGCTCCGGTTGGTTACATCAGTATGGATGCCACTGGTGTGATCATCCATTCGAACCTGACAGCCTCAAGTTTGTTAGCGGTCTCTCCGCAGACACTGCTGGGGCAGCCGTTCACGCGGTTCATCCTCGAGGATGACCAGGATATCTTTTATTTCTTGCGGCGGCGCCTGTTCGACGGTGATACGTCCTTTTCCTCTGTGCTACGAATGAGAAGGGAAGGCGCGGACCCGTTCTGGGCAATGCTGGAGGCCAAGGTTACGCAAAAGCACTTTGCGCCCGGCGTCGTCTTGTTGGTTTTGAACGATATCAATGAACGTACCGTGGCTGCCACGAAGTTGCGCACCAGCGAGGAACGTTTTCGCGGGGCGTTTGAAAACTCTTCTGTCGGCATGATTATGGCAGATATGCATGGCACCTGGATCAAGGTTAACCAGGCGCTGTGCGAGATGCTGGGCTACACCGAGCCGCAGCTTTTAACAATGGGATACGTTGGTCTGACGCATCCTGACGATCTGACTGCCAGCATAGAGCATGCGCAAAGCCTGTACCGCGGTGAGTTGTCTCATTATCGTATCGAGAAACGTTACTTGCACAGGGATGGCCATGCAGTGTGGACTGTACTGAGCGCTACTCTGCTGCGTGACGCATCTGGACGTGCCCAGCAGTATGTCGGTATGGTGGAGGATATCAGCAGCCGCAAGCTGGCATTGCGTGCGCTGGAACTATCGCATGAGAAACTGCGCAAGCT
This sequence comes from Janthinobacterium sp. GW821-FHT03A03, assembly GCF_059421435.1. NCBI lineage: Bacteria > Pseudomonadati > Pseudomonadota > Betaproteobacteria > Burkholderiales > Oxalobacteraceae > Janthinobacterium > Janthinobacterium sp. GW821-FHT03A03. Next base: position 235,091 of record NZ_JBWKUZ010000004.1, on the reverse strand, counting down.
CGTTGCGCATCAAGAACATACCAAGGAGCAAGAGCGGATTCGAATCGCGCGGGAAATGCATGATGAATTAGGCAGTGTCTTGAGCGGTGTCAAGGCGCAGATATCGGTTGCCCTTTTTCAGGATCAACAGAATGGGGCGGCACTGCAGTCCAGGCTGACGGATGCCTGTACCTTGCTCGATACCGCAGCCGACACCGTGCGCAAGGTGATCACCGAATTACGGCCCAGTGTTCTTGATCAACTCGGTATATGGGCAGCACTCGAGTGGCATGCGGCAGAGGTAGCCTCGAGAGCAGGGCTGGTATGCCAGGTTTGTATTGATGCGGAAACGGCTTTGTTGGAGGACATCGATCCTGAGCGCAGCACGGCATTGTTTCGTATCTTGCAGGAGGCGTTGACCAACGTCTTACGTCACGCAAACGCGACGCAGGTCAATATTCGTATCCACCATGAACAGGGATCGATCACTCTGGAAGTAGAGGATGATGGCAAGGGGATTGACATGGATATCCTATCAACATCCAGCTCATGGGGGCTAACAGGCATGGCCGAACGAGCACGCTATTTTGGCGGCGATATCCGTTTCATTCCTCTCGAACATGGAACACTCGTTAGGTTGCGCTTGCCATTGCAGGTGGGCATATGACATCCCAGAAAATTCGCGTCTTGCTTGTGGATGACCATATTGTCGCTCGTAAAGGCATTCGTTTGATGCTTGGCATGGATGACGGTATAGATGTCGCGGGGGAGGCCGAGACTGCGCATGCTGCGCTCGATTTGCTGCAGTCGCAACCGTTCGACGTCGCGATCATCGATATCGGCTTGTCGGATCAAAATGGTTTGCAGTTGCTCAAACGCCTGCGGCGCGAGTGGCCACGTCTTGCTGTGCTGATGTTGTCCATGTATGCCGAGACAGTGTATGCAGTGCGGGCATTGCAGTATGGTGCAGCCGGTTACTTGACCAAGAACAGCAGTGCCGCAGTCCTGGTCGGGGCAGTATACAAGGCCGCGGCCGGGGGGAAATACATTACCCCGGCTGTGACGGAGAAGATTGCAAATATAATTAGCGGCAGCGCGCTGAGCTGCTATGAGAAGTTGTCGGACCGGGAGCTGGAGGTATTGCGTTTGCTGGCCGCAGGTGAAGATCTCGGCAGCATCGCGCAGATGTTGCATTTGAGTCCCAATACTATTGCTACCTATCGAACCCGATTGCTGGAAAAAACCGGTGCCAAGAATAATGTGCAACTTACCCGCTTTGCCATAGAAAATGGCATAGGCCCGTCAATTCTCGGCGATAGCTAGATGGGTAATGGATGCCATCCTTCACCTGGAATGGCGCCATCTGTCATGCCGCCCAAATGCGACTACGGTTGAGCATAACTGTATGAAGCGCTTGGCAATGCGTCATTTGCATGCTCATCCTGGGGCAGATTCAGATGTTAGGCCAGCGCGAAGGCGATACAGTGACTTGAAATGCAAGCTGTTGGCGGTATGCGTATCGGCGCACCGCGCTTGAAGGCAGGACGGTATGCGGGTTCAATGATTGGCGGTTGCTTTTGAGCTGAGGGGCTGTCTTGCCTTGGCTTTGCGCGACAATGTTGTGGCGATATCTTGCGCTTCGATGTCGTCGTCGTTGGCGATGGTTTCGATGGCGCCGTAATCGCATATACGCAGATTCTTGCCATCTGTGTCAATCCAGCCATTTTTCCTGAACTTCGACATCAGGCGGCTGATGCTTTCCATGGTCAGCCCCATATGGTTGCCTATGTCTTCGCGTGACATGAGTACTTGAAAGTGGCTACTTGAGTATCCTCTCGCGGCATAGCGCGCTGACAGGTCAAGCAGGAAAATGGCGAAACGCTGTTCGGCCCTGCTACCCAGGAAGCGCATAATGCGTTGCTCGCGATTAATTTCGTCGCTCAGCATCCTGTGGAAGTGCTGCTGCAATATCGGGACCTCAGCACATAGTTCTTGCAGGTGCAGGAAAGGAACTTCACATACTTCGCTGTCTTCAAGCGCCATGGCATTGTTATCCTGGAAACCGCTGCTGATCGCGCTCATCCCAAGTAACTCACCAGCCATATGGAAGCCGGTGACATACTGTTTTCCACGCATATTATCCTGAAATGTCTTGAACTGGCCACAATGAATAATATACAAGTTTTGAAATGTTTCGCCGACACGGAAGAGCAGATGGTTCCGTTCGATCCAGCGACGTTTGCCGATGATCTTGTCGAGTTGCGTTATAGCGCGCTCATCCAAGCCGGACGGTAGACAGCGAATCCGGGAGCTGCATTTAGCGCACGTACTGGCTGGAGAATGGGTGGTTGCTCGTAACGAGAGCAAAGTATGGCATGCGTTCATTTACTTCCCCAGTCCTGGTAAGTGGTGTCAAGGAGTTGATTTTTCTTCTGATTCCCTCTTGACATAGTATGTGCGCGGATGGGTTCGCCCGATATAAGATAAAGACCTAGCTTTGCGTAGTGATTTATCTGGTGCGTTGATGTGGGGGATCACCTACGGACCGCAAACAGGGGGGCACCAGATTTCATGATTGTTCATCGCTCCGATGTTGTGCTGGATTAACTTGATTATCCTTGCATGCATGGCCTTCCGATGGCATGGAAGCATCCGTTGACGTGGTTGCCAGTTCAGCGGAAAATAAAATGCTGTTTTTCAGGGAATGGATGCGAGCTATGGAAGCGGAAGGCATTCGTGTGCTGTTGGTTGACGATCAGGCCGTAGTGCGCAATGGCGTCGGCTTAATGCTGAGTATGGCAGCAGACATCCGCATCGGCGGCGAGGCAAGGAATTTTCAGGAAGCGGTCGAGCGTGTCGCCAGCGAGGAATTTGACGTTGCCCTGGTGGATATCGTCATGCCTGGCAAGAACGGTCTGGAGCTCTTGAAATCGTTACGTGTCATGAAGCCCGGTATGGCCGTACTGATGCTGAGCACATATTCAGAGGAGGTCTACGCCTTGCGTGCACTGCGCCTGGGAGCGGCAGGTTACCTGACCAAGGATGTGTCAACGAGCATCTTGATCGAGGCAGTGCGCAAGGCGGCATCCGGTGGCCGGTATATCAGCGCAGCGTTGACGGAGCGGTTGACCACGCTGATCAGCAAGAAGGGAGCGAGCGGGGCGCATGAGGTGTTATCGGAGCGTGAAATGGAGGTCTTCCTGCTGATTGCCGCAGGCGAATCGCTGATACGCATCGGGGCAATGCTGCAGCTGAGCCCCAATACTGTGACGAGTTACCGCGCGCGCATTCTGATCAAGATGGAGTTGTCTTGCAACGCTGAATTGACGCGCTATGCGCTGGAGCATGGCATGCTGTAAGCGGGAATGGTGTCGAAGGAGTGCCGTGATATCAGGCTACCATTTTTTCGATGGAAATGCCGGCGCTCATTGCCTGCTCAATGATCGCCAGCCGACGTGTGGCGTATTACTTTCTCGCCAGCACTCATGGCGAGCTGAAGAGGTAACGTCTCCTTGGGCGTGGCTGTGAGTCACTGCGGAAGACACTCTTGATGGGAGCGTCGCTCCGTAGCCCCGGACCTGGTTTGAATACGCAGCGCGGAAAACCAGGTCCGGCACCGAAGTAACCATGATCTGGATCAATCCAACGTACGTTAACAACCGCAATATTTCTCCATCACACTGTCAACGCTCATCCATAGTGCCATCGTTATTTTTCTGGCACTCAGAGTGTTGCATGTTCCAGTGTGCTTTCATGCGTCGCCGGAGATGGGGCATATTGCCCCGTAGCGATCTGCTGCAAGGCTGGCCTGTCGAGCAACTGGAGATGACGATGTCTCACTGACAGGATGCCAAGCCGCTGCAGGCGGCTCAGCAGTCTGGCGATGGTTGCATGGGTCACACTTAGATAGTCTGCAACTTCTTTACGCGATAACACAAGGTCCAGGTATGGCCCCTTGCCATTTTGTTGTGTCTCTTTCCAAACCAGCTGCAACAGGAACTGAGCGAACTTTTGTTCTGCATGGTGATATCTGAGCAGGAGAGTAAGGTCATACAGTCGAGCCAGTTCCTTGCTCAGCATCTGTTCCAGGCGCAAGAAGAGTCCAGGAAAGTGCTGGCCCGTTTCTACCAGCTGTACATAAGAAAACTCGCATACTATGCTGTCGCAGACAGCTGTCGTGGTATCCGTATAGTGCGTAAGGCTAATGCTGTCGAGTCCCAACAAGTCTCCCTTACCTGACAGTCTGGTAATGCACTGCTCTCCTCGATGGTCGAATTGATAGGATTTAAACTGGCCATGGCGAATGGCATACAGGCGCCCCAGTGCCGGTTCATGTATGCTTTGCAGGGTTGCCCCTCGTCGTAGGTGATGCTGCCGCAGTATGAATCCTTCGACCTTGGCGCAGTCCGTATCGTTCATGCCTGCAGGCAAACATCGTTCGCGGGCGTGGCAATCGCGGCATGAGAAGGACTTCGTCCCGTGATCAGTGAGATTGGCTGCCGTGGACATGAGTCAACTCCCCATAGCGTGGCTAAGCTCCGTACTGAAGGTGGCGCGGTTGCCATTCGCAAGCGCCATCTGTTCAAGTGCTGACAGATCCGTGATAACGATGTCTCGGTTTTCAAGCAAAATGAGGCCGGCCAGTTTGAAATGGTGCAGTAGTCTGCTGACACTTTCCGGGGCAAGGTGCAGATAGTTGGCGATGTCGGGGCGTGACATCGGCAAGCGATAGCGTGTCGGCGCGTCGCCCTGTTGACCATACTGCCGGGAAAGACGGAGCAAGAAGGTGGCGAGGCGCTGTTCCGCAGGACTGCGATATAGTTGTAGAGAGGTATTGCGGATATCCAGAATATTTTGACGGATGAGACTATGGAACAAGAGCGGCTGCTGGCGCAAGGTGGCGTAGCCAATCTCGCACACTTCACTGTCCTCCATCGCGACGGCCGTACCAAGATGTTTTGTCTGCCCAATACTATCGAGTGCCAGGAAGTCGCCGCATACAGGAAAGCAGGTGATTTTTTGTGCGCCAGTTCCATCAGCGCGGTAGTGCTTGAAACTTCCGTAGCGTATGGCAAATACGCATTCAGCAACGGGATCGCCAGCGCGATACAGGAACGCCTTGCGTCGTACCCGGCTGCAGCGACCGTCGATTCGCCCGCTGTCAAACTGGCGCACGCCGAAGGCGCGAGCCGAATGGACGGCGGGGGCTATGTCGTTGTGCATCATATTCTCCTGGGCAGGCGAGTCAACTATACTGACCCCGTGTTAATGTGGCGCTTGGCGGAAACAGCTCGTGCATCCGCGGCGGCGGGCAGGCGGCTATTGTTGCCCTACTTGTTCGGCGCACTGACTGGGCCAAGCGCCTGTTGCAGACCTTGCACCTGATTGTCGCTCACATGGTCGCTGAGCACGTCGTTGGCCGACAACTTCCTGTGATAGTCAGCATCAGTCATTTTTTCATCGTAGCGGATATCATCCACGCTCACGGCTGCCACATCGGTAAAGATCGCTCTTGCGCTTGACCAGGCAATCACGTTTCCATTGCCAATTGACCCGCGGGCAACCCTTGTCCAATTGGCGACAGCTAGTCCCGGATCGGCACCCACGGAGAAATTAATTCGCTGCGTGAACCGCTGAATGGCCTTGTCATTGAGCAGGACGAAAGCGAATGGTCCCACTACTGTACCTACTTGCAGTCCGACACTGAGCTCTCCCAGAGTAAAAAATGCGGGGGAGCTCCATTTTCCGTTATCGCGTTTGCGCAACAGGACACCGGTATCCACCTGCTGGGATTGAACGATGCCGGCGAACTGGCGAACTGGCGAGCAAGGCGCCGCAAAGTAGTATCCCGACAGGTTTAATGTTGCTAATCATGGCCGTTCTCCTGCGCACGCGTAGATAACTTCCTTGCACACTACAGCCGGGCACAGGTCGCTTGCCATGATTTACATCAAGGTACCAGGGGAATATGCTTGCTTAGGTAAAGCAATGCCTGTGATTGTCCAAGGAATTTGGATGGGTATTCTGTGCATGTTGCAAGACTAAATCGTTTCTCTGCGATCGATTGCTGACATTTTTGACGAAGATCATTTATCAAACAGACAAACAGTAACTGGCGATTTATATTGAAACATGAAGGACGAGAATGTCGCGTTCGCGTTGATGGGCAGTCAATGGCCTGACTAAAAAGAAGGAACCATGGCAAACCATCTGACCCTTTTCGATCCGTTCTGCGACCTGGCCAGCATCGATTCTCTGCGCAACATAGATGACTTCTTCCGGGACATGGGTTTCAAACATGCTCTCAAGGATTTTGTGCGGCCATCCCAGATTCGGCTCGACGTTACTGAAAGTGATCAAGCGTATTGCGTCAAGGCCGAACTGCCAGGTTTTAAGCTGGAAGAAATATCCGTGGATATCGATGGAAATCGCGTTTCGATCGCTGTTGAGACGAAGTAGGAGCGCTCGGAGACGAAGGGCGAGACGATGCTCCGTCGTGAACGTTACATCTGGCAATATTTGCGCAGTTTTTCGCCGGGACAGGATATCGATGACGCCAAATCAGTTGCCAAGTACCGTGACGGTGTGCTTGAGTTGACACTGCCGAAACGAAAAAGTAGTGCGGCGAAGAACTTGATCATTGCTTCTTGATGAGAAATGTAGCAGTCATGCGCGCAGTTATGCATGTGCACTAGCCTTGATGGACTATTGTCTGCAGTGCAAAATGGGGAGTAAGGTATGCGCGCGCTGGTGTATGAAGTTCCAGGCAATCCGGTACTGTGGAACAAGCCAGTTCCAGTGATACTGTTTCCGACTGATGCTATCGTCCGGATAAGCAAGACCACGATCTGCGGAACTGATTTGGATATCCTGAAAGGGAAAGTGCCCACTTGCCTTCCGGGCACAACCTTGGGCCATGAGGGCATAGGCGTGATTGATTCGGTGGGCAGTGCTGTCACGGGTTTTCACCCCGGTGATGGCGTGCTGATTTCCTGTATCAGTTCCTGTGGCCGTTGCGAGTACTGTCAGCGTGGCATGAGTTCGCACTGTGTCGATGGGGGCTGGATACTGGGGCATAAAATTGATGGCACTCAGGCCGAGTATGTGCGGATTCCTTTTGCGGACACGAGTCTGTACAGGATTCCACCCGATGTCGATGAAGATTCGTTGGTCATGCTTAGCGAAATTTTGCCAACAGGTTTTGAATGTGGTGTGCTCAATGGCAAAATCCAGCCTGGCAGCAGCGTTGCGATCGTGGGGGCCGGCCCTGTCGGCCTGGCCGCATTGATGACCGCCCAGTTTTTCGCTCCATCCAGCATTATCATGGTCGATGTTGATCCACATCGTCTCGAAGTGAGTCGCCGGTTTGCTGCAAGTCACACGGTGCGGGCAGTTGAGCGCGCAGCCGCCATTGCAGTATTGGGGCTGACAGGTGGACGCGGCGTTGACACGGCGATAGAGGCGGTCGGGACTCCCGCCACGTTCGAATTGTGTACATATATCGTTGCGCCTGGCGGTACGGTCGCCAATGTGGGGGTGCATTATCGTCCGGCAGATTTGCATCTGGAACAGCTTTGGTCGAAAAATATCACGATCACTACTCGTCTGGTGGACACCACCACCATCCCACAGTTGCTGAAGGCGGTGCAGTCCGGACGACTCGATGTATCTGGTCTGATTACACACCGCTTTATGCTGAAGGACATCGTCGAAGCCTATGCATTGTTTGCTGATGCAATTAGCGCACGGGTATTGAAAGTCATTATTGCGGCCAATCATGTATGTTGAGCGGATAATCACCACCATGTTTGACACACCATCGCGCCCTGGCTGCCCTGGCGTCTGCGGCAATCGGCGGGACGGCCGAGTAGCGTGAAATGGAGGCGTGGTGAGTAGAACTGTGCAGGAGAGTGAGCTTTTGCCATTGATGGGGCCGGCCTCGTTTGAACTCGATGCCGACATCAATGTATCGGGCATGGCGCTGATTGAAATACTGAAGCTGCGCGGTGCGCAGCGCGAATTTAGCGAACGTGAGCTCTCGTGGTACAGGCTCTCGCGTTTGCTGTGGCCCGCAAATGGCCGCAATCGTGAGACTTCAGGCCATAGAACTGCACCTTCTGTCTGAAATGCGCAGGAAATTGATATTTATATTGCGATGGCAAGTGGTCTATACCGCTATGATGCGCAGGCGCAGGCGCCGGCACTGATGCAGCAAAGTTCCGTCGACATGCGGCCGTTGACCGGCAAGCAGGATTTCGTGGCCAGGGCTCCGCTCAATCTGCTTTATGTCGCCAATTTGTCGCGCATGCCCACCGAGGAGCAGGCCAAGCAGTTGCGCGTTGCCGCACTTGATGTCGGCCAAATCAGCCAGAATGTTTACCTGTTTTTGCGCCGCAGAACGATTGGCTGCCGTTGCGCGTGGATGGTTTGATCAAGAGGAGCTTGCTGAGGCCATGGCATTGACGGCGGGACAGCATGTGATGCTGGCGCAATCTGTTGGCTATCCTCTGGTTTCGCAGGCGCTGTCGCCGCCTGTCTCTCTCTCTGTGAGAAAATGCAAGGATGCACGCAGTTCCCGAGTAAGTGCTTAGTGTGACAACAGCAGCGGTACTCTGCTCTGGCTTAGCAGGCTGTGCGTAGTGCCACCCAGTATCCATTCATGGAAGCGGCTACGGCCATAGGCACCCGCGACAATCAGGTCGGCCCCACTGTTCTGCGCGCGACTGCACAGAGTGGTGGCAGACTCAGTGACGTTGTCGTGGCAGTTCACTTCAACCGGGATCCCGTGGCGTACCAGATAGCGCGCCAGGTCCGCTCCAGGCTCGTCGCCGTGCTGCTTCCCCACATGTGGATTGAGTACCATAATCTGCACCCGTTGAGCGCGCAGTAACAGCGGCATGGCCCCAGCCACAGCGCGGCTTGCTTCGGGACTTGCGTTCCAGCCAATAACGATGGATCGCCCTGGTACTGCTACCGGCCCGACGCCATCCGGGATAACCAGCAGGGGCCGGGGGCTGTGCATTGCGAGATACCCGGGCAATCGTGTGGACCAGATGAGGCCAGGGTCGCTCAGGTCGCTTTGGCCGGTGATGATCAGGTCGCAGTAGAGCGACTGCAGTATCAATGCATCGGCAGCGTGGCTGTCTTGAAAACGCGTTTCGTACGAGGCCACACCCAGGCGGCGGCAATGACTATCGAATTGTTGAAGTTGTTCCAGGGCCGCTTCACGCATTGGTTCATAGTCGAATTGCAACAGGGGAGTGAGCGCCGCCACGCCAAAGACAATATAGTCGAGTTGTTCGCCCCCGCTTGCTGTCGTACCGATCAGGTGGGCCCCGTACTTCTGCGCCAATGCGGCCGCAACTTCCAGGCGTCGTCCAAAGCCGGAAAACTGGTCGGCATACATGAGGATGGTTTTGTACATGGTCGGCTCCTGGGCAGATTGCAATCTAACGCTAGGATCAAGTTACTTGATTCGCGTTGCGTTGTCAGGACATCAATTGATCCTCGTCATGCGATATAGATATTTAATGCTTTCTGGCAGAATAGTCGCGTCCGTCGTTGTGCACAAATTGTGTGCGTGGGTAGGCCATTGGAGTGCCGCGCCAAGCGCGCTCAAGGTCAGTGATGCGTCTCGGATGGGCCGCGCGTGCTGTGGCGCAGGCAGTTAGCGCCGCGGTAGCGCCATCCTCGCGTTGCGAAGTTTCAGGCGTTTTATCCACCAACCGTAGTCGCACAGTTTTTCGGCGATTTCCCCTCTGTATTGCTTGGACCTGGTGAGGTTTCCTTTCGCACTACATGGAGGCACTATGTGCTGAGCCATACAGTATGCCCATACCGTTTCGATCGGTTCACGCTCCAGCAATTCTTCGCAGATCAGAGTATGCCGTAGCGCTTCATTTACTGTCACGTCCGTGTACTCCGCGTGGGCGCAAGGGGAAACTCGGCCGTGTGCGCGCTGTCCAGTTTCGACGCGACGGACAGTATCGGGGGGCAAGTGCGAGCAGGCTTTCATATTGTCGATAACCGCCGGGAGCCTCGCTGCTGGAGGAGCCGGAAGATCATGCGTGTTGGACTCGCTGCATGGCTAGGATACGGCAAATTTTCGTAATTCTATAGCGTAGTCGGATACCGTTGCATTGGCACCTTCCAGTATGGAGTTTTGCATGTCAAGCATGATCTTGAACAAGTTTGACCGGTAAACATTGTTGGCCGAAACCTGTGGTTTCAGATAAGCAAATCCCAGTTCGTAACGGCGAGCCAGGCTGCAGTTCTGCATGCACAGCAGTAGGGTATCTATGTTGGCTTCCGACAATTCCCGAGCGTAGCGTATATTCAGGCGGGATATCTCGGAACTGCAGTCGAGTGTGTGCTGCGCTATTGCGTTATAGCGATTGATCAGGGAAAGCTTCCCGTTCAGATGGAGCTGTTCGGGCGTATTGGCATTTGCATCAGGCATAGTTTTCTCCAGATTGGTCTATCGTGACATGAAAAACGGCTTCAAAGTAGTGAGGTGGCAACTAATTCAGTCTAGCGGTTTAAGTTCAAAACAGAGAAAGCGCAATTGACATTCATCAACCGGCTGGGTAATTTCTATTGAGGGTGTCCGCTCATGTTGCATTGCTGGATAACGCGATCCGTGTCCATTACCAGCAACCCTAGTGAGACATCAGCACTGGCAGCGTCATTGAGCGTAGCAGTGTGCGCGTGGCTCCGCCCAGCACTATTTCATTCCAACGAGGATGGCCATAAGCGCCCATCACCAGGAGGTCGGCATTCAGTTCTTCCGCCAGTGACAGCAGGGATTCACCCACTGACATACCGAGTATGACCGTGTGTTCCATGACTTGGACCTGAACGCCATGGCGCGCAAGGAACATGGCGATGTCGGCACCAGGTTTTCCCGCATGAATGCTGGATTGTGGAGTTGGAGGGAACATGACGAGAGTAATGCGCAGACTGTGGCGCAGCAGCGGCAGCGCGTCGGTGACGGCGCGGGTGGCTGCCTGGCTGCCGTCCCAGGCGATCAGCGCGTGCTGATCCAGATGCTGGTAGGTGCCCGTATGTGGCACGACCAGGATCGGTCGGCCTGCATGAAGTGCCACATATTCGGGCAGATGCCGGGGCTGGCCACCGTCGTCGCCATGTGGGATGCTTTGGCTCAGCACGAGCAAGTCGGCCTGGCGTGCCTGCAGTATCAGGTTCGTTTGGGGATCATGGTCGCTCAAGCGACGCTCGCAGGATACATCGATAGAGCGGGACTGGCTGTCAAAGCGCCCGAGAGCATCCACGATGCTGCGCCTGGCCTCATACAGGTTCGATAGTGGTGCCGTCGCAGTACCGATCAGGTGGGCCTGCTGACTACGAGCAATTATTCCTGCCAATACGACACGTTCGTGAGCCTGAGGCGTTGCATCAACATGGACAACGATCGTTTTATAGTTCATGACGGGCACCTGTTGGATGAATGATGGCAGCCTAACAAATCCCGCGAGAAAAATTTATGATTTACATCATGTAGTTCCTCATAATGGTTGGTATTGTGGGTCAAGTGACTTCAAACAAATCGGTGTGACCGAAACCCAGTTCATAGTTCAGTATGGAGATCACGCTGGGAGTGATGCGCGCAAATACCAAGCCGGGCCACGGTGGCGCAGTATTTGCATTGATGAGCTGTCGCAGTTGTGGGAAATGAAACAGCAACAGGTCGGCTACATGTTCCGTCTTGTCGGCATCATGGACAAGGGCGGCATTGCCTGCCATTGACAGCCCCCGTATATGTTCCCAGTCCTGATAGGGGGGATGGCCAGAGAGACCTTGTCATGCTGGCGGATACTGTGCGCCTTTTGACTGCCCAGACCAATACATGAATACAGGATCAGATCGTCATGCACACATACTTAATGACTGTCGCTTGCGGGTAGCCTTAGTCGTGTCGATCGGCAGTCAGTTGCGCTTTATCAAATGCCAATACGGTCCGATTGACTGCCCTGCTTGAGACTTGAAAAGCGGCGCCGATATGGGCTATGGTGAAAACGGTTGAGAGATAGGAGCGTTCCATCGTCTGTGTCGCTATAGCGGGCCTGATATTGCGTTATTTACAGGGTGACAGCGTGGCACTGAGAATTGGCGTATTCTTAAATTCGTCGGAACACTTCGATTGCTGCTGTGCTGAAATGAATGCGTTGTCGCCCAGAAGAATCGGATAACAAGTGCGAGCAAGCGGACTGGTGTCTCCTATCCCGGCTGCGACAAACCGGCAATAACGGATTTTTCTGGGGAAGGTATTTTTGAGGGTATGTGCAATTGAATTACTTTGTAAATACTGAAAAATCAGAGGCTTGGCTTCCTCATTGCGCATCGGATAGGAGTGGTGCGGTGGATTTAACTCATTGATTTTAAAAAGATAAGTATATGGATATTGATGGTTCAAGAAAGAGCAACGGCCACTTTTTTGATGTGGGTTCGTGGATCCCGGTTAAGGAGTGCCAGCATCGACGCTCCACCGCGATTTCAGGTCAATGGTTCCGGGCCGCCATCAGGTCGTTTTTTTGACTACACGGGCCAGCGCATTGATCGCGCTGCGGGTATTTTTTCCCGCGAACTGTAGCAACCCACCTATCACGAAAGTCTTTCCACTAAGGAAGGGAGCTGGTTATTTTTCGCTCTTGCCTGCAGACCTGGCGCAATCCCGTGCTTTTTTGTGCATCGCTTCGAGGCCCTGATGCACAAGGTCCAGCACTTCCATTTCTACGGTGCTGCCATTTTGCATGGCCAAGCGCTTTACCACCACGGCAAGCGCAGGGGGAAGTTCCAGGAATTTCAGGATCAGCCCCCCTCCGGCAGGCACTGGAGGGTCGATTTGCGTCCCTCTGGCGATGGGCAACGTCCCGTGCACAAGCCAGGCGGTGCTGACGCCAAGGGCCGCGGCAATTTTCTCTGCCGCTTCCATACGCAGTTTCGCTTTTCCTGCTTCGTAGCGATACAGTTGCGTGGGATTGATGCCTGCCAGATCGGCAAGCAGCACTTGTGAGATACGCAGATTTTCGCGGCAGCTTTTGATCCGCTCTGAGACTTGGGTATCGCCAGACATATATTTTGCCTTTCACTTTCACTTTTACTTTCAATATACAGCGTTCGTGAATGACCGGCTGTCGCGCGCCCGCCGCCGTAATGATGAAAAGCTACGGCAGGGCTTTGTCATCGATCACCTGGCCACCAGCATGGATTTTACCGTCTGTGCGCCACATCACGGCACGCCTTGTTTCGCATTTCTTGCGGTTAATCTGGATCAAAGGTCGTTGCCAAGCGATGTCGCGGCCTGGTCTTGCGCAGATGACGGTGTCCTGGCTCTGCGTTGCGGCCTGGGCATATCTTTGAAGCTCTTGGATCATCCCTGGGATCGCTGTCCTTGCTGATGTGCCGATACGAAGGCTTCAGCGCCCAGAAATGCCATGCGGTTGGCGCATGCGCTGCGCCAGATTTGCTCATCTCAACGCGCGAAGGAAGGTGGTCGAGAACGCCTGCGACCTGATGGCGTCCGATTTTGCAGCTGGATTTTTTGTGAGGTCGACAGTGGGGATCTCCCCAATTTCGCTCTTTTCTATTCTTGGCGTAGTTGCTCACATGAGACATTTCTGTACGCCCCATGAGTGAGCCGAGAGAAAGCCAATTCTGACATGCGGGGCCGGACGATTGTCGTGGCCTGTCAGCACGTGGCCGGACAGCGATATCCTTTCAGTGGCGACGGCACCTGCTGGTAGACGCCAAGGCTGTACAGCATCATCCACGCCAGCATATTCTTATTCCTCTTTTTCAAAGACGCGGATCTTTGCGCCGCCCTGGTAGTCCTGCAGCTCTGCTTCGCCATCGATGCGTATGTTGCCCTTCAATATCACTTCCACGCTGATATCGACTTTGTCGATGCGAAACGTCTCAATGTCGGTGGGATGCACATCGATTTCCATGGAAACCGAGGCGCCTGGCGCAATTGTGGTGAATTGCGTTTTCAGCGCCGGATTGGCCAGGCCACGGCGGGCGTAGGTGACGGCGCCCGTATCGGTATCGATGAATTTGACGATCGGGCCCGACTTGCGCAGGTAGTCGAGCGGAAAACCGATATCGCGGCTGCCATCGTTGCGGATGGTGACCAGCATGTCGATCGGCTTGCGCTGATAGACGCAGCCAGCGTTGCCCAGGCATTGCAGGGAAATGGAGAGGGGAGCGTGAGTGCTCGTCATGTTATTGGCTTTCGATGGTAGTGCCATCAGCATGGCATAGATAAGCAGTGTCAGACAATATCGCATCGTATTTTCCTGCCGATTTTTTTGCTCAGTAATTCCTGTGCTTCAATCGCGATATTCCAGCCGTGGCGTTTCAATATCCGCGCGCCTTCCGCATACGACATGATCGATTGCGTCAGGTCTTCCGGCGAGGTGCCGTTGACGTGGCAAACGATGGGCTCGTCGAGCGTGCCGTCCGGTTTGAAATAGCGTACAGTTTCTTCGAACTCCGTGTACGAGTATTCGTCGGGCATGCCGACGCAATGCCCGAATTCATGCGCATACGTGGTCAGTGCCGTTGCCAGCGACACGTTCATGACGTCGCCGGTCACGTTTTCGCGGTCATAGCGCTTGTGGATCTGCAGCGTGTAGTGCTGCTGATCATCGACCCAGAGGACGCGGAAAACCACGGGCAACACTTTTTTTCCGCATTGCGGATCATTGATTTCAAGCCGGAACTTGTTGTTCCAGTTGCCCTCGATGCCGGCCGTCGCGTTTTTCTGCGCCAGCGCCACCACGTTGGCGCGCTGCTTGACGCGCAGCGCCGCCGATTCCGTGCCCTTGTCGCTCTCTTCCAGCGCCTGTCCTGCCGCGTCCAGTACCGTGATGGCCTTGAAACGTACTTCCACCACCACGGGACGGTCCGTTTTTGCCGGCACGTACAGCTTGAACCAGATCTTGTCCTTGTATTTGTGCGGCGTGCCGTCGTGCTGGAACGGCTGCGCATAGCGGCCATAAGAGGGACCGGCGATTTCCTTTTCGTAGTCCTCGATCCAGCAGGCCGGCAGCTTGACCAGCACTTCCTTGCGGCGCTTGTTATCCACCGGCGTGGTGCTGGAGTCGCCTGCCGGCTTGTATTTCGGTTCCGGCGGGGTGTCGGTCCTGGCTCTGGCTGCCGGCTGCCCTGGTGAACCTGGGACCGGCGCCGGAGTTGAAGAGGGGGCGGGTGCCGGGGCCGCACCCTGGCCGCCCACGGTTTTCAGCAGCTCGATCACCAGCGCCTCGGCGGCGGCTGCTGCAATCACATGCGTCAAGCCCTTTTCGTCCGTCATGCCGCTCTCATAGCTGCCATCTTCGCGCTTGATGCGGTAGGGCTGGCGCGGCATCGGTTCACCCGTGTCGCGGTCGCGCAGCACGAAGCCTTCATCGAACAGCTTGATGCGCGTATCGGGCAGCGCCGGCAGCATGCCGGCCGCGCTGGCGCCGCCGTTAAATAGGTGCTGGCCACCCTTGACGGTGAAGTTGCCGGGGCAGGTGAACGTGATATTGCCGCCCTCTAAGGTGATCGACGACTGCCCGGCCTGCAGGGTGATCTTCTGGTTGGCCTTGATGTCGATGCTGTCGTTGACCGAGATCACGGTAATGGCCTTGTCGGCCAGAATCTCCAGTTGCCCCGTATGTGCCTGCAGCGATACCGGGCCGTTGGCGGCGATCGCCTGGATGCCGCCGGTGTGGGCAAACAACCCATGCGCACTGGCCGACACGCACGAATAAGTGTGGCCAGCCGTCATGTGCAGGTCCGATTGCGTGGTCCATTGCAGCTGCTGGGCCGCAAACATGACGGTCGAGCCGGGGGTGGCCCAGTTGATGCTGGCGGGTGCCTCCATCAGTACCAGCGGCTGGCCGAATTTTTCCACCGGCTGGTCGGTGGCCAGTTTGCGCTCGCCTGCGCTGGTCTTCAGCGCTTCCTGCCCGCCCAGGCTAGCCTGGTATTTGCCGTCCTGCTGCGGGTCGATCTGTTTGATCAGGTCCAGCTGGGCCTGTTTCGCTTCCTGGCTGAACAGGGCGGTTTGTTGTTGCGCGGCCTCGGCCAACGACTTGTTCAGTTCGGCCGCGCCTTTCAGCTGGCCCAGCGCTTCCGCAGTGTCGAGCTGGGTAGAGGTCACGCCCGCGCCCGTCCGTGCGCGGGCGCTGGTAGAGATGAGTACGCCTTCGCCGCCGCGCAGCACGGTCCAGGCGTCGGTGCGCAGTTCGAAGCCGCTGCCGCGGTAACTGCCGCGCTGGGCCGTGCCCACGCCTTGCTGTACCAGGTAGCCGAGGTTCAGCTGCGTGGCCGCGCTGCTCGTCGCCAGGCGGGTGCGCAACTGGCCCGGCGTGTCGTCGATTACCCACTGGTTATAGCCGCCGCCATCGAAATTATGGCTGTGGATGCCGGAAATGACGCCGGCGTGGTTGACGTCCGAATCGACGCCGGCCGCATAGGGCGGCGCGTCGTTGCCCGTATAGAGCTGGGCCACCACCAGCGGGCGGTCCATGTCGCCTTCGATGAAATCGACCAGCACTTCGGTGCCGATGCGCGGCGTAAATTGCGAACCCCAGTTCGGACCGGCCAGCGCTTCGGCCACGCGTACCCAGGCGCCTGACGCTTCGTTGCCGGGAGCGTTGCCCTGTTGATCCGTGTTGTGCGTCATGCCGCCCGGATTGGCGGCGCTGCCGCGTTGCCAGGCGAACTGGATGCGTACCTGATGGTCGCGTCCGGTGGTGGCCACGCTGTCGGGCAGTCCGACCACCAGTGCCGTTTGCGGCCCCAGCGCGCTGCTGGCCTGGCACGCAGCGGTGGCGCGCGGCACGATGGCCACGCTGGTGCGCACGCAGCCGAAGGTGTTGCGGTAGGTGCCGGCCTCAAGCTGGCCATCGAGCAGGCTGGCGACGTCGCCCAGACTGGCTATTTTCGACAGTTTCGACAGCACCGTCGTCAGCGCGCCGCCGGCCGGCCCCAGATTGTTGCGTGCCTGGTGCTCGACCCACAGCACGGTGAACTGGTTGGCGCCATCGGGATAATGCTCGTGCTGCAGCAGGTCGAAGGCGTAGCCGGCAGCTATGCGCCGCACCGCGCCACCGCCCGTGAATTGCTTGTTCTCCAGCTCCAGCGCCTGCAGCATGCGCAGGCCGCGCGGACCGGCCGCCGTGCTGTCGGCATGGCGCCGTTCGCCGGCGCCGTCGTACAGCGGCAGGGGCGGCAATTCGCCGGCCGCCAGGCTGGAGCTGTGTTCGGCGGCCGGCGCCGCCAGCTGCTGCGGGTCCCAGCTGCTGATGCCGACCGCATTGGGCCGCACCTGGCGCCGCGCGCCGAAGCTGTTGATGGCGTCATCGGTATCGCTGGCGCGCACGCCGTGAAAGCGCAGGCCGGCAACGCCCGGCGTCGCTGGCGCGACGGCCTTGCTGTCGAAAATGACCAGCTTGTGCTTTGCCTGTCGTGCGTTCTGTTGCGTGCCTTCTTGTGCCGCGCCATCCTGCTCGTGCTCGAAGCGCCAGCTCAGGCCTTCGAAAGCAAGCACGCGGGTCAGGAAGGCCAGGTCGCTCTCGCGGTATTGCGTCCAGACCGGGCGCGGTGCCAGTTCCTGGCTGACATCGAATTCGAAGCGGACCTGCGGATAGTCGCCAAGCAGTTCCGTGATGAGGTCGCGCGCGTTCTTGTCCTGGAAGATATAGCTGTCGCGGCGCAAGGCCAGCAAGGCCAGGGCGGGTTCGAGGCGCAGCCGGTAGCGCGCCACGCCGCCGTCGGCGCCGGCAAAGGCGCAATCGGTGCACAGTCCGTGCCAGGCGCGCCAGCTACCGTCGGGCTGCAGCAGCTTGACCGTGATTTCTTCGCCGAGAAAGCTGGCCAGGTCCAGGCTTGCCGCCGTGCTCAGGGCATCGAGCTCGAAGCGGAACAGTTCATTGACCGCCTCGCGGCCCGTCAGCCGTTCGGCCATCAGCGATTCGGACAGGTTCGATTCCTGCGCCGTGCTCAGCGTGATCAGCCGCGCATGCTGGGACAGGCCGGTGCCGAACACGTCCAGGGCAGTGTCTGTCGTTGCCAGGCCGCTCATTACGGCAACGTGATGGTCAGGTTGGCCGTGCGTGGCGCCAGCTTGACGATATCGCTGTAGGCGTTCATCTGGCGCTCCGTGTTTTTGGCCAGCATGGTGCGCAGGCCCAGGTAGCCCAGTGCGCTGATCAGCGCGAACACCGAGCACAGCACCCATAGCGGCACGTCGTTACGCAACTTGTGCGCGATCTGGTCGGGGCGCTCCGCATGTGGTGCAAAGCCGGCTTTCTTGCCCTTCATCTGGGCGATCTCGTCGCCCAGGCGGGCCGTCAGGTAGGCCAGTTTTTCAGAGCCTTCCAGGATATAGCGGCCCTGGAAACCGAGCAGCAGGCACATGTGGAACACTTCCAGCGCCTGCAGGTGGGCGCTGCCGCGCGCACGCAGTGCTTCAAGGCGGATGAAGAAGTTCTCGCCGGCCAGCTGGTCGCCGAACAGCACCAGTTGCAGCGGCCGGCGCGCCCAGTCGTCGCGGATGGCATACGGCGAGCGCAGGATGATTTCGTCGACAGCCGCGCAGAATGCGTATTTGGCGGCATCGATATCATCGGCCGAGGCGCCATGCTTTTTCGCCGCGTGGCCGAACTCGTCGAGAAACTGCGTCATTTTTCTGATGAAGTCAGCATTATCTTGCGGGCCGCTGCCGTTTTTCAGCATGAACAGGGCATAGAAACCGTCGTACATCAGATCGCTCAGCGTATGTTCAGTGCCTGGGCCGGCCGGTACGCTCGATGCATACGCGGCGGAGCCGCCGGACATCAGGGAGGGGGCGTTTGCATTCATCGTTTATCTTCAGGAAGTGATGGCGACAAGTTCAAGTTTCAGGTCCCGCATGCCGGACGGAACGTAGACCGAGATCGACTGGGCCTGCAGCATGCGCTCGTACATCTGGCCCTTCGCCTCGATGGTGAAGTAATACGTATCGGGCCGCACCGGCACGGCGGCCGGCACCTGCGGCGTGTGCTGCAGGCGCACGCCGGGCAGGGCCGACAGCACGAATTTTTCCACGTCGTCCGGCGCGCCGATCTTGAAGCGCAGCGGCACCACGTCCACCAGTTCCACGCCCGGCATGTCGGCCGAGACGCCCAGGTAAAACGCGGTCTTGTCGTCGATCTTGCCCGAGTCGAGCTTGCCGTGATGGTAAGACGGCTTGACTTCGGTCAACGCAATGGCGAAATATTTTGACGAGATCACCGTATCGAGCAGTTCGCGGATGATCGCGTGCAGGCGCGCGAATGACGGCCCGGGATCGGCGTGCTGGTAGGCCGGCAGGTCGGCCAGCGCATGGGTTTTCGAGAACGTCATCAGCGCGCCGGCCAGCGCCAGCAGCGCTTCGTACAAACGCTCCGGATGCAGCGCCGGATGATGGAAATAATGGCTGAGCGAGGCGAACGCGGAACTGGCCGTGTGCAGCAGCCAGAACGAGGACATGTCGCCGGAACGAAATTCGATCACATTCTTGCTCGGTTCGCGGTGGTGGCCGTACAGGGCGTTCACCTTTGCCTGCAGCGCATCGATCAGGCGGCGCAGTTGCAGGAACAGCAGCGGCGCGCTGCGGATCGACAGGCTCGGCGGCACGAACGACGGGTCGGGCTCGAAGCCGCCGGTCGACAGGCGCCGCAGGCGCAGCAGGGGGAAGCTGACATACGAATCGCGCGGTTCCGATTCGGCCACCAGGCGCAGTGATTTTTGCAGGTAGGCCAGTTCGGCCTGCGCTGCATGGGTGTACAGGTCGGGCGTTTCCAGGTTGGCCTGGCCGTAGCGCGCCGCGCTGTTGGGCTGGCCAAGCGCGGCAAAGTTGCCGCCGAAATGCTTGAAGGCGGGCAGGGCGGCATAAAACGTGACTGCTTGCTGAGATTGCTGCAGCGCGCTCAAGTCCAGGGCTTCGGGCAATTCATCGGCGCCCGGCGCGTTGTAGATTTCGCCGTCCTGGAATACCAGCGACAGTTCCAGCAGCCGCAGGGTGTGATTGCTCAGCGCATCGCGGTCGATCTGCATGTGGTTGACACCCCAGGCGTAGGGATGCAGCGCCTTGATACTTTCGTGCAGGCGATGCTCATGGTACTGGTCTTGCTGCTGGAAGTGCTGGGGGCGCAGAAACAGGCCTTCACCCCATAACAATTTGCTTGTAATGCTCATCGATTGCCCTTTTGCCTGAGGAATAAAAGCGCGGAGAACGCTGCCGCTCCGGGCTCTCCTGACGCGCGATCGCCGGCTTGCCGGCACGGTCGATCATTCAATATTTGCAACAAGAAACTATGTGCTTTTTTCACAACTGCAACAACATTAACATTATCTGGAAGAAAGGTGCGTACGGTACGTTTTCCGCATGGCGCCGGCCTTTGCGGCCGATCGGAATGTGAGATTTCGCGTATTTTCTATTGAACGGAGTCAATATTAAATCCGTGTTAGTCTCGCAAAAATAAGAATTTAGCAACTATAAATTGCAACTTTTTTTCTAATGACCGCGTCATCTTTTTTTGAGGGAAACCAGATCATGTCTCGCCCATTCACATGCCATTTTCTTGCTGCGGTTGCCTGCGCATTGACGCTCAGTGCCTGCAGCACCACCCCTGCCGTCAAGACGGCGCCGCCGCCGCCCTCGCTCGACGAACTGATGGCAAAGGCGACCCAGGCTGCCGGTTCGGGCAACAACGAAGCGGCCCTGGGTTTGTGGAAACAAGCCGCTGACGCATTCCCAGCCGACAAAAATCCATGGGCCCGCATGGCACAGACCCGCTATGAGGCGGGCCAGTACGGCGACGCCATCATCAATGCCCAGGAGGTGCTGGTGCGCGACCCTGCCGACAAGCTGGCCAACAGCGTCATTGCGATCAGCGGGCTGCGCCTGTCGACGCGTGCATTGGCTGACTTGAGCCGCCAGAACAATCTGTCCGGCCCGCTGCGCACCGAGTCGCAGGATCTGGCCAAGCTGCTGCGCGAAAGCCTGGGCGAAACCGTGCTGGTACCGGCGCCGGCCGCGGCGCAGGCGCGCGACAAACCACCGCGTCCGCCGCGCAGAGGGGCGGCCAAGGCTGCCGAAAGCAGTGCCAATCCCTTCGATGGATTGAAGTAAAACCGGGGCAGCAAAGCAGTTACCAGGGCATCGCCGATGCCGTCGATTATTCGTAAAGGAATGATGTCATGTCAAAAAAAGAAAGTGTTCAAAAACGCCTGCAAAAGGTCCGGCCGCCACGCGTGCAGATGACGTATGACGTGGAAATCGGCGATGCGATTGAAAACAAGGAACTGCCCTTTGTGATGGGCGTCGTGGGCGACTTCGGCGGCAATTCCGAAGTCGAGCAAAAACGCCTGAAGGACCGCAAGTTCATCGGCATCGACCGCGACAATTTCGACGAGGTGCTCAAGGGGGTTGAGCCGCGCGCCGCGTTTGGCGTGTCCAACGAGCTCAGCGATGAAGGCGGCCTGCTGCGGGTGGACCTGCGCTTCAAGTCGCTCAACGACTTCCGTCCCGAGGCGGTGGTGGAGCAGGTGGCGCCGCTGCGACGGCTGCTCGAAGCGCGCACCAAGCTGGCCGACTTGCGCAACAAGCTGGCCGGCAACGACAAACTGGAAGATATCCTCAACGACGTGCTCAACAGCACCGAAAAGCTGGCCCAGCTGGAACAGCAATCCACCGCCAAGAAAGACTGATCCCATGTCCGCTCAACTGACCCCCACCTCCGGTGCCGCCGCGACCACCGATATCGGCTTGCTCGACCAGATCGTCGAACAAAGCAAGGTTGCCAAATCCAGCGTCGAGCATGCTCGCGCCAAGGATCTGATTTCAGAACTGGTCAGCCAGGTGATGGAAGGCACCGTCGTGGTGTCGGATAACCTGGCGGCCACCATCGATGCACGCGTTGCTGAACTGGACAGGCTCATTTCGCGGCAGCTCAGCGCCATCATGCATGCGCCCGAATTCCAGAAGCTGGAAAGCAGCTGGACCGGCTTGCATCACTTGGTGGATAACACGCCCACCGGCACCAACCTGAAGATCAAGATGCTCAACGCCACCAAGCGCGAGCTGGTGCGCGATTTCCAGAGCGCGCTGGAATTCGATCAGTCGACCATGTTCAAGAAAGTGTATGAAGAGGAATTCGGCACTTTCGGCGGCGCGCCATTCGGCGCGCTGCTGGGCGATTTCGAATTCACGCGCCAGCCCGAAGACATGTATTTCCTCGAACAGATGTCGCATGTGGCCGCCGCCGCCCACGCGCCTTTCATTTCGGCCGCATCGCCCGAGCTGTTCGGTCTCGAAAGCTATGCCGACCTTGGCAAGCCACGCGACCTGGCCAAGGTGTTCGACACGGTCGAATACGCGAAGTGGAAGTCGTTCCGCGAATCGGAAGATGCGCGCTACGTCGGCCTCACGCTGCCGCGCTTCCTGGGGCGCCTGCCGTTCAATCCGGCCGATGGTGCCACCGTCGACGGTTTCAATTTCGTCGAGGATGTCGACGGCACCGACCACCAGAAATACCTGTGGTGCAATGCCGCCTATGCCTTTGGCACGAAGCTGACGGCGGCCTTCGACGACTACGGCTGGTGCGCGGCGATCCGCGGCGTGGAAGGCGGCGGCCTGGTCGAAGACTTGCCGACCCATACCTTCAAGACGGACGAAGGCGAGGTGGCGCTGAAATGCCCGACCGAGATCGCCATTACCGACCGGCGCGAAAAGGAACTGAGCGACCTGGGTTTTATTTCCCTGGTGCATTGCAAGAACACCGATTACGCGGCGTTCTTCGGCGCCCAATCGGCGCAGAAGGCCAAGAAATACAACACCGATTCGGCCAATGCCAATGCGGTGCTCTCGTCGCAGCTGCAATACATCTTTGCCGTCTCGCGCATCGCCCACTACATGAAGGCGATGATGCGCGACAAGATCGGCAGCTTTGCCGCCGCGTCCAATGTCGAAGAGTTCCTCAACCGCTGGCTGATGCAGTACGTGCTGCTCGACGATAACGCCAGCCAGGAGCAGAAGGCCCAGTTCCCCCTGCGCGAAGCATCGGTGCAGGTATCGGAAGTGCCGGGGCGTCCGGGCGTCTACCGCGCCGTTTCCTTCTTGCGTCCCCATTTCCAGCTCGATGAGCTGTCCGTTTCACTCCGTTTGGTCGCGGAGCTGCCGCAATCGACCAAATCCTGATTTTTTCATTAATAACCGAAAGGAATGACATGGCAATCGACGTTTACTTGCAAATTGATGGTATCAAAGGCGAATCCACCGACACCTCCCATAAAGATTGGATCGAATGCAAGTCGGTTCAATGGGAAGTGCTGCAGCCGAAGTCCGCCACCGCCTCGACGGGCGGCGGCCATACCGCCGAACGTACCGAGCACAAGGATATCGTGGTGGCCAAATTGGCCGACCTCGCCACGCCGCTGCTGCTGCAAAATTGCTCATCTGGCAAGACGATTCCGAAAGCCAAGTTCGAATTCCTGCGCGCTGACGGCCAGGGCGAGCGCATCAAGTATTTCGAGATCGAGCTGGAAAACGTGTTGATCAGCAGCGTGGCACCATCCGTCGCACCTGGCGACATCCTCGGCGAACACCTGTCGATCAAGTATTCCAAGGTCAAGTGGAAATACACGCAGCAAAAAGTCGGTGGTGGCTCCGGCGGCAATACCTCCGGCGGTTGGGACTTGTCGGCTAACAAGACGATTTGATCGACAACGGCCCTTGCCGGATGAGGCCGTTTCGGCCAGCCGCCGCTGGTGGCTCCGGCCTGTGCCTGTGTGACTGATTCTCCCGAATCAAAGGGCCGCCGCGGGCCGCCCTTTTGTTCCTTCCTATTGCCAACCACAGGATACCGATGAAGGGTTTTACGCCGGGATTGTTCGACCGCCTGATGGACATGCCTGTCCAGGGCGCTTCCAGCAGCACCGTCTCACGCCTGTCGCTGGAAGATTTGAAAGACACCGTGGCGCGCGACCTGGAGGCGCTGCTCAACACGCGCACCGTGATACCGGAAGCGCTGCTGAAAAAATTTCCCGAATGCGGCCGCTCGATCGTCACTTACGGCCTCAATGATTTCGCCGGCCTGAGCTTGTCGAGTTCCGACGACCGCGCATATATCTGCCAGTGCCTGGAAAAAGCCATTGCGCGCCATGAGCCGCGCCTGCGCAGTGTGCGCGCATCGCTGGAAATCCAGGAAGGCTCGATCAACCGCCTCAATTTTGCCATCACCGCGCTGTTGGTGGTGCACTCGGCGCAGGAACCCGTCAACTTCGACGCCATCCTGCAGCCGTCAAGCCTGCATTACACGATCAGCAAGGCGCGCCGTGCGGCGCAAGGAGCCTGAACTTGGAAGATTTGTTACCGTATTACGAACGCGAGCTGGGTTTCCTGCGCCGCTATTCGCGCGAGTTTTCCGAGCGCTACCCGAAGATCGCTGGCCGCCTGCTGATCGGCGGCGAAGTCTGTGAAGACCCGCATATCGAGCGCATGATCCAGTCCTTCGCATTGCTCAACTCGCGTATCTCGAAACGCCTCGATGACGATTACCCGGAATTCACCGAGGCGCTGTTCGAGGTGCTGTATCCGCATTACCTGCGGCCTTTCCCTTCGTGCTCGATTGCGCGCCTCGACTACAGCGGCGCGGCGGCGCAGCTGACGGCCGCCACCGAGATTGCGCGCGGCACCGAACTGGCGACGCGCCCCGTCAAGGGCGTCGCGTGCACTTTCCGCACCGCTTATCCCGTCACCGTTGCGCCGCTGGCGCTGACGCAGGCGGCGTTTGCCGCCATCATCGACGCGCCCGAGCAGGTACAACTGCCGCCCGCTGCCACCTCCAGCATTAGCATCGTCATCGAAGCGACCGCCGAACAGATCAGTCTGGCGCAACTGGGCGTGGCGAAGCTGCGCGTGTTCATCGACGGCGAACCCTCGTTTTGCGCGGCGCTGCGCGACGCGCTGTTCATGCGCACGGTCAAGGCCTACGTGGAAGCCGACAACAACGGCCGCTGGAGCGCGCTGCAACAGATCCCTGTCAGCACCGCCGGTTATGCCGAAGATGACGCGCTGATCCCGTTTTCGGCCCGCTCCCATCCGGCCTACCGGCTGCTGACCGAATACTTCTGCTTTCCCGAAAAATTCAACTTTTTCGATATCGACCTGGCCGCGCTGTGCGCGCCGCTGCCGTCCGGCTGCCGGCGCATCACGCTGCACCTGGCTCTGGCAGGCCTGCGCACCGATTCGAATACGGCGCGCATGCTGGGCACCATGTCGACGAATAACCTGCTGCTGGGCTGCACGCCGGTGGTTAACCTGTTCCGCCAGCGCGGCGAGCCGATCCGGCTGACGCACACGGCCGCCAGCTATCCTGTGCTGGCCGATGCACGCCGCGCCTACGCCTTCGAGGTGCACGCAATCGAATCGGTGAAGCTGGTGCGCCAGACGCCGCAAGGGGAGTCGGTCACCGAATTTCGCCCCTTCTATTCGCTGCGCCATGGCCAGACACCGGCCAGGGACGGCCATTACTGGGTGATGCGGCGCGATGACGCCATCAGCGAAAAAAGCCCCGGCTACGAGACCGAGATTTCCATCGTCGATATCGACTTCGACCCGGCCGCCATCGAAACCGACACCCTGAGCCTGGAGCTGAGCTGTACCAACCGCGACCTGCCGGCGCAACTCACCTATGGCCTGCGCGGCGGCGACCTGTTCCTGGAAGGCGGATCGAGCGTGCGCAGCATCAGCTTCCTGCGCAAGCCGACCGAGTCGCACCGCTTTGAGCGGGGCCGCGGTGCACACTGGCGCCTGATCTCGCACCTGTCGCTGAACCATCTGTCGCTGTCGGGCAGCGGCCTGGAAGCGTTCCAGGAAATGCTGACCCTGTATGACTTGCCCCGTTCGGCGACCTCGCAACGGCAGATCAGCGGCATTGCGGCGATCGACCACAAGGCGGCCAATGCCTGGCTGCCCGGCAATCCCTTCGCCTGCCTGGTGCGTGGCATCGAAGTGCGGCTGACGCTGGACGAAGAAGCTTTTGTCGGTAGCGGTATCCATGCGTTTGCCCATATCGTCGAGTGTTTTCTCGGCCTGTACGTGCATGCCAACAGTTTCACGCAACTGGTGGTGCTGTCGAAAAAATCGGGAGAGGAGCTATTGCGATGCAAACCACGCAGCGGCGATTTGAGCCTAGTGTAATCGAGCGCCTGTTCGCCGAGCCTTACCGCTTCCAGTACTTCCAGGCCGTGCGCATGCTCGAGCTCTGGCTGGCCCGCAACGGCATGGTGCGCGAAGGCGCGGTGGCCAATTTCCTGCGCTTTCAAAATTCGGTGTCGCTCAATTTCGCGCCCAGCCAGCTCGAAGCCGTGCAGACCGAACCGCGCGAGCTGGGCGCCTTGGCAACCGACATGCGCGCGCTGGGCGAGGCCGTGCGGCGCGCCGAGCTGAAATACGTCCGCATCACGCCGGCCTTCATGGGTTTTCTCGGCGTGTCCGGCGCGCTGCCGGCCCATTACACGGAACGCATCGCCGCGCACCAGCTGTACGAAAAAGACGAGGGGCCGCGCGCCTTTCTCGACACGTTTTCCAACCGCGCGCTGGCGCTGTTCTACGAAGCGTGGCGCAAGTACCGCCTGGAGCTCAAGTACCAGCTCGATGGCAAGGACAAGTTCCTGCCGCTGCTGCTGTCGCTGGCGGGCCTGGGCCATGAGTCGCTGCGCCGGCGCCTGTACGACGATGGCGATGGCGTGCTCGACGAGTCGGTGGGATTTTTTGTCGCCGCCATGCGGCACCGGCCGCCATCGGCGGTGGCGATGGGCCAGGTATTGTCCGCGTATTTCGGCCAGCCGATCAAGGTGATCCAGTTCGTCGGCTGCTGGTACGACGTGCCGCGCGACCAGCAAAGCAGCCTGGGCGGCATGAACGCCATGCTCGGTTCGACCGCGCTGGTCGGCGCGCGCGTCTGGCAGCGCGATCTGCGCATGCGGCTGGTGGTCGGCCCGCTGGCGCGCGTCCATTTCGACGCCTTCCTGCCGGGCGGGCCGGCGGCGCGCGCGCTGGAAAAAATGCTCACCATGTTTACCGGCCTGTGCCTCGAATACGAAGTGCAGCTGGTACTGCGCGCCGACGACGTGCATGGCGTCACGCTGGAGCAGCCGCGCAGCGGCGGGCGGCTCGGCTGGGATAGTTTCCTGATCACCGCCGGCGCCGCGCAGGACCGCGGCGACGTGCGCTACGAACTCCATGCGCTGGCATGAACCATCTTCTTTTTTTTATCCGCTTCCAAACAAGGACCTTCGCCCCATGAGCATCAACCTCAAGACGCTGATCAGCAAGCTCAATGACACCAGCCGCACCGCCGCCACCCGCGCCGCCGGCATCTGCGTCGGCCTCGGGCAATACGAGGTCGACCTGGAACATCTGTTCCTGGCCCTGCTGGAGCAGCCGGCCAGCGACTTCGCGCTGATCGCCCGCCACAGCGGCATCAGCGTCAACATGCTCGAAGCGGACCTGCAGGCCGAAGTAGCGCGCCTGCAGACCGGCAATGCGCGCACCCCCGTGTTTTCGTCCAGGCTGCCGAAGCTGTTTGAGCACGCCTGGCTGATCGCCTCGCTCGACGTGCAGGCCGGCCGCCTGGCCAGCATCCGCAGCGCCCATCTGCTGCAGGCGCTGCTGACCGATCCGGAACTGGCGCAGCTGGCGTACCGCGGCTCGAAACTGTTCAACAAATTCAAGCTCGACGACTTGAAACATAATCTCGACAAAATCACGCAAGGCTCGCAGGAGGCGGCCGGCGCCCCGGCTGCCGATGGCGAGGCGGGGGAGGGCGGCGAGGGAGGAGGAGACCCCGTCGGCGAACTCGAAGGGCGCGCGGCCGCATCGAAAACCCCGGCGCTGGACCAGTTCACCACCAAGCTGACGGCGCGCGCGCGCGACGGCAAGGTCGACCCGGTGATCGGGCGCGATGCCGAGATCCGCCAGACGATCGATATCCTCATGCGCCGCCGCCAGAACAACCCCATCCTGACGGGCGAGGCGGGCGTCGGCAAGACGGCCGTGGTCGAAGGTCTGGCACTGCGCATCGCGCAAGACGACGTGCCCGACGTGCTGAAGGGCGTCGAGATTCATACGCTGGACATGGGCCTGCTGCAGGCCGGCGCCAGCGTCAAGGGCGAGTTCGAGAACCGTCTGAAAAACGTCATCGACGAAGTCAAGAAAAGCCCGCACGCCATCATCCTGTTCATCGACGAAGCGCACACCATGATCGGCGCCGGCGGCACGGCCGGCCAGAACGACGCGGCCAACCTGCTCAAGCCGGCCTTGGCGCGCGGCGAGCTGCGCACGATTGCCGCCACCACCTGGGGCGAATACAAGAAGTATTTTGAAAAGGACGCCGCGCTGGCGCGCCGCTTTCAGGTCGTCAAGATCGAAGAACCGAGCGAAGAACTGGCCTGCGCCATGTTGCGCGGCATGGCGCCGCTGATGGAAAAGCATTTCAATGTGCGTGTCTACGACGAAGCCATCACCGAAGCGGTACGCCTGTCGCACAGGTACATCTCGGGCCGCCAGCTGCCCGACAAAGCCATCAGCGTGCTCGATACCGCCTGCGCCAAGGTGGCGCTGGGCCAGAACGCCACGCCGGCCCTGCTGGAAAACCTGGTCAAAGAGCTTGACCGCATCGACGCCGAAGTCGCGACGCTCGAGCGCGAGGAAAGGGGCGGCGGGAACCACCCGGCGCGCCTGACAGACTTGCGCGCACAGCGCAGCGGCGCCGCCGGCGAGCATGCGGCGCTGGCCGCGCGCTGGGAAAGCGAAAAGGCGCTGACGGAGAAAATCAAGGCGGCGCGCCAGGAGCTGGAAAGCGCCGGCGCCGGCCAGGCAGGCACGAAACCGGATGCAAGCCAGGCGGGCGACCTGCAGGCCTTGCTCAAGGACTTGCGCGCCTTACAGGGCGAAACGCCGATGGTGCCGGTGCAGGTCGACGGCCACGTGGTGGCGGAAATCGTCGCCGGCTGGACCGGCATCCCGCTCGGCAAGATGGTCAAGGATGAAATCCGCACGGTATTGAAACTGAAGGACATGCTGGAAGAGCGCGTGCTGGGCCAGTCGCATGCGATCGAGGCGGTGGCGCAGCGCGTGCGCACCTCGCGCGCCAACCTCGATGACCCGAACAAGCCGAAGGGCGTGTTCCTGTTCGTCGGCCCGTCCGGCGTGGGCAAGACGGAAACGGCGCTGGCGCTGGCCGACGTGCTGTATGGCGGCGAGCGCAAGCTGATCACCATCAACATGAGCGAATACCAGGAAGCGCACAGCGTGTCGGGCCTGAAAGGCTCGCCGCCCGGCTATGTCGGCTATGGCGAAGGCGGCGTGCTGACCGAGGCCGTGCGGCGCAACCCGTACAGCGTGGTGCTGCTCGACGAAGTGGAAAAAGCCCACCCGGACGTGCTCGAACTGTTCTTCCAGGTCTTCGACAAGGGCGTGATGGAGGATGCCGAAGGGCGCGAGATCGACTTTAAAAATACCATCATCATCCTGACCTCGAACGTCGGTTCGAGCATCCTGATGCAGGCCTGCCTGAACGTGGCGGCGCCAGACCTGCCGACGCCGGAACAGCTGGAGGAAAAGCTCCGCCCGCAACTGGTCAAGACCTTCAAACCGGCCTTCCTTGGGCGCTTGAAAGTGATCCCGTTCTATCCGATCTCGGACGATGTGCTGGTCAATATCATCGGCCTGAAACTGGGCAAGATCGCCCGGCGCATCGCGGCCAATCACAAGGCCGAATTCAGCCACGACGAAGCGCTGGTCGAGGCCGTGCTGGCGCGCTGCACCGAAGTCGATTCGGGCGCGCGCAATGTCGACAATATCCTCAACGGCACCGTGCTGCCCGAGATCGCCGAGTCGGTGCTGGCCAAAATGGCCGAAGGCGCCGCGATCACGAAAATCAAGGTCAGCGCCAGCAAGCAGGGGCAGTTCAAGTACACCATCAAGTAGAAGGAGCCGTATTTCATGGCTGAGTTGCAACAGGAACTGGAAAACATGTTCGCGGGAATGGGCCAGCACGCCAGGCTGCTCAAGCTGGACACGCCGCTGGGAGCCGACGTCCTGCTGGCGCAGCGCGTCCATGCGGTGGACCGCGTGAGCCAGGGATACGACTATATCGTCGATCTGCTGTCGCTCGACGAGGCGCTGGAACTCAAGCAGCTGATCGCCCAGGAAGTGACCTTGTGGGTACTGCAGCCGGACGCCAGCTACCAGCCCGTCCACGGTTACGTACACACGGCCAGGAAGCTGGGCAGCGACGGGCAGCTGTCGGTCTACCAGATTGCTTTTGCCAGCTGCCTGCATTTCCTAAAGTTCCGCAAGGACGC
The DNA here is from genome assembly GCF_059421435.1 of Janthinobacterium sp. GW821-FHT03A03. Taxonomy (NCBI): domain Bacteria; kingdom Pseudomonadati; phylum Pseudomonadota; class Betaproteobacteria; order Burkholderiales; family Oxalobacteraceae; genus Janthinobacterium; species Janthinobacterium sp. GW821-FHT03A03. Next base: position 204,707 of record NZ_JBWKUZ010000004.1, on the reverse strand, counting down.
GCGCATCTGGCAGAACAAGGGCGCCGACGACATCATCGCCGACGTGCTGGGCGGCCATCCGCAATGCCAGGGCAAGTTCAGGTTCGACCTGAACCAGGCGGTGCGCCAGCGCTCGTATTGCACGCAGTACGAGACGGACTGGCAATTTGTCATGCGCATGCTGGAAAGCGAAGGCTGGTACGGCTATGTCGAACAGGCGGCCGATGGCAGCGGCCATCAGTGGATCATCACCGATTCGGTGCAATCGCTCAAGCCGCTGCAGCCCGGGCAGATCGCCTTTCACCGTGCCGATGCCACCGAGGAACTGGACAAGATCGTCCAGTGGGGCGGCGCCCGCACGCTGTCGAACAGTCAGCTGGCGACCCGCACCTACGACTACAAGGCGCCTCGCAGCGGTCAGCAGAATGCCGTGCAGATCTTGCCAGGGCACGGCAGTATTCCGTCGCAGCTCGAGGTCTATGAATATACGGGCGCCTACAGCAGCGCCGACACCGAGCACGGCGCGGAACAATCGCGCATCCGGGTGCAGGAGTGGGAATCGCGCATCAAGCGGTTTTTTGGCACCTCGGGCGTGCGCCGGCTGCCGGTAGGCTGCTGGTTTACCTTGCTCGACCATCCGGCCCACGCCGAGGAGGCGGCCGAGGAGCGCCAGTTCGTCGTGCTGGACGTGGAATGGGCGATCGAAAACAACCTGCCGCTGTCAGGCATGCAACAGGATTTTTCGGGCAGCCTGCAAGGCCGTCTGCTGCAGTTCAAGGAAGAGGCGGGCCTGAAGTGCGCCGGCCTGGCCCAGCCCGGCGCCGGCGATGAGCGCACCGGCCACTGCTTCAACCGCTTCGAAGTGCAGCGCCGCAGCGTGGAATACCGCAGCGCCTGCGTGCACGCCAAGCCGGCCATGCATCCGCAGACGGCCACCGTGGTCGGTCCGGCCGGCGAGGAAATCCATACCGATGCGCTGAACCGCGTGAAGGTGCGCTTCCACTGGGATCGCCTCAATCCCGGCGACGAAAAGGCCTCGTGCTGGGTGCGCGTCAGCTATCCGAATGCCGGCGAGGGATATGGTGCCGTGCATGTGCCGCGCGTCGGCCAGGAAGTGATCATCACCTTCCTGGACGGCGACGTGGACCGGCCCATCATCACGGGCCGCATCTACAACGGCGAACAAGCGCCGCAATGGCATACCGATGGACGCATGTCGGGCTACAAATCGAAGGAATACAAGGGCGCCGGCTTCAACCAGCTGGTGATGGACGACAACACCGAGCAGAACCGGGTGCAGCTGTACAGCAGCAATACCCATGCGCAGCTGAACCTGGGCTATCTGGTAGGGCAGCAGGGCAATCAGCGCGACGGCTTTTTCGGTTCCGGCTTCGCCCTCAATTCGGATGCGTATGGCGCCATCACCACGCAAAAGGGACTGTACATCAGCACCTATGGCCGGCCCGGCGGGCGCGGCTCCCAGCTCGACGTGCGCGAGGCATACGATCAGCTGACGCAGGCGCACGAGCTGGCGCAAAATCTGTCGGACGTGGCGGAAAAGTCCAGTGCCGAGGCACTGCCGGGGCAGCAGGCGTTCCAGCAATTCATCGACGCGACCCAGGCGCAATACGACGGCGCCGGCCAGCAGGGCGCCAACCGCTTCGCCGAACCGGTGCTGCTGGCGGCGTCGCCGGCCGGCATCGGCCTCGCCACGCCGAAGAGCACGCATCTGCACAGCGGCGAGCAGGTCACCATGTCGTCGGGCGAGGATATCAATTTGGCTGTCGGCAAGAGCCTGATCGCCAGCGTCAAGGAGAAAATCAGCCTGTTTGCCTACAACGCGGGCATCAAGCTGTTCGCCGCAAAAGGAAAGGTCGAGATCCAGGCCCACGGCGGCGACATCGACATCATCGCCCAAAAAGTATTGCGCCTGCTGTCAGCCACCGACCGCATCGAAATTTTCGCCAAGAAGGAGATCATTCTCGGCGCCGATGGCTCGGCCATCAGGATCAACGGCGCGGGCATCACCGACATGACGAGCGGCCAGCGCATCAGCCATAACGCCGACTTCTCGATGCCCGGCCCGAAGACCATGCCGTATGCGCTGCCGGTGCTGCCCATGGAAGTCTGCATGGAATGCCTGAAAAAGCGCGCAAAACAGCGTACGGCCTTCGTCAACAAAGGATCGCAACGATGACATTTTCATCGCTGGAATACATAAAGGATAGAACATCATGAGGCACGACAAACGAGATATGTCCGGCAAGTCATTGCAGCCACTGCTGTCAGGCCGGCGCAGTGTGCTGGGCTTGATAGGACTGGGTGTGATGATGCCGCTTGCGGCTTTCGGACAAAAAAATAAAACCACGAAAAAGGCGGCCGCGGCGCGTGGCGCGGTACGGTCGCAGGGAGTCTGCAAGGAATGCCTGCAAAAGCGCGCAAAACAGCGCTCCGCCTTCGTCAACAAAGGACCTCAACGATGAAATTTTTACCTCTGGATCAGGCTTCGTTTGAAGCAAACCTGGCAAGTGCGCTCGACAATCGTGAACTGAGCTGTTATGCCATTGTCGACCAGGCGCAGGACGGCACGCTGCTGGCGCGCTTTGAAAAAGAGCAGATCAGCATGCGCAGCAAGTGCCTGCTGCCAGCGGCGCTCGGATCCGACACGGAAGCGTACGCGCCCCATCTGGTGGCGTTGTCGCCACTGGCCGCCGATATCGAAACGTGGCCGGAAATCGCGCAAGGCGCCGCCAGCCATCCCGCCAGCCTTACGCTGCTGGCAAGTACTGATGATTTCGACACGCTGTGGGAAAGCCTGGCGGCGTTTACCGAGATACTGCTGCCGGACGGCACCGACATGATTTTTGCCTTCTGGGACCCGGCCATCCTGGGCACCCTGATGGGACAGAAAAGCGACCTGACTTTGCACGTAGGCGTGCCGGCGCTGACCGTTTCCCAGCGCGAGCGCCTGCTGCAGGGCATACAGGCATGGTGGTACTGGGACCGCGAAGGCCATCCGCAGCAGATACTGCCAGGCGAAAACGACAACGGTCTGCCGCCCCATCAGGTGACCTTGCCGCTCAAGCTGGCCCAGGTGCAGGTCGACATGCTGGTCGAAGCGGGCATGCCGGACCAGCTTTTGTCGATGCTGCAGGAGAACCAGCCGCAGCTGCTGATGGATATTCCACGCGCGCAGCACTACCGTCTCGTGCAAAAACACCTGTTGGCCGCCCGCAAACTGAAGCTGTCCGGCATGCGCGACATTCTTAACTACATCTGCGCCGCCTTGATCTACGGCGACAAGCTCCAGACCAACCCGGCCATTGCGTCACTGCTGGCGCAGGTCAAGGCCGGCGACATCAGCTTTGAAGCCGCCATGGACCAGTTTCCATGAGTATCTGGAAACAAGAAGCAAGGAAGCCAGGCCGTCGGCTGGCGCTCGGATTGATCGCGTGCGGTTTGATACTGCCGCTGGCGGCGTGCGGGCAGAGAGTGCAAAAAGAAACAGCATTGCATGTGGAAGTGTTCTCCTACGTTGACCGGGTCATTTCCGACATTTCTTTTAACGGTACTGGCCTGGGCGTGATGAACAGGTATGGTGGCACTGGGACCATCACCGACGTTTATATTCCATTCGGGATTCAGACATTGAAATGGACTTTGGACGGGCCGGAGGGAACACCGCGCAATGGCGAGCGTATGACCCCAAAGAATCAACTTGTCATTTCACCGGAGCAGATACCGCCGGGAACGCGTTATCTCGGCATACATGTTTATCCCGATGATACGGTTGAGTTCACCTTTGCGGAGTCCATACCTGAACGAACAGTTCGAGGCAAGAAAATTCTGGCGGCGAGAAAGAAATGACATGCGTGACAAGGATGGAAAAAACTCGGCAACTCAAAAATTGGCACCTTCGCCGCCAAGCAGGCGTCACGTCATCAGGGTGATTGCGCTAGGGCTGGCAATACCGCTGGTAGCGTGCGGCCGGACGGTACGGAAATATATAGTATTGGACGTGGTCATGTACTCCAATGTGGACAGAGTCATTACCGATATTATTTTTAACGATACTGACTTGGGTGTGATGAACAGATTTGGTAGTACTGGAACCATTGTCGGCGTCGGTATTCCGTTGGGAATCCAGACATTACAATGGACCTTGGGTGGCCCAAAAGGTACACCACGCAATGGCGAGGTTGTTACCATCAATAAACAATTGACAATATCGCGGCAGCAGATACCCGAGGGAACTCGATATCTTGGCTTGCATCTTTATCCGGATGATACCGCTGAAGTTACATTCGATAAATTTCTCCCGCAGAGAACCCAGCGTGGAAAAGAATATCGTTTGAAGAGAAATAAAAATGAATGATGCCAATGAACTCTTCGAACATAGATGCGTAATGCTGGTGTGAAGCAGTGATAAAGCGAGGTTTCTAAGTAGGTAACTGATAAACGGGGAATAAGGAAGCATCATGAAATACGATAAAGGTTATGGTTTCGAGGGTGACGAAATTTTGCCACTTGCAGCACGACGAAGTGTGCTTGGTTTTTTCGGACTATTGTTGTTGACGCCACTGATGGCGTGCGGTCAAGGAGGAAAAAAAATGCAAAAAGGAATAGTTCTCAATGTGGAGATGATTTCTTATGTCGATCACGTCATTACTAACATTATTTTTAATGGTGAGGACCTTGGCGTGATGAACAAGTTTGGTGCCACTGGCACCATTGCAGGTGTTCGTATTCCGTTCGGCATTCAGACATTACACTGGGAATTGGACGGGCCGAAAGGAACGCCGCGCATAGGTGAGGTAGTGACCTTGAAGAACCAGTTAGTTGTTTTGCCTGAGCAGGTACCTGCTGGAACACGCTATCTTGGGTTGCACCTCTATCCAGATGAGACCGCGGAGATAATTTTCTCTGCGTCCGTTCCTGAGGTTAGTGTACGCGGTAAAAAAATACTCGCTGCGAGAAGATAATATGGATGAGGACGATAATTTGATTGCGGCTCGTGCGTGCAATCGTGATGCTCCATGCGGGAAGCCAGGTGCATCACAGAGCTGTGCTGATATTTTGAATATCTGCATATTCTTTGATGGAACAGGTAATAATAAGGATGAGGATAATAAGACTCGCCGTTGGTCAAATCCTGCGCGAATGTGGCGATCAGCTCAGTTTCTGAAGAATAGTGATAAAGGAGGTTCAAACTACGCAATTTATGTTCCAGGCGTAGGCACAAAATTTAAAGACGAGTCTACCGACTGGATGGAATGGCCAGACAATAAGTTGATGAAAGTGCAGGATTCAGAGGCCGCTGGACGTGGATTAGGTGCCGGTGGAACGCGACGAACCGGGTTCGGGCAAACTAACGTTGACGAGAGCTTGCGAGCCGCCCTTGTAAAAAATGCCAAACAGCTGAATATTCCGTTAACGGCTTACGCAAAAAATGGAAAACCGGAGAATATCAATGGTCTTGCTGCCGCTATCGAGGCACATGGTTTGATTACCATTATTAATCTCTCTATCTTCGGTTTTTCGCGCGGCGCAGCGCTGGCCCGTGCATTCAGCAATGACATGATGAAAGAGTGCGCTACTGGAAAAGATGGCGTACTTCGTTATAAAGGGGTACCCATACGCTTGCACTTCATGGGATTATTCGATACGGTCGCCTCTTTTGGTCTACCGTCGCTCACCATTGATACTCCCTTTAACGAAAAGAATCTGGTGGTGCCACATGCGATCGAACGTTGCGTGCATTATGTGGCAGCCCATGAGCTGCGTTTTTCGTTTCCAGTCGATTTGATCAGGAAAAACGGCGTGCTCAGGTCTGGTTGGACCGAGGCCGTTTATCCGGGCGCGCATTCCGATGTGGGAGGGGGATACGAGCCGCTGAAAGAACAGAAAATATCGAATAACTATGCGCGTATTCCCATGCGCGACATGATGCGCGAGGCTTTTAAAAGAGGCGTTCGTTTGGTTGACTATGACGATCTACCTAAATTTGGGGAAAAAATATTTGAGGATCGTTTTGAACTCAGGCCTGAGGTCGAAGCCTCGTACAAGCAATATATGGCAGCAATTGGTGCCCCCGCCACCGTGGAACAAGCGGTCACGGCTCACATGAAAGCCCTGTACTCTACCTGGGGAACGATGAGCAAGCGAAAAATCAAGACGCCTGACTTGATCGAAGCGGAAGGCAGGAAGGGCGACAGCAAAAAAGGCCATCCGGGCATTGCGCGTGAAGCCGAGTTGTTGCTGGATGCCGCCAAAGCAAAAGAATTTGTCGTGTCGCACATTCTGCCCACGGTATCGGCAGCAACGCTGCAGGTCATCGGCATGAAGTACAGCATGATCATACGCCCGGACAAGTGGCGGCTCGATGCCTGGCAAGCGACGGCGTCCGATCCCGTACTCAATTTCATCAAATCCGCGGTGCATGATTCCAAGGCCGGCTTCATGGGTGGCATCGAACCATTCAGCTATTTCCGTCCGCGCGGCATGGCCGAGTCGTCGCGCAATGTGCTGGCGCAAGGCTTGGACTGGCTGGACGATACCGTCACTGCCATCAAGAAGGGCGTGATCAAGGTGTACCACCGGGCCGAGGGCGTGGTGATGGAAACCTGGGAAGGCGGCAAGCGGGTGGCCACGCATACGTACAAGGTGGGTGAAAAATTTGTCGTCGAGACCGTGAAGGCGGGCGTCACCTATACGGTGGAGGTGTATCAGAGCGGCAAGCAGGTCGTCATCGCCGCCGCAAAGCGCGGCCAGCAGATGGTCATCACGTCGATTAATGTCGTCAAGAAAGAGGTCAGCGATGCCGCCACGGCCGTGCAGAAAAAGGCCGGCGAGGTGGTGGACGCGACACAGGAGCTGGCGGCCGAGGCCGGACGCAAGGTGCAAAGCGGCGTCAAGCAGGCCAAGGACATGGCCACCGAAGCCGCAGGCAAGGTGCAGCGTGGCGCCAGCCAGGCCCAGGAGATGGCCACGGAGGCCGCACGCAGTGTACAGAGTGGCGCCAGCAAGGCGGCCAAGGCGGTTGGCGACAGCATCGATGCGCAGGCCAAAGCGATCGAAGATGGCTGGAGTGCCTTCCGGCGCAATCAGCTGGGATTCTGACATGGCGCTCGCAATCATCCGGCTCGGCGACAAAACGACCCACGGTGGCGTCGTGGCAAGCGCCTCTCCCGTGCACACGATCCGCGGCATCGGCATCGCCAGGGTGGGCGACATGGTCGCGTGCCCGCTGCCGGGCCATGGCAGCAATCCCATCATCGAAGGCAGCGCCGTCTTCAGTATCGGCGGGCGCAAGGTGGCGCTGCATGGGCATAAAAGCGCTTGCGGCTGCGCGCTGATCGCCAGCCTGCCCGTGGCCACGATAGGGTAGGCGCATCATGAGCGATATTTCTTTGCCACAAGTACCGCCGGTACACCGTCCGCGCCGTCGGCTGGTGTTCAGGATCGTTTTGTGGATACTTGTGCTGGCAATTGTCGGCATTGCCTGGATTGTCCTGCTGGCAAGCGTGGCGCCATCGCGCCTGGATCTGTCAGGCGGGGGCGCGATACTGATGCTCTGCACGCCGCCCGTGCTGCTGGCCTTGCTGGGCTGGACCAGCCTGCAATTTCTTTCTGCTCCAAAATCCGTGCCGTCTTTGCCTGAAAGCGCGCCTGCCTGCGTGCCGTCGCCAGAGGTCGCGCCGGCGCTTCCCGTGCCCCTCGTGCGCTTGCGGATCGGCGCCTGGAGTGCTTTGACGCCGCATGGCGCCGTGACCGAAACGGCCGAAGGCAGCAAGGCGCGCAAGCAGGTCTTCAAGCCCGACAAGGCCATCCTGCACCCGTCCGGCTACCCGGCCCATGCGGGCATCGTCGATCCGCTCGATCTTGCTGCGACGGGACATGCCGCCGGCACGCGCCTGCGTGCGCCGCGCGTCATGGCCATGCTCGCCGCCATTCTTGACGACCTGCATGCGCAGCAAGGCAGCCTGGTTCGCCGCGAAGATGGCCCGGTGAGCGTGTACTGGCTGGCGCCCGATGCGATATCCGGCGACGAGGCGCAGGGCGCCGTCTTTGCAAGGGCCTGGCAGCAGTCGGCCTGGCGTGACATTGCCTATGTCTTGCAGGCGATGCGGGCCGGCGAGGCCCACCTTTTCAGCGTGCTGTCGAGCCTGCAGAGCGGCATCGGCCAGCCTGGCGTTGCCTGCACCATCATCGTCGGTGCCGACAGCTTGCTGGACCCCGAAGAACTCGCGCCTGCGCTGGCGCTGGGGCAGGTGTTCTCCAGCGGCGCGCCACAGGGCTTCATTCCTGCCGAAGGCGCGGGCGGCATCGTGCTGTGGAATCCCGAGAGGGCGCCGGAGCCGGTGTGGGCAAATGCCGCAATGCTGGGGCCGGTCAGCATCATGCATGGCGCGGCGCCGCACGTTGGCTTGCGCGGCGTGATGTCCGCTGCGATCACGGCGTCGGGCATGGACGCCGCCGACATCGCCCATGTCGTCAGCGACGCCGATCACCGCACTCAGGCAAGCATGGCGGTGGTGACCGCCATGCAGCAGGTGCTGGCCGGTCTCGACCCGCTGGAACAGCGGCTGAGCCCCATGGAATCGGCAGGCAGTTTCGGCATCGCAGCGGATCTGGTCCATCTTGCGCTGGCCGTAGAACTGGCCAGTGAAAAGCCGGCGCTGGCGCTCGGCACCACGGGCGGACAGTGCGCTGGCGTCGTGGTAATGCCAGCCTGAGCGGCAAGGGCGCCCACGGCAGACCGTTTGGCAGGCGGGGCTACCACTATAGACAGCTGACTTCTAAGGCGGATTTGATTTTCATTTCAACCTCAGGGTGTATTCGCTCGGGGAATTTCAGGAACTAATATGACAAAAAGACTATTTCCGAGAAATTTACGCAATGTGTTTTTATGTGTTTTCGTGGCCTTTTCAAATATGGCTTGTAGCAAGGAAACGATGACGATTGACGTGAATATGACTGCATATAACCATACCGAGCATGGGGTTGGCGGCTACGTCGTGACACTCGAAGACGGATCTTCAGCCGAGGCTGGATACCTGAGCCCAGGTGAAGGCGGTGGAGGAAAAACCTGCTGCCTGTCTATCCCAGCGACATGGACGCCAGGCATGAAAGCGGCGATTGTCATGCATACTGTAAAAAATGGTAAGCCGGTTCGGGTGGAGAAGACTGTCGCTATCCCTCATTACAATTCTTCCGATGCCGACAGGTTTGTCGTCCATTTTCTTCATGATGGAAGTTATAAGATACTTGTAACAAAATATTTGCTGGGACATCGAAAATATCCCCTCGCTGGCAAGGAGGCGGAACTGGAGCCGGGCGTTCCACTGGAAATAATATGGGAATAGAAGGTGTGAAAATAATTCAGGCGTTTTTGTAAAACAGGCACAGCAATGTTGCCAGGCTATGGGATGTGCATCTTGAAGAACTGGCAATAGATTATTTTTGCAAAAAAGTCAATTTGAAATATGCCTATGCAGAGGCCGAGTGGAAGGCGCGGCTGTTAAAGCGCTGGTGCGAGGAAGACCGTGAAAAAGCGAGATCAGACTGCGCCAGGCACAACCACTGACACCCTGGTGGCCACGGACGCGCCGCCAGGGTGTGAGCAGCGGTTTCAGCCATTCTCGGGCGGCTGAACGCCCAGCAACTCTTCGATATGCGCCAGCGAACTGGCGTCCTTGACCACCGAGCGCAGCCAGCTGTGCAAGTCCTGGTCGGCGGCATTGGCGGCCTTGTCGGCAAAATACGAGACGGGGCTGTGCGGCTCGGTGCGGCGGAAGAACTGCGCCACGGCGCGCAATTGCTCGATCGCCTGGGCGCGCGTGGTGACGGCGCCCGGTGGGCCGGCCGGGATCGCCGGCATGGCCGGCGCCATCGCGCTTGCGGCAGCGGTTGCGCCGCTCGCCGCGACGGGGACGGCGGCCGGCGCCACATTGGCGGGCATCACGCGCAGCATCGCTTCGACGGCTTCGCGCGCGGTGGAGAAGGCCGGGCTGTCGTTGCCCAGCCGGGCGTCGACGACTCTTTCGAGCTTGCGCAGCGCTTCCAGGCAATCTTGCGCGTCGACGGCGAAGCTGGCGCAGAAAGCGGCCGAGTTGTTGCGCCGCGCCGCTTCCATGTCGGACAACTTGACGCCCTCATGCTGCCTGGTGGAATCGCCCATGCCGGCCTGGCGCCGCGCCGTCTCGAAATCGATGGCGGAAAAGGCGCCGCCCGGGCCGCCCGTGACGGGCACCTCGCGCAGCAGCGCCGGGATGCGCGAGAGTATCCAGCTCAGGTTGCCGATGCGCTGCTCCTGGTCGCCGTCTTCCGCTTCCGGGAACAGGCCCCGGTCCCAGTATTTTTCGCACAGCCCCGCCAGCACCAGCAAGCCTTCGGCCATGCCGCGCAGGTGGTGGCGCTTGGCGCCTGCTTCGGTCAGCCAGACGGCCAGGCGCAGGTCCTTGCTGCTGCCGGCAAGCAGGCCGGCGCAGCTGCGCACGACGAAGTCCCAGTCGGCTTCCTTGAGGTCGGCGACCCATTCGCCCTGGTCGAGCGAGGGGTCGTCGAACTTGCGCGCCAACGTGATGGCGTCGAGTTCGGGCGAAAACGCCAGGTCCACGCCTGCCGGTTGTTCATTGCTGATCGGAAGTAATAACTGTTCGGCTGAAAACATGTGTTCCTCTGATAGATGGTTATTGCGCCATGCGAAATTCAATGCGCCGGTTGCGGGCGCGCCCGTCCACCGTGTCATTGCTGGCGATCGGCCGGTCGGGGCCCTGGCCCGAGGCCGTCAGCAGTTCGCCGTGGATGCCCTTTGATGCCAGGTAGAATTTGACGGCCTCGGCCCGAGCCTGGCTCAGGCTTTGGTTACTGGCGCGCAAGCCCTGGTTGTCGGTATGGCCGATGATTTCCACTTTACGTCCGGCCAGCTTTTGCATGGCTGCCGCCATTTCATCGAGGATGGCGCGCCCCGATGGCGTCAGCATGGTCTTGCCGCTTTCAAATTCGATGGTGCGGTTGGCCAGGGTGGTGTCGAGCACGCCTTGCTCGCTGGCTGACACCCGCAAACCGTTGTTGACGGTGTAGGTGGGATTGAGGCTGGTGGCGATATCGCTGGCGATCTTTTGCCGCAGCGCCTCGTTGGCCACTTCGCCGCGCACGCTGACGACGCTGCCGTCGATCTTCAGCTGGCCGCGGCTGATCTGCTTGAGGTTGGGCGACAGCAGCTTTTGCACATAGGCGTTCCAGTTGGCGGGCAGCACCACCTGGCCCACCGCGATCTGGTCGACCACCTTGTCGGCGCCATACAGGTCGCGCAGGCGCACCAGCACGGCGGCCTTGCTTGCTTCGTCGGGCACGGTGCCGCTGGCCAGCACCTGGCCTGGCTGCGGCGTGGCGGCCATGGGTATCGAGATGGAGGCTGGCGCGGGTACAGGCGCCGGCACTTGCGCTGAAGCGGGTATGGCGCTCAGCGCCACGCCGAGGAGGAGAACAGTCCGGGATACGCGCATGGTCAGGTTCCGATAAAGGCGGCGCGCAGGGAATCGCGCGCCGATTTGAGCGAGAGGTTGGCTTGCGCCAGATAGGTCGATACTTTCTTGATCGCATAGTCGCTGCCGACCTGTTCCTCGACCCAGTCCAGGTCATCGAACGCGATATGGTGGTCGAGCGCCGCTTGCGGGTTCATCAGCACATGCAGGGTCTGCGCCGAGGCGCCGGAAAAGCCCAGCACCAGCGTCTGGCGGCCGCGCAGCCGGGTGATGAACAGCGCCAGCTCGAAATCGGCGCGCGCCAGGAACGGCGTGATCAGGTGCATCCAGAACGCCGCCACCATGTTGCGGTACAGCGGATCGGCCGGCAGCGGCAATTCCAGGCTTTTTTCCAGCCGGCTGGAACTGCTGGCCATTACCGGCTGCAGCAGCAGGCCCAGCGCCAGCAGCACTTGCCGCACCGTGCCCGTGAAGCCGGTCGGCGCCAACAGCGCGTCGAGTTCGCCCACGGTCTGCATGTCGAGAAAATCGTTGAAGGCGGCTTCATAGGCGGCGGCGCGCAGGTCGACGTCGATGCTGGCATGCGTGGCCGCCTGCAGCGCGCTGCCCGCATCGGGACCGCGCATGTCCTTGCTGAGCGCCTCGCAACGGTTCCACAGGCGCGACAGCACCAGCGGACAGTTGGCGACAAACGCGGCCGGCTGGTCCACTTCCATGGTGCTCATCATCAGGAACGGGAAGCGGCGCGACGAGGCATCGCTGCTGGCGGCGATATGGCCGGCGATGGCGCGCCCCCGGCGCGGGCCGATAAAGGCGAAATGCATGGGCGGCAGCGCATCGTAGGTCAGCTTCCAGCGCGCGTCGGCGCTGAACAGGTCCATCGCCTGCGCCAGCCAGTCGTCGAGGATCTTCAGCAGGGCCGGGTTGTCGCTGGCCTTGACGAAGTCGCCGCGGCTGGGCAGCTTGCCGAAATAGCCGATGGGGGTGGCAGTGGTGCGGTTCATGGCGTGACGGCGGCATTGGCCGCGATGGCGCCGGCAGGGGCTGCCGGCACGGGAGAGTTGACGGCAGGCACACTCTGGGCCACGCTTTCCGGCAGTTTCAGGCCGCGGAAGCCGGCAGCGCCCGACGCGGTGCTCGGCGCGGCGGCCGGCGCCGGCGTGGCGACGATCTTCAGGTTGGCCGCCACGGTCACGCCGCTGTTTTCCCAGCTTAGTTCAAACACGCCGCCATCCTTGCGCTTGCGCTTGGCCGAATCGATCATTTTCTTCAGACCGAAATGCCCAGGTTCGTTGAGCAACACGATCGTGCGGCCTTCCGGCGTGATGGCGCTGATGCGCGCGCCGGGCGCGCCTTGCGGATTCGGCCAGACCATATGGACCCAGGGCTGTGGCTGGCCGCGCCAGCGCAGCGCCTGGCCGTCGATCTCGATCGTGTACTCGGTGGCGCCGTTGGCGGCCTGCGCCTGCAGGTCGAAACGCGTTTGCGCCTCGCCGGCGCCGGCTGCCGTGGCCACGCCGTTGGCGCTGAGCGGCGCGATCCAGCCGGGGAAGCTGGCCACCACGGACGGCGCCAGGCCGATGCCCATGTTGGCCCAGGTCTTGGCGCTGAGCGCGTCGCCACGGCGCACTACCAGCGGGCCGATGGTGGTATTGAAGAACTTGGCGATGCTGCCTTCCGGTCCGAATACGAGGCCGATGTCTGCATTGCTGGCCTCGCTACCGGAGCCGGGCGAGAACGGATACTTGGGCGCCAGGGTCTTCTGGAATGGTTCGAGCACCTGCGCCAGCCAGACCTTGTTGATTTCCGTCTCGGTCGGTTTGATGATGACGGCGAAGGTTTGCATCAGCGGGCGTACCAGCAGCGGCCGGATCGCCTGTTTTTGCGCGTCGGTCATGCCGGTCAGCATCTGTTCATCCACGTACTTGAGCGCATCGGCCAGTTCCGAGCCGGTACCGTCGAGCGTTTGCTGCATGAACTGCTTGGCGCCGGGGCCCGTATCGCCCTGGTTCTTGATCTGGTTGAAGCGGGCGCGCAGCTTCGATAGCGCTTCCATGTAGCCGCGCATCAGCGAAGCGTCCTTGTCCTTGGTCACCACCAGGCGGGCGACGCCGGAAAACTCGCGGCCCACCGGTCCCATCGGCAAGGCGCCGGCGGCGGGCGCGCCCGTGCCGACGTTGACGTTGATGCCGGAGGGTTTCTGGCGCAGGATGGTTTCCTTGAACCAGCCCATCATGCCGCGCTGGGCGCGCTGCAAGCCCTGGCCCAGCAGCGACGGGTTGTCCCACGAGGTTTCCTTGTACACCGTTTCGATCAGTTTGTTGATCGGCGAGGTTTGCGGGTCGCCGAGCCGGTTCATGGCCGCCGCCGCATTGTCGAAGCCGTTCAACTCGCGGATGCTGACGCCCTGGATGAATTTCTGCCATTCCCTGGCGTAGTCCGTTTTATACAGTTCGACCAGCGCTTTCTGAATCTGCTCGGGGCTGCCTTCGAGGGTCAGGTCGTCATTCGAGGCCGTTTTCAGCACCCAGTCGGCGCTTTGCAGTTCGCGGTTGGCCGCTTCCTGGAAGGCTTGCTGGATGAATTGTTCCCAGGCGTCGCGCGTGAAGGTGCCGGGGATGGCGTAGCTGCCCAGCACCAGTTCCTTGTCCTGCTCGCCGACGATGCGCGCCACCGTCATCGAGGCGAAGCGCGTGGCCGCGCGCGCCTTGACGTCGGCGTACACGCGCTCGCGCGCCGGCATGCCCCGCACCACGCGGCGCAGGCTGTCGCGCGATTGGTCGACCAGCGCCAGCTTGCTGTCGATCCTCGGCCAGGACGGGTCGTTGATCTGCGTCAGATAAAACGAAATCATGCGTTCAGCGCTGCGTATCATCTGCTCGCGCGGCATGCTGCCGCGGTTGCTGTCGAGCCAGACACGCCAGAAACGGGTCAGCTGGTCATTCAGGTGGCTCGCTTCGGCGCGCGACTTGTCGCTCAGCATCAGGTAGGTCTTCAGCGCGTTATACGCGTCTTCCACATTGGCCGGCGAGGCATCCTTGAACTGCTGTGCGCCCAGGTTGACGGCGGCGGCCGTGGCTGGCGGCGCGGCGGCAGGGGCGCTGGCCAGGGCCGGCGTCGGCGTGGCCGCCACCGGTGCGGCCAGGGTGCCGGCTGGCGCGGGCAGGGTGGCTGCCGCGCTGGCCGATACCGCGCCCGACTGAGGCGTGCTGGCCATCGGCTGCAAGCGGCTGGCGCCGGCGTTGACTTCGGCCAGGAAGGCTTCCAGCGATTGCGCGACCGGGCCCAGCATCACCTCACGCACGCCCGAGAAATACTCCTCGCGCAGTTTGCGCTCCAGCAGATCCCCCTGGTACAGCCCCAGGCCCAGCGAGACGGGCCGGCTGTTGCGGTAGGAGTCGAGCTGCTCGATCCGGTCCTGCAGGATTTCCAGCGCTTCGAAGCGCGATTGCAGGTCGAGCCGCTTGTCCTGCACCTTGATCGCCTGGTCCAGGTCGGCCTGCACATTGGCCACCAGCTGGCGGTTGGCCATGTAGGACCAGCTCCAGCCGGCCAGTGCCAGGCCCACCAGCGCCGTGGCGGCAAAGAAGGTGGCGTAGCGCAGGCGGGTCTTGGCTGGACTGGCATACTGGGCCACCAGTTCCTTGTCGGCGAAGATTACCTTGCGGAACAGATTGAGCAGGAAATAGCCGTGCTGGTCCTGCACCGCGTTGTGTTGCTGCGGTTGCAGTTTCAAGTCGAAGCGCTGCGCCACGCGTTCCGACGAGGCCGATACCGATGCGCCTTCCTGCAGCGCGCTGGTGAAATAGAAGCCGCGCATGACAGGCTTGAACTGGAACGGATTTTCCTCGAACAGGGTGGCGATGAAGGCGCGCAGCGACCCCTTGATCGCGCTGAATTCGAGCGGGAAGGTGAACACGCCCGGCGGCATGCGTTCGTTCTGCTGCAGCGCCATGCTGGCCAGGCTCAGCTCTTTCAGGCCGTCATACAGCTCGTCGAAACGCTGGTCGAACTGCTCCAGCACGTCCTGTTTGGAACTGGTCTGGCTGTACGGCAGGGTGGCGCCCCATACCCGGTCGCGTTCGCCGCGTTCCGTGTCCTGGAAAAATTCGTTGAAGCCGGTAATCAGGTCGGCCTTGGTGAACACCACGTAGACGGGCGCGTGCACTTCCAGTTTTTCCGTCAGCTCCTGCACCCGCTGGCGCAGGTTCTTGGCCAGGTTGATGGCAAACTCGGGCCGGCTGCCGGTCAGTTCGGCAATGCTGACGGCGATGATGATGCCGTTGATCGGCGCGCGCTTGCGGTGTTTTTTCAGCAGTGACAGGAAGCCGAACCACTCGGCGCGGTCTTCGTCGTTGACCGAATAGCGGCCCGCCGTGTCGAGCAGGATGCCGTCGGTGGTGAAGAACCAGTCACAATTGCGGGTGCCGCCGATGCCTTGCACGATCTTGCTGTCGGCAAACGGAAACTGCAGGCCGGAATTGGCGATCGCCGTGCTCTTGCCGGCCGCCGGATTGCCGATGATCATATACCAGGGCAATTCATACAGGGCCGCGTCACCCGACAGCTGGCCCAGTTTGGACGTCTTGATGGTGCCGATCGCCTCGAGCATGCGCTTGCGGATGGCTTCGGTTTCCTCGCGCTGGGCGGCTCCCGCCTTGGGCGCCGCGCCGGCTGTCTGCTGTTCCAGCATGCCGCCGAACCGGGCGGCATCGCGCTGGCGGCGCCTGCGCTGCAGCCACCAGACCACGCTGGCGACCAGCAGGACCATCGCCAGCGGCGGTACGATCCATGCCAGCGGCCATTGAAAGATGACGGCGCAACTGGCCAGCAGCGCGGCCAGCGCCACGAAGCCGATGGCGAACAGGCTGAAACGGGTAGTAATGGAATGCCAGAATCGTTGCATCATAGTATGAGGGGCCAGAGGTTGACAGGCATGGTGGAGGAAGGATTCATGTCGCGGCGAGGATTTCATGGGCGACGGCCGCCCCACCCACCACCACGGCAGCGCGGTGGAAGGCGTCGAGGTTGCTCAGGAATAACACCTGGCTGGCATTGCCCGCCGCTTCGTGCCGCGCCAGCACCAGCGCGGCCAAGGTGGCTACCTGGCCACTCTGGCCGCAGGCCGCTGCCACGCTCAGCACGTCCTCGCTGAGATCGATATCGGGCAGCAGCGTGCCGGCATTGTTCATCAGTTCGATCATGCGGCTCGAGCGCTGGTCGGCATCGGCGTAGAGCCGCGTGATCGCGGCAGGGGCGACAGACGCCGCCGACATGGCCTTGCCGCCCAGCTCGGCGAGCAAGCTGGCATCGCCATGGCCGCGGCTGTCCGCCGACCGGCCGCGCACGGCAGTGCTGGCATGGTGCAGCAGTACCGGCGTATCGGCCTGCAGCGCCGCCGCCTGGGCTGCATCGGCCAGCAACAGGCCGGCCGCGCCTTCGCCGGGAATCTGTCCGCCCGGCTGGCCGGTATTGAACAGCAGGTCGCGCGCGATCCAGTCATGCATGGTCAGCTCGCCGATATGGGAAGCGCAAGCGAGCACGATGGCCAGGCAAGGCAGCGCTTGCAAGGCAGCCTGCGCGGCCAGCTGTTCGATCAGCGCCAGCGGCCCGCTGTCGCCGGCCAAATGCGTGCTGAGCTTGTCGGATGGCCAGCCTTGCTGTGCCGCTTGCGCGTGCAGCCAGGCGGCACCCGTGTCGCGCTGCGGCTTGTCCCAATCGGACGGCAACAGCAGATGCAGTTGCAGAGTCGGCAGGGCGGCGCGCGCGCTCGTTTGCGCCGTCTTGTCGTCGTCGAGCGCCGCGTGCATCGCCGCTTCCCGCATCAGTTCGTTCAACACGCCAGCGCCCAGCGCCAGTGCGCGCAGGTGTTCGGCCTCGAAATGCGGCGCCGCATCCCGCGCCGTGTCGGCCGGTCGGCGCCGCAGCCAGTCGTCCAGCAGTTCCTTCTGGCCGTCTTCATCGAGGCCGGCCACGCGGGCGCTCATCACGGGGTAGCCCTGCGCGTCGGTCAGTTCGGGATCCAATTCGGGGCGCTGCTGCCTGTCCTGCAGCGCTGCCGCCAGTTCCGACGCCGAGTCGCCACCGGGCATGCGCAGGGCGGCGGCGGCCAGGTGCAGCGGCGCGCGCGGCGGCGCTGCGTTGCTGGCCGGCATGGCCTCACCGCCGGCGGCATCGGCCGGCGCCGGTGCCGGCGCTGCCAGCCTGGACAGCAGTTTCCTGCCCAGCCACCAACTGGTGAGCAGCGCCAGCGGCAACGCCAGCATGGTGCCGGCCAGGTCGCCCGTCGATGGCATGCGCGTGCTGGTGCGCCAGTACCAGATTGCGCCGCCCCAGCACAAGGCGAACGCGGCCAGTATCAGCAGGCTGCGCCGCAGCCACGGGCGCATCAGCGCCGCCCCTTGCATCGGCGGCCGGACGTCATAGCTGATCCGTGGTGGCTTGCTGGCTGGCGATCAGCATCGCGCCGCAGCTGGTCTTGTCGCCGTGGCGGGCCACCGGCTTGCCGTCGACGATCCAGCTGGCGTCGCCGCTGACGATGGGGCAGGTGCCATGGCCCGGCAGCGGGCACGAGACCTTGTCGCCCACGCGCGCCACGCCGATGCCGCCGCTGTCCGTCATCGCCGAGGCTTCCAGCACGCTGCCGCCATGCGATGTTTTGTCGCCCAATCTGATTACGGGACCAGCCATATGTGCTCCTTCCAGTCATCGTTGTTTTTTCATTACACCCGGCACGCGCAATTCCGTGTGGCCGAAATCCATCATCTTCCAGCGGCCGCCCCAGGTCATGCCGACCGATTCGGCCACTTCGCCATACAGCTGATAGCCGCGCATGGCCCAGGGATCTTTTTCCGAGATCACCAGCTTGCCGTCGCGCAAAAAAGCGCAATCGGCGGCCAGGCCAAACTGATGCCAGCTTTGGAACGCGGCCGCATTGCTGACATTGCTGCCCATGCCGGCCAGCATGTTTTGCCGTTCGGGACTGCGGTAGCCTTCCAGGATGGCCATGTCGTAACCATGTTTTTCCTTCATGATCTTGAACACCAGCAGCAGCCTTTGCGCATACTCTGCATTGAGCAGCGCCCAGTTGCGGCTGGCCGATACCAGCATCGGCCGAATCTGCTGCACTTCCTCGGTGGCGAACACCAGCGGCGGCAGGTCGAGCGGCGGCACCAGCTGTTCGCCTTGCAGCAGGGCCGACACCTGCGTATTCATTTCGCGCGTCGAAACCGCATAGCCGCCCAGCATGTTCTTGCTGCCTGCCAGCAAGGCGATCGTCGGCGGCAGGCAGAGCACCGCCGCACCGCCCAGGAACAGCAGGTAATGGCGGCGCACGAATGCCGCGCTGCCGAGCAGCGTACTGGCGCCACTGCGGCGCAGGGTGTCGAGGCCGGCGTTCCTGCGCCGGGCCAGCCGCGCGAGTCGTGCCGCCAGGCCTTGTTCGGCCGTCGCCAGCGCCCGCAGCACCAGTTCGCGGCCGGATGGAAACAGCGCCAGCCAGCTGATCAGGCATGCGAGTAAAAAATAGAGTGCCACCGCCAGTAAAAACACGCCCGCTCCGTTCGAAAAAAGGCGCCATGCATGGGCAGTTGAATGCCGCGGTGCCAGCGTTTGCGCTAATATTGCCTTAGAGTATATCTTACTAACTTGCTAATTACGGGGGCTATATTTCAATTGTGCGCCGGGTCGGCACTGTTGATTTCCTAACATGCGTCACGCTTTTTTTTATTGTCGTAAGGTGTTGTAAATATTGACAGGAGTTAAGATTTTGCAAAGCAATGACGACAGCCCAAGGCCATCGACACGGCCCAGCTTATTGACGCCCGCGCAACAGGCCGAGGCCGACCGCAGCCGTATCCTGAACCATCTCGAAGGCGGCGGTCGGCCCGCGCCCGTGCCTCGTGAAGGCAGGCGCTCCGGCCGGTGGGCCGTCTGGGGTGGCATGCTGGCCGGCGCCCTGCTGTTGCTGGCCACCGGCGCCTGGCTGGGGCAGCGCGAAACGGCGGCGCAGGCCGAACCGGCGTTGGCCAGCACGGCGCCAGCGCCGGAAACACCGGCCGTGGCCAGCGCCCCTGTCACCGCCGCGGCCAGCATACGCGAGGAGGAGCAGGCTCTGCCTCAGCAGAGCCTGAGCGAAATGCTGGGCGCCGGCATGCCGGCCCCGGTCTCGGCTCCCGTGCCCAGCCCCAGGGATGTGCTGAGCCAGGCGCTTGAGACGCCGCAGAAGAGCGCGCGCAAGGCGGCGCCGCCAAAAAAACCACCGGCCAAGCCGCTCAAACCTGCGGCGCCGGCCAAGCCCGCCACCACGCCGGAACAGGAAAACGACGTGGCCCTGCTGGCCGCGCTGGTATCGCACGCCCAGGCAGGCACGGCGCCCAAAAAAGCAGCGCCCAGCCTGCAAGCTCAGTTGCTGCAATGCAGCAAATTGAGGCCGGCGGCGGCCGATGGTTGCCGCCAGAGAACTTGCGCCGGCCGCGTCGACAAGCCTCTGTGCAAGGCGGCCAGGGCTGCGGCGCAAGGCGCGCGATGAGCACAGCGCTGCTGGACCGGGTGGGCGCCGCGTCGGGAGCGTTCTCCGGCATCACGCGCTTGTACGAGCTCAAGCTTGAAGCGGCAGCGCGCAGGATGCGGGCCCGCTGCTGGTGGAAGCGTTCGCCTGCGACGAGCAATTGCAGACGGCTGGTCAACGGGAAAGCAGTCTGCGGGTTTTTCAGAGACGCCGGCAAGATCAAGGATGGCGACATCGTCAAATTGCTGGTGACACAGAGAAAGGATGTGCTGTACGTGCACAGTTTGCTTTGCATAGGCGATAGCTTATTTTTTGATGCCATTGAATGCTTATTGCGGAGAGCGTGCTTCGTTCTGGAACTGCATGAGATTTGCAAGGGACCTGACCCCGGCTATCTGGATCATCCTTGCTCTGATGCTTTTATTATCCATCGATGTATCTTTGGAAAAGACGAGAATTTAATTTCGATATCCGGCATCATATTCGTGATGCCGCTGATTTTTTGTTTTTCTTTCGCATATTGGAGCTTTGGAGCCATGCGTGGCTCTTCAATATATGCGACCGAAATTTTCGCTGCGCATGGTTTTCCAGGGCCAGGCGACTTTGATATGCGCAAGGGCGCTACTTTATTCAAAGGGCATAGCTATGGTTTTATTGGATGTGGCCGTGAATTGGCCTTGAGAAACATGGTTTAAAATGCAATATCCAGTCCGCCTGATAATTGCTGGGGTGGATTTCCGTTCATTTTAAATTGAATCCAAATCAATCCCTGCATAAATTGACGATATTGCTGGGGAGATATTGCCAGCTCACTGATTAAGAAAAATATATGCATGAATTATCCTATAAGTTGGTCAGCGGTATTGTTGAAGGTTTGAGAACTTCCGACATGCATGTCAATTATTTGAAGAGCGCTGAAAAAAACAAAAAAATATCTGGTTTGACGGCGATTGTTCAGGCTGCCGCAGGGGAGCCAGGTGCTGTTCATAGCGCACAGGCAGCGACAAGTGACGGAGATCCTGTCACAGGCTTCACCATGAGTGTAGGGGGCAAGTTGGTTGTCGGGAGTTTCTGGAGTGTTGATTTTAGGGACGGAGACGAAGTTCAAGTTGTTGGCTGCCAAAAAGGCAATGAATTCAGCGCTGTCGCAGTCGTTGACGTACAGGAAAACAAGATATGGATGCAGCCGCATTCCGAACGTGGAACAACGGCAAAAAAATTGCATCTATTAAAATGTTGTGGCTATGCTTTTGTTGGCTTGTATGTTTTGCAGATATTGGCGGCATTTTTTGGCGGTGTCCCGCTCTGGTTCATGTTGATTTGCGCTACCTTTAACACTTTGATTGTTTTATTTGTGACTGTTGGCTTGAGTTGGAAAGATTTTATGGAATTTTCAAAGGAGATGAATAGGGTGGGAAAGACACTTGGGATTGCTGAGCCGGAAAAAATTGATCTTTTTAAAAGTACCAAGAGGATGAGGAAAGCAGGAAGAGCCGATTTGCCGATGGGCGTATATTATCTTTAAATTAGCTAAATAACATGGTAAATGCCTTGGGTTTTCCTGATGAGCTGATTTTCGCCCTGGAAGGAGAAATGAGGAATTTTCATTTCTCTAGAGCAACGGTGGACCTGTTGCATGGCATTGAAAAAAATATTGCGGCAAAAACGCTTGCCGGTGGTGTAGCCGCCGCCATCAATGCCATGCCTGGAACGTTGGCAAATTCAGCCATGCTAAGTTTGTACGATGGCGAAGATCTGCATAATTTTGCCGGACTGGTCAATGGACATGTCGTGTGTGGTGTTTTTGCCGATGTGGACAAGATTAAGAATGGCGATTTCGTCAAATTGGTGGTGGAAAAGAGAGGCGAGATCCTTCACGTGCACAGTTTGCTTCGCATTGCGGATGGCCTGTTATTGATGCCGTTAAATGCTTATTGCGGAGAGCGCGCCTTTTTCTGGAGTTGCATGAGATTTGCAAGAAATATGATGTTATTTGTCTGGATTGTTCTATTTTCCGGATTTTTCTTGGTTGTTGATGTGTCGCTGGAGAAGAAGGAAGATTTAATTGCGGCATGCGGCGCAATATTGTTGATGCCTGCCTTGTTTTGTTTCCCTTTCGAGTATTGGACATATAAGACCATGCGCGGCTATTCAATATATGCCGAGAAAATTTTCGTCGCATACGGTTTTCCAAGGCCGGATGTGTTTGATGCACGCGGTGGAATTACTTTTTTTGAAAATCACGGCGATGGATTTTTCGCAACTAATTGTAAGCTGGCTCTGAAAAAACACAAGTCAAAATACAGGATTCAATCTATCTGACAATTGTCGAGCAGGGCGCGTTGCATGAGCTACCTTGCTTGTCCCTGCTCCCAGGATCAAGGTGTCGGCGCTACGGATGGATGCAATACTGACGAGTACGGTTTTTCTTGCGGCAGCATGTGCCTTGCTTCCTCAAATTTTTCCTGGGCGAGCAATGCATGGATGGAATGAGCCAGCGGCGTCACGTCCGCCACCCTTGTTATCCATTGATGTACGTAAAGCTCAACAGCTTCTTTGCTGAGGCCGATCTGGATGGCTCGGTATGGTTGCGGCCGCAACAGCAGGTCCCGTTCGGGATCCCACTGGATGCGCACGGGCGATGCCTCCTTCTTCGCCGTCCATTCATCCTTGCTCATGGATGCATCCGCGCGGCTCAGGCAGCCGTGCTCCAGTGCCCATTCAAATCCCGCTCTACTGATATCGATCGCCAGTATGCGTTGCTGGCCAGCGTCTTTGAACCCCCAGCCGGCGCGATACATCATCCATAAGAATGATGGTTTGATCCAGGTCATGCGTTCCATCTTGAATGGCGGCGCAGTCAATGTGCCGTTCGCCAATGCGGCATCCGCGATCACATCCGAATAGGCCTGATAGACACGGATAGTCGCTTCGTCATAGGTGGCCCGGATCTGACGTTCAGGGATGGCTGACGTCGGGTACTGATCATTTTGCATTCTTACCTTTGTTGAAGCCAGGGCGAATCCTGGCAAGCCTTGACATGGCGCTGGCAGCGCCGCTCGGTTCCTGGACGTGGCCTGTAGCCGTCCGCAGCCGGTTGATAAGCTGTGTTGCAAGGCGGATGGCCGCGCTGGCGAACGTCGGGTGTGGTGCATCTTACACGACATGGCGCTGCTCTCCGGCGGGCAGGGCTTCTATCTCGATCGGGAGGCGACATCGACATGGCGATGCAATAGGCAGCTTAGGAATTGGCGTTCTCGGTGCTGCCATCGGAAGGCAGCAATTCTGATTTATGCCACGCTTCGTTTTATCGCGGCGCGTCTGCTGGTTCGAATGAACCATCGTCACAATTGGTCACTTTTGGTGGATATTGGTAGTTTGTTATTTAAGTAAGTCGCTCACTATACTTGGCGGATGAAAGCGCGTACAAGGCAATGGTTGACGACGGAATAGCGGGAGGCCACTACGCAAATGGAATCCCTGTCTGTCAATTCTATCTGCCACATTCTTGTGCTGTGTCAAGGCCACGATGGGATGTCTGTGCGGAAATACCTCTTGGTCATCCGGGTGAAAAATGAATCAGAAGAACATGTGGCCGGACAGTAGATTTGCAGGATGCGGGGCAGGTCTGATCAGTATTTTGTCGAGGGGCTACCTTTTTTGACTAGCCTTTTCTGTTTTCCGTGCCTAGAAGATGAAATCTGCAGTCCGATCAGCACAGTCAGCTAGGTTCATCGATTATCTCGCCGCCGCACCCAGGCCATGCCACTTTTGTCGTTTGCCTATTCGCAGCCTGATCCAGGCTAGAGATCGGATTCAGATGGGCCTGGAAAAGACTGTCGCAGGCCTGCGTTTTACTGCATCACGTCCCGGGACAGCCAATATTCAAATCGACTGCCCGGCGCATCAGCATGTCTACGTCGCGGTAAATAATTGCCCGATTGACCAGCGCCGCAAGCCGGGCAGGCGCATCGATAACGTCAAGGGCAACGGTTGAAATATAGAGAAGTCACAAAGTAAACAAGACGTTCGCTTCAAATCAAGGGGAAATATAAAATGAAATCTGTAGCTAAGAAACACTTTTCTCGCGCCGCGCTGATCACCGGCATCGTCTCGGCAGCCTGGGCGCCCAACAGTTTTGCCTGTTCCGACAGCCCCATCCTGGCGAGCATCTGCATCATGGCCGTGCCATACAATTTCGGCAGTTTCAATCGGCAGTATGTGCTGGCTGACGGACGCGATATGTATATCAATACCAATGTGGCACTGTATTCCCTGATCGGTAACGCTTATGGCGTCGTTACCCAGACGACGTTCAAGCTGCCTGACCTGCGCGGCAAGTTCGTCATCGGCGCCAACGGCGAGGACTACATGGCTGGCGACAAGGGCGGTGCAAATGCGATCAAATTGAAGGTTGCACAACTGCCGCCCCACACGTTCGCGCTGGCCGCGGTTCCCGTCGACCTGAGCAAGCTGAAGGTCGGCGTGGCCTTGCCTGCGCTGACGGGCACGGCACTCATTCCCAGTACCGTTGCGACAGGCACGGTAGCGGACTTGAAAATGAATGTGTCCGGTAGCGCCAATGGGGGCTCCTCGCCATCGGGCGCTTATCTGGGCAAGGCAATCTCTGCGTCCTCCAACATTTATTCCTCGGAGGCACCGGATGCGACACTGAATGCCGGCGCCATCACCGGTGGCACCGTTTCGGTCACGGTGCCTGGCATGGCGGGAACCGTGACTACGGTCGGTGAGAAGCTGGACGGCGTCATCGGCGGCACCGCAACGGCCAGCGGCCAGACGCTTCCCGTCGGAAGTGGCGATGCAATCGATATCCGGCCATCTTTTATCGCCTTGACGTATTACATCGCGGCCTCCAATGGCCTGTATCCAAACAGGGACTAGCACTTTGCGTATTCTCGCCGTTACAACAATGGCCACGCTGCTGCTTGCCGCGCCACAGGCCGGCGCCGCGCCGCGCGACCTCAGCACTGAGCTGAAGCGCGCCGACAAGGCGCTGGCCGCCGAGGACTACGGACTTGCCTACAAGGAATACGCGCGCGTCGCCGCCCGCAATCCCCTGGCGCAATTCAATCTGGGCTTGATCGAACGCGAAGGATGGGGGCGGGCGCGCAATGGGGCAGCCGCCTGCGGCTGGTTCGGCAAGGCGGCGCAGGGCAACATTCCCGCTGCGCAACAGTTTTTTGGCGATTGCCTGGCTGTAGGCATCGGACAGGCGGCCGACGGCAAGGCGGCCGAAGCGTGGTATCGCAAGGCGGCGCAGGCGGGCATCGCCTATGCGCTCTGTTCGGCCGGTCAACTGTATATCGGCGGGCAGGCCGTCGGCAAGGATGTCGGGCACGGCCTGGGGCTGTGCGCGCAAGCGGCGCAGGCCGGGTCGGTGCCGGCCATGCTGCGCATCGCCGACTATTACAAGGATGGCAAGGACGTGCCGCAAGATCTGGCGGCCGCGCGTCATTGGTATCGGCAGGCGGCGGAACACCGCGAGCATCAGGCGCAATACCGCCTGGGCGTGATGCTGGCGCAGGGCGAGGGCGGCGATGTCAACCTGGCGCTGGCCTTGTCATGGCTGGAGCATGCGGCCTCCGAAGGCTATGCGCCCGCCTATTTGCCGGTGGCCATCCTGTACGCCAACAGCGCGCCCGACCCGGCCACTGGCGCGCTGACGCCGGCCAGCCTGGCAAAGATTTACATGTGGAACAGCGCTGCCAAAGCCACCACGAAAAATACCGCGGAACTGGCCGAGATCGAACGTATCGCGCAACTGGTGGATCAGGTGATGCCGGCACAGTGGAAGCCTGCACTGGACCGCCGGGTCGCCGAACATCTGGGCCGATTTTCCGCAAATTAATACATATATAACAAGCGGCATGCCATCCGCGCAGCGCGCCGCCAACCAGAGAAAACCATCATGCGTCATGCCTCTATGAACAGAATCTATCGACTCATCTGGAGCCATGTGCACCATGCATGGGTCATCGTCCCGGAACGCACGAAGGGCCGGGGCAAGGCGGCGAATCGCAGCCTCGTGTTCAGCGCCTTGCTGGCGGCCACCCCTGTTGCCATGGCGGGACCGACAGGCGGCCAGGTGACAGCCGGCAACGGCACCATCAGCCAGAGCGGCGCCACCACCACGGTGACGCAAGCGAGCCAGAACCTGTCATTGAATTGGCAATCGTTCAATACCACGAGCCAGGAAACCGTCAATTTCGTCCAGCCGTCGTCCAGCGCCATTGCCGTCAACCGCATCGGCGACACGCATGCCACCCGCTTCTTCGGCCAGCTCAACGCCAATGGCCAGGTCTACCTGATCAATCCGAATGGCGTGCTGTTCGGCGCCGGATCGCAAATCAACGTGGGCGGCCTGGTGGCCTCGACGCTCGACATCGGCGATGCCGGACTGGGCGGCGCGACGCGCCATTTCAGCGGCAACGGCACGGGCAGCATCGTCAACCAGGGCACGATCAATGCCGCCAAGGGCGGCTATGTTGCCTTCATCGGCAATACCGTCAGCAATACGGGCAGCATCAACGCGGCAGCGGGTGCGGCGGCGCTGGGCGCGGGCAGCGACGTCACGCTGTCGTTTTCCGGCGATAGCCTGGTCAATCTGCAGGTCAAGCAGGGCACGCTGAACAACCTGGCCGAAAATGGCGGCCTCATCAAGGCAGACGGTGGCGCGGTCTGGCTCTCGGCCGGCGCCAGGGATGCGCTGGTGGCCAGCGTGATCAATAACACCGGCATTATTCAGGCGCGCAGCGTGCAGAACGTCAACGGTTCCATTGTGCTGGCGGCTGGCAATGCCGGCACCGCAAGCAATGGCGGCACGCTTGATGCTTCCGGCAGCGGCGGCGCAGGCGGCGGCAGCGTGAAGGTGCTTGGCGGCACGGTCAAGCTGGCGGCGGGCAGCGCGATTGATGTGTCAGGCGAGGGCGGCGGCACGGCTTTGATTGGCGGAAATTCTCTTGGCAGCGGCAGCGAGCAACGCGCACACACGGCCATCGTCGATGCCGGCGCCTCGATCAGGGCCGATGCCATCAGCCGCGGCAATGGCGGCAATGTTGCCGTCTGGTCCGATAACAGCACGCAATTCAATGGCAGCATCACGGCGCGTGGCGGCGCGGTGTCGGGCAACGGCGGCAAGGTGGAAACTTCGGGCAAGGCCTTGAAGGTCAACGCCAGCGCCTCCGTCAGTACGGCGGCGCCCCATGGCGCGGCGGGGGAGTGGCTGCTGGACCCCGATGATATCCTGATCGGCAATGCCAGCATATGGGGAAATTCTTACGGGATCAACGTCGATACGCGCGTCCTGTCGACGGCGCTCAATAACGGCAATGTGACCATCAAGACCACCGGAGCTTCCGCCAGTTGCACGGGCACGCCGTGTGCCCCTGGCAAGCCTGGCAATGGCGATATCATCATCCTCGATGGCATCGGTTACGGCAATGACTACTCCGTCGTCGGATATCCCAGCATTCCTAACTGGACCAGCAACACGACGCTGACGCTCAGCGCCTATCGCAATGTGCAGTTCAAATTTACGAATAATGTTTCTTATGGGGGAGCAATCGGCAATCTTGGCGGAGGCATCGTGGCTGAAGGGGCGGTCAATATCGTGCTGAAGGCCGACAATGGCGGCAGGGGCACGGGCACAGTCTTTTTTGACGACCTTTCCGCCATTGATAGCAATATTTTCCTTGCAAATAATGCCGGCACTGTCAGCATCTATTACAACCCCAGCAGCTACAACACCCCGACGGACTTTACCCCGTACCTCAACAATCCCGGTCAGCTCACTGCGTATATGGCCGTCAATCTGAGCGCTTCGATTGCTCCCAAGGTCTATGACGGCACGACGACCGCGGGATTGGCCGGGCTCAACAGCCTGCTGACCATGCCGAACGGACTGACGCTCGATACTGCCGGCCAGGCGGCCACTTTTGCCGACAAGAATGCTGGCACCGACAAGGCCGTGACGATCACCGGCGTCAGGTTCAGTGGCGGCGGCACCACGATTGCCCATGGTGGCCAGCACTATTACCTGAATGGCCTCGACAGCAAGACGGGGACGATCACGCCCAAGAGCATCAACGTCAGCGGCGTTTCCGCCAGCGACAAGACCTATGATGGCACGACCACCGCCACGCTCACGGGGGCAGGCATTTCGTCGTCCGACCTGGTCGGCGGCGATATCGTTTCGCTGGCAGGCGGCTCCGCGACGGGGACGTTTGCCGACGCCAACGCCGGCGGCAACAAGAGCGTCGCCGTCAGCGGCTACACGCTGACGGGCACGGATGCCGGCAACTACAACCTGGTGCAGCCGGGCAGCG
>NZ_JBWKUZ010000004.1:0-176288 GCF_059421435.1 Janthinobacterium sp. GW821-FHT03A03 | reverse complement strand
CTTGAGCGGGCTGGACGCCGGCAATTACGTCGTCACGCAGCCGAGCGGCGTGACGGCGACGATCAGCAAGGCCGACCTGGCGCTAACGGGCTTGTCTGCTGCCGATAAGGTCTACGACGCCACGACCACGGCTGCACTGAACGGCACCGCCAGTCTGTCCGCTGTCATGGAGGGCGACATGGTCTTTCTGAGTGGTACGCGCACTGCTAATTTCGCGGACAAAAATGTCGGTGGCAATAAGTTGGTGACTCTCAGTGGCTACACGCTGAGCGGTACAGATGCCGGCAACTACAATCTCGTCGATCGAAACGTGCTCACCGCCAGCATCACGCCCGCATCGATCACGGTCAGTGGCATTACTGCCGCCGATAAACTGTATGACGGCACCACGGCGGCCACGGTCAACACCCGCAATGCGACGCTGGCGGGCAAGTTTGCTTCGGATGTGGTCACGATGGCCTCGACCGGCCAGTTCGCCGACGCGGGCGTTGGCGACGGCAAGGCGGTCAATCTGAGCAGTGTTTTTGGCGGGGCCGATATCGGCAATTACATCATTGCCCAGCAATCGCGCGCAGTCGCCAGCATCACAGCCGTGCCCACCACGCCGGTCGCGAGCGTCAGTGCGACGCAGATGCAGCAGGTTCAGAACACGGTAGCGCAAGTGCTGTCGTCCGTGTTGCCGCCGCAGGCTTCGGCGCAGCCGCAGGTATTTGACCTGTCTTCGACCTTGGTGGTGCAGCAGACTGGCTCTGGCAAGACCGAGCGCTCGCAGGCAGCCACCAGCCGCCCCGCGCTCAATACCGCCACAGGATTTGGCAGGCCCGAGCCGACGCTGCGCATTCAAAATGGTGGCATACAGTTGCCGCTCGTCATCACCAGCATCGCAGAATAAAAATACATGACTACTATATCCAAGCAACCTTTCTTGATGAAACCTTTGTTCGCGGCATTGTCGCTGGTGTCGCTCGATGCGTATGCCGCTGACCCGCAGGCGACTCCCAATGCGGGGTCGATACTGCAACAGTTGCAACCGGCAGTCCCTGCCGTAGTGAAGCCGCCTGCGCCGACACTGGAGGTGAGGCCGCAAGGCGATGCCGGCTTGCCGCCATCGCAGCCGATTCCTGTGAAAGCGCTGCGTATCACGGGCAATACCGCTTTTGCCACGGCAACGCTGCATGCGCTGGTCGCCGATCAGGAAGGCCGCAGTCTGACGCTGCCGCAACTTGAGGAACTGGCCGGGCGCATCACCGCGTATTACCAGGGGCATGGATTTCCAATGGCACGGGCCATCATTCCGGTGCAATCGATCACCGATGGCGTCATCATCATCCAAGTGGTCGAGGCGCACTACGGCAAGGTCCGCCTCAACAACCACAGCGAAGTGAGCGACGCCTTGCTCAATGCCAGCCTGGCTCCGCTCAGTGGCGGAGCGCCGATTGCCGATGCCGAACTCAATCGTGCCTTGCTGTTGCTGTCCGATGTGCCGGGCGTGAGTGTGAATGCGACTCTCAAGCCGGGCACAACCGTTGGTGCCGCCGACATGGATGTCGAGGCGCGCTACAACAGGATACCCCTGGCTAACGTTTCACTGGATAACTACGGTAACCGCTATGTCGGGCGCACTCGCCTGAGCGGCAACTTGAATATCGTCAATCCGTTTCATCATGGCGATATTCTGAGCGCCAACCTCGTCAGCACGGGGGAGGGCATGAATTATGCCAGGCTGGGATACGATACTTTGCTTAACGGCCAAGGTAGCAGGCTCGGCGGCGCGTACTCGGCATTGCGCTACAAGCTCGGCAGCACTGCCAGTGCGCTCCAGGCGAATGGCACGGCGACGGTTGCCAGCCTGTGGGCGAAACATCCCTTGATCCGCACCAAGCAATACAATGTCTATGCGCAATTGCAATACGATGCCAAAAATTTGCGCGATCATATCGATGTCGGCAGCCTGCGTACCGATCGTCATCTGAATAACTGGGTACTGAGTGTGAATGGTGATTTTCGCGACAACTTGCTGGGCGGGGCAATGAGCATGGCGAGTCTTGGCTGGACTGGCGGGCGCGGCAGTTTTGATGACGCCGCTGCCGCCGCATCGGATGCCTCGGCCGCGCGTACCCGCGGTGGTTTTTCGAAGTGGAATGCCAATTTCGCCCGTTTGCAGGGGCTGACGCTGCGCGACAGCTTGTACTTCAACTTCAGTGGACAATGGAGTGACGGCAATCTTGATTCTGCCGAAAAGATGACTGCCGGTGGTCCCTATACGGTCCGGGCCTATGACATCGGGGCAGTTTCCGGTGACGCCGGCTATGTAGGCAATGTGGAAATGCGCCATGATCTGGCATCGCTGCCGCTCGGGAAATGGCAGGTGCTGGCGTTTTTGGATACTGCCTATGTGAAAATCAACCGTCATCCCTGGACCAGGGCAGAAAATAGCGCAACCCTGTCCGGTGCCGGTATCGGCCTGAACTGGGCCGGCCCGGACCAGTGGCGCGCCAGCGCTACCGTGGCAACGCGTGTGGGCGCCGCGCCCGCATTGCTGACAAAACCGTCATCGCTGCGTGCGTGGCTGCTGGCAAGCAAAAGCTTCTGAATGATCGAGCGGCAAGCCAGTACCGGCTCACTATAAATGACATCTTGCAACAGCATTTTTGCGGTTTTTGGGATCTGATAAAATAGACAAAATAGCCAGTTTCTCCGACGTCTATGAGAAAAGAGAGCGAAACAGCGCGCAATCATCAAAAAATGGCATGACGCGCTGCCGACTATATATACCCAAAAAAGAGGGGATGCGGCTTGACGCACCGCACATGGCTCCAGGCCAGATTCATTGCGCTGGAGCGGGAGCGTTCTCCTGCACGACCTGAACATACTGTATCCATGGATCATCAAACAGCCAGTATTGCATTATCCATCACACAGTTATGTATTTCGGTAACGATGATTGGTGTCTATTTTGCTGCGCCCATCGAGCGTTACACGCGGCTGTGGGCCATGTCCGGCGTGCTGACCGCTGTCGGGATGACGCTCATTATATTGAATGCCGCGCGCCCACCAGGTTTTCTGCTAATGCTGGGAAATGTTGGATTGTTTTCCGGCTGTGTCATCGTGTGGGTCGGGCTGAGAGCTTTCTTCGGGCGGTCAATAAGCCGCTGGGGGTATGGTCTTGTCGCTTTGTTCGCGTGTCTGTATTTTCTGCTGATAGAAAACAAAGCGGAGTTTTCCTCGCGTGCCTGCCTGAGCAGTGCCAGCCTGATTCTGGTATTTGTGCTGTGCCTGCAAACGCTGCTGGTACGCAATCCAGAAGCCGCTTCCGGCAGGCATGGCTATGCGCGCGAAATGGCGATTGTCGGCTTGTTGATGCTGATTGCTGCGCATACGCTGCGTATCGTCGTTTTACTCTATCAGCCGGTGGCCTTCAATTCCGCATGGATGTCCCAGATCAATATAGTGGCTGTCTATCTGGTACCGCTGGCCGGAACCTTGTTGTTTTTTCCTGCCTTGCTGCTGCTGTATTTCGAGCGTATCAAGCATCAGCTGCTGCTGTCCTTGGAAGCCAAGCAGGAAGCGCTGGAAAACCAGATGCGATTCGTGGAGATGTTTTCGCACGAATACCGTACGCCGTTGGCTGTCATCCGGACCAATCTGGATATTTTGCAAAGTAAACAGCAGGCCAGCGGCCTACATTTCGCTTCCAACCTCGGGAAAATGCAGCGCGCGGTATTGCGACTCGTTGAATTGGCGGAAACTGCGCTGCAGAGGGATCAGCATAGCGAGGGAAAAGACGATATCCTTCGCGAGCCCATCCTGATGCGGGATTTTCTTCAAACTATCATTGATGAGGCCGCTGATTTCTGGAGCGAACGGGCGCCGCGACTCGGGCTTAAATGCCCGCACTCCATCGTCTTTGATGGGGATCGCAAGTTGCTCAAGACTGCAATGCTCAATGTCCTTGA
Source organism: Janthinobacterium sp. GW821-FHT03A03 (assembly GCF_059421435.1). Lineage (NCBI taxonomy): Bacteria > Pseudomonadati > Pseudomonadota > Betaproteobacteria > Burkholderiales > Oxalobacteraceae > Janthinobacterium > Janthinobacterium sp. GW821-FHT03A03. Next base: position 172,332 of record NZ_JBWKUZ010000004.1, on the reverse strand, counting down.
TAATGCGATCAAATACGGGGCTAAACAGGGGACCGTCAGTGTTCAGTTGAGGAAAAACAATGGTACATTGCTCATTACGGTGGACGACGATGGCCCGGGTATTCCAAAACATGAGCTGGACCTGGTGTATGGCAAGTATTTTCGTGGCAGTCGCACCGCTTCCGTCGCCGGCAGCGGCGTCGGCCTGTATCTGGTGCGGCGTATCATCGCTCAACATGCCGGCAGCATATTTCTCAGCAACCGTCCCGACGGAGGCACTTCAGCGACAATCACCTTGCCTTTGCCTATAGAGGAGGCGCATAGCGGTGCAATTGAAAATTAATGTGTTATTGGTCGAAGATGATGACGATTTGCGCGACAGCGTGGTGGAATGGCTGGAACTGAACGGCATGCATATCACCGCTGTGCGCAACGCGGCTGAGTTTTATCAGGCTTTGCCAAAATGTGATTTTCAGATCGCCGTCATCGACGTTGGGCTGCCGGATCAGGAAGGGTATGTGCTGGCCGAGTATGTGCGGGCCAATACCAATATGGGAGTCGTCATTTTGACTGCCCGCAGCGCGATAGAAGACAGGCTCAAAGGGTATAAATCTGGCGCAGACCAGTATCTGGTCAAGCCGGTCGATTGCCGTGAACTGTCAGCCGTGATTGTCAGTATCGCGCGGCGCGTACAGAATACTGCCGTCGACGTACCGGACATCCCGGAGCGGTGGACGATTTTTGTCACGCAGTGGGAACTCCATTTTTCCCACGATGTGCAGGTGGCGCTGAGCCTGAAGGAATTGATGTTTCTCGAATTGCTGGCGAGCAAGCCCGGTCTGCCAGTACAGAAAAAGACTATTTTAACCAAGCTGTATCAGCGCGATGACTACCATAGCGGCCGTTCGCTGGATTCATTGGTGCGTCGCTTGCGTGCAAAAATCGTATCACGGACCGGCGTCGATATCCCGATCCGAACCGTGCATTCAGTCGGCTATTGCTTCGCCGGCGAGATTGCTCTTGCTGAGGGCGACTCCCTTCAATGTTCCGTCGTGCCAGCCTAGATACTGCAGACACTTATTGCGCGATCGCAAGAAAATATTGCACCACCCGTGTCGATCATGGCGTCTGTCCCAGGCTGGCTAGGCGGGCCAGCGTCGCTTGCGCATGCATGGTTTGGGCCAGCGAGGCGGCGCTCATGCCGCGGCTGTCCACGGCGTCGATGCGGGCGCCGTGTTGCAGCAGCAATTCCAGGATGGCCAGGCGGTTGAACATGGCGGCCATCATCAACGGCGTCTTGCCGTCCGGGCTGGCGCCTTCCACGTTGGCGCCATGCTGGAGCAGCAATTCGGCGATGTCCAGGTAGCCCTTGTAGGCCACGCTGGCCAGCGGCGTCTGGCCCTGGTCGTTGGGCACGTTGGCGTCGGCGCCTGCTGCGAGCAGCAGGCGTGACGTTTCCAGGTGCCCGTGGTAGCTGGCCAGCATGATCAGGCTGTCGCCTTTTTCGTTGCGGAAGTTGACTGGCACGCCCTGGGCAAGCATGGCGCCCAGCTGCTGCGTATCACCCTCACGCACCAGGGCAAACAGGCCCTGGATGAATTCCAGCGTTTCGGCATCCATCGCTGCCGGGATTTTCCGTGCTTCGGTGTTCATCGTTTTCTTTCCGCCGGGGTAGTCCAGGCTTGCAGTCTACTATGCGGCCGGCGCCAGTGCCTTTTGCCGCGCTGCCAGCGCCGCGCCGAGGAAGAGGGCGATGGCCGAGGCACGGGGGGCGGGGTCTGGCCCGGCATTCGTACACGATCTTAGCTTTGGCTATCTCTATTTGCGGTAGGTTGCGCGTTATCAAATGCAGATACGGCAGACTGACTGTCATGCTCGAGACGTGAAAAGTGGTGGAGATGTGGGACATGGTTTGGACATCGACATGGCTGAGGTCGTGTCTGAATGGCGGACCTCGTATATTGAATATGCCGCATCTCCGTCAGATAACGAGGACGTGGTAGCGGCCAGGCGGCGTGATGCTGATCAGACCGAGTGCCTTTGAACACGTGGGTCAGATAGGTACCTTTGCCTGTTTCATTTTATTAGTCCGAACGGTACCTTGGGCCACCGCGATGTTACGAAAGCCTGTATAGCGTCGATTTTGGCCTCATCGCGCGCCGTGCCGATATCCACCAGGCATTCCTCTCGCTTGCCTGCATACTCATCTGCTGGAGATACATTCAGCGGTTTTGTTAGGCGTTCTTAGTCGTCTCGGCCTTGAGCCATCCCGATAGCTGCACCGAGTATTTGTCTAGTCCGCTAACTGATCGCCGCTCCGCATAGGAGGGCTCAGTGGTTTCCGATCGCAGGTAGCGTCGGACGGTATTGCGCGAGATATCCAGTCGCCTAGCGATTTCTCGTATTGGGATCTGGTCACGAAGGTGCCAGCGTCGAATGAAGCCGAGTAGAGCCACGTCGATCACTCCGATCTCCTGCTGATAAGACAGGTAGAATTGTGCTACTAACGTGGGTCGGATTCCGTTGCAAATTCGTGGGGAAGGTGGGGCAATTTTCAATGCAACTTAACACTCATATGTCAGGATGTAGGTAATGTCCGTGACCCAGACGCGAATTGGCTCTTGTACATTAAACTGCCGCTGCAGATGATTCGGAGCCACCAGCAACGGCGCGCCGCCACGTTTGTACTCGCGCCTGGCGTAACCCGCCTGAGAACGAATCCCAGCCGAGCGCATCAGGCGATTAACGCGATTGATGCCGCATTGTTCGCCCAGCTCTCGCAGATCGTCGCAGACCTAGTGGTAACCGTACACGCTGCCGCTTTCCAGCCAAGATTCCTTGATGGATACCAGCAGGCGCTTGTCTTCCTTGGCACGTTTGCTTTCAGGATTCAGACGCCAAGCATAAAAACCGCTCGGATGAGCCTCAAGCACTTTGCAAAGCCGTCGCACCGGGATTTGCAACGAATTGGCCTTGTAACTCAATAATTAAGGTGTACCTTACGCGGGCGTCTTGGCAAAGTACACTGCGGCCTTTTTCAAGATGTCGCGCTCTTCCGTGACGCGCCTGAGCTCGGTTTTCAGGCGCCGCACGTCGTCGGTCTGGACATCCACTGCCTTGCGCTCTTCCTCTGGGACGCCATAGCGTTTCACCCAGGCGTACAGGCTATGGATGCTCACGCCAAGCCGCACTGCGACCTCGCTAACCGGTTGCCCGCGCTGCGCCACTTGCTGGACCGCAGCAATCTTGAATTCCTCTACGTATCGTTTCCGCTCATACTTTCTCCTTGTGCCCGTAATTATGGCTCAGGAGTGTCTACGATTGTCGTGGCGATTCAGTTAGCCATCCTAGTTTTAAGCAGAAATTTTATGAGGGTGATAAAAAATCAGGCTTTTCCATGCAATATGCAGGACGGAGGCTGTGGACGATGGCACCGCCACCATCACTTTGAAGTCAGACACCGTCCAGGTTTCTAATGTTGATATGATAACTGAGCTCGGTTGGTAGCTGCGTGCGCTGACTTGCGAATTCAATCGGTCAACGCAACAAACTGCTCAAATTCTTGAACTGGTGTCTGGCAGAATACCCTGGTCCCTAACACGATCCATCGGTCTTCCATCTTTCTCGAACCTTGGATCGGGAGAAACTAAGCTACAGGCGGCTATGCACTTTTCAAATCAAACATATATCTTGTTCTTCTATGGATTGATTGTAATTGATGCCAGTGAGTAGGTTGATTGGATTTTTATTGCTCCAATCCGATTGAGCTGAGATTCAATAATCCTGTTTTCGGGGGCTATGTTTATGTAAAAATGTGGAGGTCTGATGGATTTTATTTCTTTGAGCGGCTTATGTTTTTTGTATATCATATCAATGACCTGCGGAAGAATTGATGCATCGTTAAGAAGAGATATTCCTAGACAATTGCTTTCCATAACATAGGAGCTTCCAACATAGAGTCCATCAACTTTTATCAGATACCAGGCCCTGTACGGGTGATTTTTCACAAACTTAATATGTTGGTCAAACGTTGGTATGGAGACGTTGCTTATGTTGTGTTCTCGATTCTTGAGCAATTGAAATAAAATCTCAATTTGTTTTTCGCTGCCAATAATTTTCTCAAGCTTAATAGTTTCTATCGCTTTATTATTCATAATAATCAATCAGTTCTCGTCAGGTAGAAAAAGTTATCATCTTCGTCGATTTTTATGAACCCATATCTTTCAAATATCCTTAGGCTTGCCTTGTTTTCCTTTTTTATTGTGGCTGTTAATTTAATAGTGTTGGATGTTCTATATTTTTCAATGGAGTTCGCAAGAAAATCATACGCTAAGTTTTTTCCGCGCATACTTGGATTGAGGTTGATTGAGACTTCTGCGCCACTCATTTTTTTGTCGGTATCAAACCTGCAGATACCTACTTTTCCTTCGTTGACTATTCCTATGTAAATTTTTCTTAATTGATTGGTTAAGCTGCTTTCAAACCATTTTTTATGTTCCTCTAAAGTCACGACATTGTTGCTTATGAACATCTGGCAGCTAACGGGGTCATTTCTCCATGTGAAAACATCTAAGGAATCATTTATATCAGCATCTTTAATTTTCATTTCGATATAACCTTACTTTTGCATATAGTTCATTGTCGCGGATGAAGGAATTTGAAAATTCAATTTTGTAATAGCCAAAATTTATGTAGGCATTTTTATAGCTAGCCCCATCAACCATTCTTATTCTGTCAAAAAGCTCCTTTATTGAATATTCACTCTTCAATTCATTGTCTTCATAAGTTAGTCGACTGAATGGAACTATGTTGCCATATTGCTCTTTAGGTTTGATGTTTTCTTGGCAAATTTTAATAATGAGCTTTTCAACGCAAACAGAAATTCTTGAAAAAATTTCTGAAATGGTGCCATCAAGAGATACTTCGATGGAATCATAAATAGGGCCGCCATCAAGAATTTCTGTCATTCTTAATGCACATACAGGTGAATTCTCTATTCCTCTTAAAATCAAATTTTGAACTGGACTGCCGCCCCTTCCATAAGGTAATGGAGCTGTGTGAAATACTATACATTCATATCGTTCATATATTTCGGAATCAACTTTCCAGTTCCAATGCGGGAAAAAAATGTATCGTGGATTGATTTTTTTCAAAAATTCCAGATTGAGCTGGTCTTTGGTGTGAATTTCAATTATATTTAAACTTGCATATTCCGCAGTCTTAGGGTGTTCTTTAAACCAGTCTTTAGAAGACGCTACTACATAGTTAATCATCTTTCTATCTTTCGTATGATTTCAAAAGCTTCAGCGTAGTGCAGCCCAACTTGGTTGCCCCTATGTTTGGCTAAATTTTCAAGCCCCTCGAATGAACGTGTGTGAGGGGAGTCACGCATTTCCATTTGGTATTCTTCCAATGCTGCTAATTTCTTTTTCCACGTATTTTTAATATCAACATAAAGATTCGGATAAAACAAATCTGTTATTGATCTGTGGCCATAATCTGTAGCAGAAGCAATTTCGAAAGTCCGAATCTCTTGCCAAACTTCATTAGGTTGAGGTCGAAATGCAGTCAGGGTTGCTTGACTTACAACGCGATGGTCAACATTTAAGTCTGCTGAGCTATGTGTATAAACTATTGTCGGTTTAATAGTGTTTTTTGCTTTTTCAATTACTTTTGCAACTGCTAATAGTGGCACTGTATCCATTGCATTGTCTGGAAAACTTCCGCCTTCTATCCAGGTTAAGCCGAGTATTTTTCCTGCATTAATCGAAGCTTGAGTGCGAATCTTAATTTCTTCTTCATTTTCACCACCCCTCGCACCAACGCCATCTGTCATTGACACTGCATATACAATATCTCCATTCTCAACGTGCCTAGCAATTGTTCCCCCTAATCCCAATGCTTCGTCGTCGGTGTGGGCAATCACTACCAATACTGTATGCCTGTTCATGGTGCTGCTTAATTGTGTATTTCTATTCATTCTTGGTTTACTTTTCTAATCAACTAATGAAGCACCTAAGCAGATAGGTGCTAAAATCAAGAGCAATTTTATGCTGCATGAAGCTTCGTGTCACGTATGATGATAAAAAGATGTCTTTTTGAAATTTTCCACTGCTGGTCTCTGTGTAAGCTTGGCACGAATTAAGCGTTAATTCAGAATAATTTACGTTAGCTGAAAAAGACTAAACACTAAAAAAGTGACAAAAAATGGCACATGGGTTTTCGGTAGCCTACCAATTGATTTACTTGATTCCTTTAGTCACGTAACTACTGAGCGGAAATGATCTCCCGTTTGGCGCTGTAAGATAACTCCGTGTCAATGTAACAGCTAAGCCCCTGATTTTTCAGGGGCTTTTTTGACTGGCAAGTGTCAACAGTCTATAGCAGAGCCAAGTATGTCTTCTTCTGTTTAAGGGTACGTCAACATGATACCTGAATGCAGTGACGATTTAAAATCTGTCCGGATAGGGGACGTAGTCTGTTGACGGCACAAGAAGCGCGGACCCAGCGTGAAGAGGACGCGTGGCGAGCCCTGCGACGACGATCGATGTAGTTTCCGCTTCCGATGGCCAGCAGCAGAGGATGTATTGCTTTATGGTAAAGGGTATTTCATACCAGTGGTGTGACGGGGTCCGTGTAATGCTGCAATGAGCATTGCACCTGCCGCGTAGCGCGGATGTAACGGCGTCGTGCCGCGGCGGCAACGGTCACTATGGTGGCCTGCCGCAGGCTGGCTGTAGTTTGGGGGCAGGTGGCCGTAGCGAGAATATGTTCTATCGTGCAATGCAAGACATCAGCTGGTTGTGCGTCCGAATCGTCGCAAGCCCTGGCTGCTCCCACGGTCGCGGTGCAGCCTGTCCCTACGTTGGACCGCGTACCCTGAATACTGTCGGCAAGTTCGACAACCGCTTTAACTTCATGCGCGGCATTTTTTCCGATAACGTTGACCGCCTGGGGCGCCATTCGAAAAGCATCTTGATTGCGCACCTGCCAATCATGCGCCACGGGGTTTCCATGAGCTGAAATACCTGACAAAAATAGTCAGAAGAAATGTTTCTTTATTGAATTTTCATAAAGCCCACATTATCATATGTGTAAGAAACGCATTCGCCGCCTGAGCACACCTGACGAAACCAGCCGCGCGCGGCCACTTGCGCCCGCCGCTGCGGTTTTGTCCGGCGTGGCAAGGCTGTGTGCGCGTCGCGGGGGGGATGGATGTGCCGGCATTCCATATTGCTGGCAGCAATGCCATTGCTGTTCAGGTTCTGATGCCTGGACTCTGCCGTCCACGATGCTGAATGCATGGGTAAGAGATCGTCCGCCAGACCAGATTGTCTATTGCCCTGAAATCATTATTCTTGACGGGAGACAGGCATGGCGTGGTGGAAGTCGCGGGAAAAGACGAGCGTGGCGGCGACGGGAAAGCGTTCGCGGCTGTTATTGCAGGCGCTGGAGCCGCGGCTGATGTTCGATGGCGCTGCCATGCACAGCGCGCTGGTGGCGCAGCATGCCGACGTGCCCCATCCGGCGCCCGAACGCATGATGGAAGCGGCCGCCGGCGAACGGGCCCAGGAACGCCATGCCGCTGCCGGGACGGCGCCGCCGGCCAGGCAGGTGGTGTTCATCATGTCCGATATCGCCAACTACCAGAGCCTGACGGGCCAGCTGCCGCAGGGCGCGGACGTCGTCGTGCTCGATGGCGGCAAGGATGGCCTGGCGCAGATGGCGCAGTGGGCGGCGCAGCACCACGGCTATGCGGCCATGCACATCGTGTCGCACGGCGAGGCGGCCAACCTGATGCTGGGCAGCACAGCGCTCACCGCCGATAATTTGCAGGGCCGCCAAGCGGAACTGGCCGCGCTGGGCGCGGCCCTCAGGCCGGGCGGCGATATCCTGTTGTATGGATGCAACATCGGCGCCGGCAGCGGCGGCGCTGCCTTCATCGGGCGCCTGGCGGAACTGAGCCATGCCGACGTGGCCGCCTCGGCCGACGCCACCGGCACGGCCCGCCTGGGCGGCAACTGGTCGCTGGAGCGCCAGGCCGGCAGCGTCGAGGCGCAGGCCCTGCAGCTCGACTATCAGGGCCTGCTGGCGCGTCCCGTCAACGGCGTCACCAGTTTCAACTCTTTTCCGGGGGGAATACTTACCAATGGCAGCGCCGATGGCCCGGGGCTGACCGCATTGAATATTGAAGGCTGGGATTTCACCTTGCGCGGGGCCAGCGCCATGGATTGCTATATCGCCGCCGACACCTTGACTTACCAGACGATGCTGATCAGCGGCACGAGCAACAATGGCGTAGCACTCGACTACATGATGGTCAAGCCTGGCGATGGCAGCGTGTTCCGGCTCGATTCCGTGGACCTGGCGGTTGCCGGGCTAACGACGGGCACTGTCGGAACCTTGCAGCTGATCGGCTTTTACAATGGCGCGCCGGTGTCCGGCGCCATCTACAGCCTGACGGTGACGGATGCCTACATTGGCGGGCAACTCGTGACCTTCAACCTGTCGGCGAATAGCGCCTTCCAGGCCATCGATTCCTTCCGCGTGCAGACGGACGGCAGCTACCAGGTCACGGGCGCATTTGGCATTGACAATATCAGCGCCAGCAACTTTCGCATGCCTAACGTGGCGCCCTACCTGGCGCCTGGCGGCGGCAGTGCGGCCTACCGTGCCGGCAACGGCAATGCGGTGGCCGTCGATGGCGGCATCATGGTCGGCGACAACGACAACGCCACGCTGGCCAGCGCCAGGGTGGCGATCACGGGCAATTTCCGTTCGGGCGAGGACTTGCTTGCTTTTAACAACAGCAACGCTAGCATGTACGGCAATATTTCTGCCAGCTATAACAGCAGCACGGGCATACTGAGCCTGACTTCCTCGGGGGCAACGGCGACCCTGGCGCAGTGGCAGGCGGCCCTGCGCGCCGTCACCTACCAGGATACCTCGCTCGCTCCCTACACGGCGACGCGCACCGTCAGCTTCACGGTCAATGACGGCAGCGCTGACAGCTTCAGCACCAGCACCAGCGTCACGCTGAGCGCCGATGCGGCCCCCGTGATCGGCAACTTGCATGGCGACAATCCCACGTTCACGGAAAAGGGCGGCGCCGTGCTGCTCGATAGCGGCATGGCAGCCACCGTCGTCGATAGCGACACGGTCAATTTCAACGGCGGCAACCTGACCGTGCATATCAGCGCCTATGGCCGCAGCGGCGATATCCTGGGCATCGATACGGGCGGCACGGTGGCGCTGAGCAGCGGCACCAGCGCGGGCAGCGTGGTGTCGGTCGGCGGCGTGGCCATCGGCGTGATTGCCGTCAACGGCGACGGCATCAACGGCCGCGACCTGTGCATCACCTTCAATGGCAACGCCACGAGCGCGCGTACCGCCATCCTGTTGCAGGCGCTCAGCTACAACAGCAGCAGCAATGATCCCGGCGCCAGCCGCACGGTCAACGTCAGCGTCAATGACGGCAAGGGCGCCAGCGGCTCGGCCGACGTCAGCGTCAGCATCCGCGCGGTCAACGATGCGCCCGCGGCCAGCGCCACGGCGCTGGCGCCCGTATTTACGGCTGGCGGCGCGGCCGTGCCCGTATTCAGCGGCGCCGGCGTCAGCACCGTGGAGGCGGGCCAGGGCGTCCTCGCGCTGACGCTGAGCGTGTCCGGCCTGCGCGATGGCGCCAGCGAAATCCTGCTTGTCGATGGCAGCAGCATCGCCCTGGTCAACGGCAATGTGGTGACGACGGCAGGCAACGGCGCCACGGTGACGGTCGCCGTCAGCGGCGCCACGGCCACCGTCACCATCAGCAGCAGCGGCATGTCGGCCGCCGCCGCCGCTGCCTTGATCAACGGCGTCAGCTATCGCGATACGGCGTCCGCGCCCACGTTCGGCGCCCGCGTCGTGACGCTGACGTCCGTCATGGACAACGGCGGCACGGCCTATGGCGGCAGCGACACGACAGTCCTGTCGCTCAGCGCCAGCGTCAGCGTCCAGGGCGTGCCCGTGGTTAGCACCAGCGGCGGCAGCGCAGCGTTCACGGCAGGCGACAACACGGCTTCCACGCCGGTCACGGTGGACGGCGGGCTGACCGTGTCGGACCCGGACAGCGCCACACTGGCCAGCGCGACGGTTGCCATCACGGGCAACTTTCATGCGGCAGAGGACGTGCTGGGATTCACGGCGGGCGGCGCCTTCGGCAATATCAGCGGCAGCTATAACAGCGGCACCGGCGTGCTCACGCTCACCTCGGCCGGCGCCAGCGCCACCCTGGCGCAGTGGCAGGCGGCCCTGCGCTCGGTTACCTATACCGATAGCGCGGTCACGCCGAATGGCGCGACGCGCACCATCACGTTCCAGCTGAACGACGGCGCCAGCAGCGGCGCGGCGGCCAGCCGCGCGGTGACGGTGACGGCGGTGGACCAGACGCCCATCGCCACGGCCTCCGGCGGCGCCGCCGCGTTCATCGCTGCCAACAATGGCCTGTCCGCGCCGGTGGCCGTCGACAGCGGCATGCTGTTGTCCGACCTCGACAATACCACCTTCGCCAGCGCCACCGTGTGGATCGCGCAGAACTTCCGCAGCGGGCAGGACAGCCTGGCTTTCGTCAATACCAGCGCCAGCACCTTCGGCAATATCGTCGCGTCCTACAATGGCGGCACCGGCGTGCTGACCCTTGCGTCCTCGGGCGCCACGGCGACGGTGGCGCAATGGCAGGCGGCCCTGCGGGCCGTGACGTACAGCAACAGCGCCGTCACCCCCGACACGGCCGTGCGCGCCGTCAGCTTCGTCGTCAACGACGGCACGAAAAGCAGCGCGCCGGCGCAGCGCGCGGTGAGCGTCGCCGCCACCGCGCAGACGCCCGTCGTGACGGTGGGCGGCGGCAGCACGGCCTTCACGGCGGGCGACAATGCCGCGTCCATGCCGGTGCGCGTCGACGGCGGCCTGACCTTGTCCGACCTCGACAGCACGACCCTGGCCAGCGCCAGGGTGGCCATCACCGGCAATTTCAGGGCCGGCGAGGACATCCTGGCGTTTGCCAATGACAATGCTGTCACCTATGGCAACATCAGCGCCAGCTATGACGCCGCCAGCGGCGTGCTCACCCTCACGTCCGGCGGCGCCAGCGCCACCGTGGCGCAATGGCAGGCAGCCCTGCGCGCCGTGACCTACGTGGACAGCGCCGTCACGCCGCAGACGGCCACGCGCGGCATCAGCTTCCAGGTCAATGATGGCGCGGGCGACAGCAACAGCGTGACGCGCTCCGTGACGGTGGCCGCCGTCGACCAGACGCCGCTGCTGCAGGCCGGCGGCGGCAGCGGCAGCTTCCAGGTCGGCGGCGCGCCGGTGGCCGTCGATGGCGCCATCGTCGTGTCCGACCGCGACAGCGCGACCCTGGCCAGCGCCACGGTCAGCCTGACGGGCAATTTCCATGCGGGAGGAGACGTGCTGGGGTTCACGGCGGGCGGCGCCTTCGGCAATATCAGCGGCAGCTACAACGGCAGCACGGGCGTGCTGACGCTTACCTCGGCGGGCGCCAGCGCGACCCTGGCGCAATGGCAGGCCGCGCTGCGTTCCATCACCTACGCCGAGCTCGCCGCCACGCCGAACACGGCCACCCGCACGATCGCGTTTGCCGTCAACGACGGCAGCAAGACGAGCGCCGTCGCCACGTACGCCATCGCCTTGCAGCTGCCGCCCCCGGCCGTGGCCGGCCTGGACGCCGCCAGCGATACGGGCGCCAGCGGCACCGATGGCGTCACCAGCAATGCGCGGCCCGTGGTGCGCGGCACCGCGGTGGCGCATGCGCTCATCACCATCCTTGTCGATGGCGTGGCCGTGGACACCACCGTGGCCGATGCGGGCGGCGCCTGGAGCTATGCCTTTGCCGCCGCGCTGGGCGACGGCACGCACGGCATCGCGGCGACCGCGACGAGCGGCGGCGTGAGCAGCCTGCCGTCGGCCGTGCTGACGCTGCTGATCGACAGCGTCGCCCCGGCCGCGCCGCTTGACCTGGCGGTGTCGCATGGCGGCAGCGCGAACCGGCCCGTCTTCAACGGCAGCGCCGAGGCGGGCAGCGTGGTTACCGTTTTCATCGACGGCGTGGCGGCCGGCACGGCAAGCGCCGATGCCGGCGGCCGCTGGACCTTCCAGGCCGGCGCGACCCTGGCCGATGGCCAGCACAGCGTGACGACGGTCGCCACTGACCTGGCGGGCAATGCCGGCGCGCCGTCCGCCACGCTGGGCTTCAAGGTGGGGCCGCCGGCCGCGCCGGGCAATGTCGTGCTGGCGCCCGGCGCCGACACGGGCGCCAGCGCCAACGACGGCATCACGCGCCAGAGCCGGCCCGCGCTGGCGGGGCTGGCCGAGGCGGGCAGCGGCATCACCGTGTACATCGACGGCGTGGCCGTGGGGACGACGACGGCCGATGCCGCGGGCGCCTGGCAGCTGACGCCCGTGTCCGGTCTTGCCGACGGCGCGCACACGGTGCGGGTGGTCGCCGCCAATGCCGATGGCGCCAGTGCGCCGTCGGCGGCGCTGATCCTGACCATCGACACGGCGGCGCCTGCCGCGCCCGGCACGCCGGCCATCGTCGGCGGACGTCCGGGCTTGCCGCTGCTGTCGGGCAGCGCGGAAGCGGGCAGCACGGTCATCGTGCACGTCGACGGCGTGGCCATCGGCAGCACCACGGCCGACGCGGGCGGGGCGTGGACCTATCAGGTGGCGTCCAGCCTGGCCGATGGCCGGCACACGGTGCAGGCGCTGGCCACCGATATCGCCGGCAACCGCGGCGCACTCTCGGGCGGCCTGGCCTTCGACGTCGATGCCCGGCCGCCCGGCGCCCCTTCGCTGGCCCTGGCGGCCGGCGCCGACACTGGCAGCAGCGCCACGGACGGCGTCACGCGCGACGCCATGCCGGCCATTGCGGGCACGGCGCAGGCCGGCAGCACGGTCAGCGTGTCCGTCGACGGCCAATTGGTCGGCAGCGTGACGGCCGGCGCCGACGGCGCATGGCGCTACCGCCTGTCGGCGCCGCTGGCCGACGGCCGGCACAGCGTGACGGCCGTGGCCAGCAATGCGAACGGTCCCGGGGCGCCGTCGGCGGCCTTGACCCTGACCGTCGATACGGCGGCGCCGCGGCTGCTGGCCATCACGGCGCGCGATACGCCCGTCCATGGCGCCAGCACCCTGCGCTATGAATTGCAGTTCTCGGAAGCGGTGATCCTGGCGGCCGATGCGCTGGACGTCGTCGCCAGCGGCGGCGCGCAGGGCCGCATCGATTCCATCGTGCAGACGGGGGAGGGACGCTATCTGGTGCAGCTGGCAGTGAGCGGCGAGGGGACGCTGGCCTTGCGCGTGCGCCAGGGCGCGGCGTCCGACCTGGCCGGCAATGTGCTGGCAAATGGCGCCAGCGGCAGCGCCTATCAGCTGGCGCCGGCCCCGCCGCCCCTGCTGCCGGAGACGCCGTCCGCGGCATTGGCCAGGCCTGCCCCGGAAGCGGCCATGGCGGTGGCGCCCGATACGGCGCCGGTGGTCTTGCAGACCGTTGCCGCCCTGGCGCCGGAGGCTTGGCCGGCGCCGCCGGGCGGCGTGCGGCTGCTCGTGCCGGCGCCGTCGTGGGGGCAGGACGCGTTTGCCGGCGGCGGCATGGCCGACGCCTTTCCCGCCACGGGCGGCGCCCGTCTCGCGGCGCGCGACCTGGCGGACCTCGGCACCCGGCCCCTGCGGCCGGGCCAGTCCTTCGAGCTGCGCCTGCCGCCTGCGCTGGCGGGCGCGGCGTCTGTCGCGCTGCAGACGGCCGATGGCCGCGCCTTGCCGGCGTGGCTGCATTTTGATCCGCAAACGGGCCGCATCAGCGGCAAGGCGCCGGCCGGCTGGGACGGCGAACTGGCGCTGCAAGTGGTGGCGCGCGACGCGACGGGCCAGGTCAGCGTGACGCGGCTGCAGCTGAAGGCGGACGCCAAGGCGCCGGCCCGGCCGGAGCAGGAGGGCGCCAAGGACGCCGCCGCGCCGGCCAAGGCGGCGCTCGACGAGCAGCTGCGCCAGCTTGGCCAGCAGGCGTTCGAGCAGCAGGTGGCGGCGTGGCTGGCGGCCGAGGACATGGCGTGAGGCGGCAAGGGACGACCATGGAAATGAAGAATTCGATGACTATTCAGGAAATGTGCATGCAAAAGAAAGAGCAACCCATCCCTGGCGCCGCCCGCTACAGCCTGGCGGCGCTGGTATCGGCCCTGGTCCTGAGCGGCTGCGCCGTGGCGCCGGCGCCGCTGAGTGAAGGAGCGCGGCGCGCTACCCTGGGCGACGACCGCCAGGCCATGTTCGGCGCGCAGCCCGCGCTGAGCGGGCCGGTCAGCCTGCAGGAAGCGATGGCCCGCGCGCTGAAGTACAACCTCGATTACCGGGTCAAGCTGATGGAAGAGGCGCTGGCGCAGCGCCAGCTGGACCTGTCGCACCTGGACATGCTGCCCAAGCTGGCCGCCGGCGCCGGATTCACGGCGCGCAGCCGCGAGCTGGCCTCGTCGTCGCAGAACGTGGCCACGGGCACGCAGTCGCTGGTGCCGTCCGTGTCGACGGAAAAGCAGCAGCATACCGCCGACCTGAGCCTGAGCTGGAACGTGCTCGACTTTGGCGTCAGTTATTACAACGCGCAGCAGCAATCCGACCGCGTGCTGATCTTGCAGCAGCGCAAGCGCAAAGTGACGCAGCAATTGATGCTGCAGGTGCGCGAAGCGTGGTGGCAGGCCGTCGGCGCGCAGCAGCTGCAGGGCCGCATCGACGCCTTGCTGAAGGAGGCGGAACTGGGGCTGGCCGATGCGCGCCAGGTCGAGCAGCAAAAGCTGCGCTCGCCGCTGGAAACCTTGCAGTACCGGCGCCAGCTGCTCGACGTCATCCGCCAGATGGGCATCGTGCGCAATACGCTGGCGCAAGCCAAGCCGCGCCTGGCCGCCATCATGAATCTGCCCACGGGCGCGGATTTTCAGGTGGCCGTCCCGGCCGGCATGCCGGTGCCCAGCCTGGGACTGGCGCTCGAGAAGATGGAAGAAATGGCGCTGCTGAACCGCCCCGAGCTGGGCGAAGCGCGCTATGTGGAGCGCATCGGCGCCCTGGAAACGCGCAAGGCCGTGGCGAAGCTGCTGCCGGGCCTGGAATTGAGCGTCGGCGAACGCTACGACAGCAATAAATTTCTGGTGAATAACTCCTGGAGCGACGCGGGGCTGCGCGTCAGCTGGAACCTGCTGAACCTGTTCAATGCCGGCACCATCAAGCGCTCCGCGCAGGCGCAGCTGGACCTGGCCAAGGCGCAGCGCCTGGCCTTGAACATGGCGGTACTGACCCAGGTGCACGTGGCTTATCTGGACCTGCAGGGCCGCAGCCGCCAGTTTGCGCTGGAAAAGGAGTTGAACGAGGTCGAACAGAGCATTTTTGAACAGAACCGCAACGCCAGCGCCAGCGGCGCGCAAGGCCGCCTGCCGGCCATCCTGTCCGATGCCAATGCCGTGTTTTCCTCGCTGCGCCTGTACCAGAGCTATGGCGACTTGCAGAATGCATATGGACAGATGGGGGCCAGCATGGGCCTCGACCCCTTGCCGGAAAGCGCCGCCAGCGACGAGCTGGCCGTCCTGACGGATGCGTTCCAGGGCGCCGAAACGCAATGGCAGGGCAGAGTGGGCGGGGGCAGCCGGTGAAGCGGACGATGCTGAAAGTGCTGCCGCTGGCCGGCCTGGTTGCGGCGGGTGCGTTCGCCGCGCCGTCGCCGGCGCCGGCCAGCGGCGGCGACGGTCGCGTGCGCGTGCAATTGATGGCGCGGCAAGCCGTGACCCTGTCCGGCGAGGTGGCGGCCAGGATCGCCGCCTTGCCCGTGGCCGAAGGGGCCAGTTTCAAGCGCGGCCAGGTGCTGGTGCAATTCGATTGCGGCACCTACCGCGCCCAGCTGAACAAGGCGCAGGCGACGCTGGAAGCGGCCAACCGGCTGGCCGAGGTGCATAGCCAGCTGGCCAGGCTCAATTCGGCGGGCACGCTGGAAGTGACGCAGGCGCAAGGGCGGGCCAAGGAAGCGGCCGCCGAGGCGAACTATATGCAGGCCGTCGTGGGCAAGTGCGCGATCGCCGCGCCGTTCGCGGGACGCGTCGCGCGGCGCGCGGCGGCCGTGCACCAGTTCGTCAATCCCGGCACTCCCGTGCTCGACATCGTCGATGCGGGGCCGCTGGAACTGCGCATGCTGGTGCCGTCGAAATGGATAGGCACCCTGAAGGCGGGCAGCCGCTTCACGGTTGCCGTCGACGAGCTGGGCACGAGCGTGCCGGCGCGCATAGAGCGGCTGGGCGCGCAAATCGACCCCGTCAGCCAGTCCATCCTGGCCGTCGGCGTGATCGACGGGACGGGCGCCAGCCTGCTGCCGGGCATGAGCGGCTGGGCCAGCTTCAAATAGGGATGCGCATGGGGCAAACGGAGAGTAGCCGCGGCCTGGCCGGCCTGGTCGCCCTGATGCGGCGTGCCCGCGCGGCGCCGGATGCGGCCCAGCTGGGTTTTGTGATGGTCAATGAAAGCCAGCAGCTGCTGGCGTACCGCCAGGCGGCCCTGTGGCGCGAGGGCGTGCAGCGCCACGTGGCCGCCTTGTCGGGCCTGTCGGAAACCGATCCCACGGCACCCTATGTGCAGTGGCTGGGGCGCTTGTTCCGCCACCTGGACGGGGCCGCGGGAATGGGCGAGGGGCGGGTGCTCGATGCGGCCGCGCTGCCGCCAGCGCTGGCCGCCGACTGGGCGTCCTGGCTGCCGGCGGAAGTCCTGTGGCTGCGCCTGGACGGCCAGGGCGCCTTGCTGCTGGCGCGCGCCGAACCGTGGAGCGCCTATGAACAGAAGCTGGCGCAGGAACTCGCGCATTGCTACGGCCATGCGCTGGCCCGGTTTGCGCCGCGCCGCAATGCGCGCGAGCTGGCCTTGACATGGCTCAAGCCGGGGCCGCGCCGGCGCAAGCTGCTGCTGGCCATGCTGCTGGCGGCCTGCGTGCCGGTGCGGCTGAGCGTGCTCGCGCGTGCCGAGGTGGTGCCGCGCGAGCCGCTGCTGCTGCGCGCGCCCTTGTCCGGCGTGATCGACAGCATTGCCGTCGAGCCCAATGCGCGCGTGGCCAAGGGAACGCTGCTGTTCTCGCTCGACGCCACCCAGCTTGCCGGGCAGTTTGCGCTGGCCAGCCGCGAACGCGAGACGGCGCAGGAGGGCTACCGCGTGAGTGCCCAGCTGGCCGTGACCGATGACAAGGGCAAGCTGGCGATGGCGCAGGAACGCGCGCGCCTGGAGGAAAAAAGCATCGTTGCCGACTACAGCGGACGCGAACTGCGGCGCCTGCAGGTGACGGCGCCGGCGGCCGGCGTGGTGGTCTTCTCCGACCGCAACGACTGGCAGGGCAAGGCGGTGGCGGTGGGCGAAAAGGTGATGACCCTGGCCGACCCGGCGCAGGTGGAGCTGGCCGCCTGGCTGCCGGCCGCCGAGGCGATCGAGGTGGCCCCCGGCGCGCGCATCACCCTGTATCCGAACGGCGCGCCGATGCTCTCGCACGAGGCGCAAGTGACCCGCGTCGCCTACAAGGCCGAGGCGGTGGAGGGCGGCTTGCTGGCCTACCGGCTGCAGGCGCGCTTCGCCGCGGGCGCCACGCCGCGCCTGGGGCAGATGGGCACGGCCAAGGTGTATGGCGACTGGGTGCCGCTGATCTACTACATCGTGCGCCGGCCGCTGACGGCCGCGCGCCAGTGGCTGGGATGGTAGGCGCGGCGGGAGCGGCGCGGGAGGGGGCCTTGCCGCCGCTGCGCCAGGAACTGACCCTGCACGCGGGCGTCGCGCAGGCGGACGGCTCGCCCAGCTGGACCCTGCACGACCCCAGCGTCAACCGTTTTTACCAGCTGGGCTGGGCCAGTTTCGAAGTGATCCAGCGCTGGCGCCTGGGCAGCGTGGCGCGCGTGCTCGATGCCGTCCATGCCACCACCACGCTGCAGCTGACGGCCGATGACGTCGATGCCGTGCTGGCCTTCCTGTCGCGCCACCAGCTGCTGGTGGCGGCGACGGCCGAACAGAGCGACGGGCTGTGGCAGGCGCGCCGCGCCAGCCGTCCCAGCGGCGCCATGTGGCTGCTGAAGAACTACCTGTTCTTCCGCATCCCCCTGCTGCGCCCGGAAGCGTTGCTGCAGCGCCTGCTCCCATGGTGCGGCTGGCTGTTCCAGCCGCGCTTCTGGTGGGCCATGGGCGGCGTGCTGCTGCTGGCGCTGGCACTGCTGTCGCGCCGCTGGGACGAGTTTACACATACGTTTTCCGCGTATGCGGGCTTGAGCGCGGCCATCGGCATCGGCGCTTCGCTGAGCCTGGCCAAGATCGCGCACGAACTGGGTCATGCGCTGGCGGCGCGCCGTTTCGGCTGCCGCGTGCCCGCCATGGGCGTGGCCTTCCTCGTCATGATGCCGGTGCTGTACACGGACACGAATGAAGCGTGGAAGCTGCGTTCGCGCCGCCAGCGCATGCTGATCGGCGGCGCCGGCATGCTGGCCGAGCTGCTGTTGGCGGTCTGGGCCACGCTGCTGTGGTGCGTGCTGCCGGACGGCCCCGTGCGCGCCGGCGCCTTCCTGCTCGCCTCGACCACGTGGCTGGCCACGCTGGCCGTGAATGCCAGCCCCTTCATGCGCTTCGACGGCTATTTCCTGCTGGCCGACTACGTGGGCATCCCGAACCTGCACGGGCGCGCGTTTGCGCTGGCCGTGTGGCGGCTGCGCCAGTGCCTGCTGGGACTGGACGATCCGGCGCCCGAGTACTTTGCACCCGCCACCGGGCGCCGGCTGATCATGTTTGCCTGGGCCACCTGGCTGTACCGCCTGGTGCTGTTCCTGTCCATCGCCCTGCTCGTGTACCACCTGTTCTTCAAGGCGCTGGGCCTGATGTTGCTGTTCGTCGAGCTGGGCTGGTTCATCGTCCGCCCCGTCGCCGGTGAACTGCGCGTCTGGTGGCGGCGCCGCGCGGAACTGGCATGGTGCCGCGAAACGCGGCGCAGCGCCGTCATGCTGGCGGCGCTGCTGGCGCTGGTGCTGCTGCCGTGGCGCGGCGAACAGGCCGCGCCTGCCGTGCTGGGCGCGCTGCAGTCGCAGGGCCTGTATGCGCCGGCCGCGGCCGAGGTGGAACTGGTGCTGGTGCGCGAGGGGCAGATGGTGGCGGCGGGGCAAGCGCTGGCGCGGCTGCGCTCGCCCACGCTGCAGCTGCAGCTGGCGCAGGCCGAGGTGCGCGAGCGCCAGCTGGGCTGGCAAGTGGCGCAGCAGGCGTTTCACAGTGAATGGCAGCAGCAGGGCAATGTATTGCAGCGGCAATGGCAGGCGGCGCAGGAACAGCTGGCCAGCCTGCGCCAGCAGCAGGGCCGCCTGGCCGTGCAGGCGCCGTTCGCCGGACGCGTGACGGGCAGCAGCGACGCGCTCAAGCCGGGCACGGTCGTCGCCGAAGGCGAGCACCTGCTGGACGTTATCGCGCCGGCGGGCGCCAGGGGTGAAGCTTATGTGGGGGAAGAGGGCCTGGCCGGCCTGCAGCCGGGGCAGGCGGCGCGCTTCGTCGCCGATGGCGGCCAGCATGGCGTCGTGCGCTGCCGCATCGGCGCCATCGACGGATTGAACCTGCCCGTGCTCGAGCAGCCTTTGCTGGCCTCGACCTATGGCGGCCCCATCGCCGTGGAAGCGCGCGAGCGGGGCCTGGTGCCGCAGTCGGCCATTTTCCGCGTGCGCCTGGACGCCTGCGACAGCGCCCGCGCGCCGCTGCGCGAAATGGCTGGCGTGGCGCGGCTGCAGGGCGAACGGCACAGTTTGCTTGAACTGGGCCTGTCGCGGCTGGCGGCCGTCGTGCGGCGGGAAGGGGGCTTGTAGCGCGCGCGGCCGATGGCTTCGCCGCCATCGGCCGTCGCGCGGCGCTTAGGCCAGCTCGGTGATGAACTGTTCGCGCGCGGGGCGTACTTTTTTCAGGTCCACCAGCCAGTCGCCCGCGCCGGCGCGGTAGCCGAGCGGCAGCATGACGACGGAGCGCAGGCCTTTTTCGCGCAGGCCCAGGATCTCGTCGACCTTGGCCGGGTCAAAGCCTTCCATCGGCGTCGAATCGACTTTTTCCTGCGCCGCGGCGATCAGCGCCGTGCCCACGCCGATATACGCCTGGCGCGCCGCGTGCTGGTAGTTCGTTTCCGCGTCGCGCTGCGGATACGTGGCCAGGATCTGCTGACGGTACGCTTCCCAGCCTTCGTTCTTGAAGCCGCGCACGGTGTTGACCAGGTCAAAGCGGGCGTTGATGCGTTCGGCCGTGTAATTGTCCCAGGCGGCAAACACCAGCAGGTGCGAGGCGTCCGTCACTTGCGACTGGTTCCACGCGTGCGGCTTGATCTGCTCGCGCAGGGCCGGATTCGTCACGACGAACACTTCATACGGGTGCAGTCCGCTGGAGCTGGCCGTCAGGCGCACGGCTTCCAGGATGCGCTCGACCTTCTCTTGCGGCACCGTTTTCGCCGGGTCCATCTTCTTGGTGGCGTAGCGCCATTGCAGTGTTTCGAGCAAATCGGACATGTGAATCCCTTTCAGAGTGAATAGTTCAGATTGAAAATGATAGCGGATTCAGCCATTTCAAGTGCGGCGCCGCAAAGAGAGTTGTATAGATGAGCTGTCGCGTGCCGTTTACAACTCCACCATGGCCAGCTCCGTGTCCGGATAGCGCGCGCCTTGCACGCTGGCGGGCGCGATGGCGGCGCCGATGGCTGCCAGCTCGGCGTCGCTCAGGGCAAGTTGCGCGGCGGCGACGTTTTCTTCCAGGTGGGCCAGGCTGCGGGCGCCGGGAATGGGCACGATGGCGTCGCCCTGGGCCAGCAGCCAGGCCAGGGCCAGCTGGGCCGCCGTGGCGCCGCGCGCGGCCGCCAGGCGCTGCAATTCGGCAACGAGATGCCCGTTGGCCGCCATCGCGGCAGGCTGGAAGCGGGGCAGGCTGTGGCGGTAGTCACCTGGCGCCAGTGCGGCGCTGGAAGTGAGCTGGCCCGTCAGGAATCCCCGTCCAAGCGGGCTGTACGGCACGAAACCGATGCCCAGCGCGCGGCAGGCGGGCAGCACGTCCGCTTCCACGCCGCGGCTCCACAGCGAGTATTCGGACTGCACGGCCGCAATCGGGTGCACGGCGTGGGCGCGGCGCAGGGTGGCGGCCGACACTTCCGACAGCCCCAGGTGGCGCACCTTGCCCGCCCGCACCAGTTCCGCCATGGCGCCCACCACGTCTTCGATGGGCACGGCCGGATCCACGCGGTGCTGGTACAGCAGGTCGATGCACTCGATGCCGAGCCGGGACAGCGATCCTTCCACGGCCCGAACGATGTGCCCGGGGCGGCTGTCCACGCCGGCCATGCGTGCCACGCCCTGGCCGTGCGGCAAGATCTTGAAGCCGAACTTGGTAGCGACGGCGACTTTGCCGCGCAGCTGTTTCAGGGCGCGGCCTACCAAGTCCTCGTTGGCGTAGGGGCCGTAGACTTCGGCCGTGTCGATCAGGGTCACGCCCAGCTCCACGGCCCGGTGCAGCACGCGCAGCGAGGTGGCTTCGTCGGCGCCGCCGTAGGCAAAGCTCATGCCCATGCAGCCCAGGCCGATGGGGGCGACGCGCAAGCCGGAGTGGCCCAGTGTTCTGTGTTCCATTGTCATTTCCTTTCAAAAAAAGATGCAAGGAGTATGGATGAAGCAACAGCATGCGATAAGATGGCTAATCCTGCATGCATTACTGAATATGGCTCATGAATTTTCCTCGACTATGGCTGATCTGAACGAATTGACGGCCTTTGCCGCCGTCGCCCGCCTGCGCAGCTTTCGCAAGGCGGCCCTTGAGCGGGGCGTGTCCGCCTCCGCCCTCAGCCACGCGCTGCGCGCGCTGGAAGAGCGCCTGGGCGTGCGCCTGCTGAACCGCACCACGCGCAGCGTCACGCCGACGCAGGCGGGCCAGCAGCTGCTGGCGCGGCTGGAGCCGGCCATGCGCGAGATCGGCGACGCCTTGCGCGACCTGAGCACCCTGCAGGATGAACCGGCCGGCAGGCTGCGCCTGAACGTGCCCCGTCCCGCCGCCCGGCTGCTGCTGGCGCCCATGCTGGCCGGTTTTGTGGCGCGCCATCCGCGCGTGCAGGTGGAAGTGGTCACCGACGACGGCATGATCGACATCGTGCGCGACGGCTACGACGCCGGCATCCGCTTCGGCGAGCAGGTGGCGGCGGACATGATCGCCGTGCCGGTGGGCGCGCCGCAGCCGTTCGTGGTGGTGGCGTCGCCCGCCTACCTGGCGACGCACGGCGCACCCGCCGCGCCGCGCGAGCTGCTGGCGCATGCCTGCATAGGCCGGCGCTTTCCCAGCGGCCGCCAGTATGCGTGGGAGTTCGAACAGGATGGGGAAGCCGTCAGCATCGCCGTTGCCGGCCCGCTGGTGTTTGACGACGATGAACTGATGCTGCGCGCGGCCCGCGACGGCGCGGGGCTGGCCTACGTGTACGCGGCCGACGCGCGCGCCGACATCGCCGCCGGCCGCCTGGCGTGCGTGCTGGAGGACTGGTGTCCGCGGCCGTCGCGCTATTTTCTGTATTATCCGGGCCGGCGGCAGATGCCCGCGGCGCTGCGCGCCTTTGTCGACATGCTGCGCGCCGGCGGCCCTGGCTAGCCGGCGGCCGGCGGCGCGCCGTGCTCGACCGGCCACTTGACGGTAAACACGCTGCCGCCGGCCTTGCCGCGCGTGCAGGCCGCGCTGCCGCCGTGCGCGCGCGCGATGGCTTCCACCACGGCCAGGCCCAGGCCGCTGCCCGCATGCTGGTCGCCGCCGTCGCTGTCGCCGCGGCGGAACGCTTCGAACACGTGCGGCGCCAGTTCTTCCGCAATGCCGGGACCCGCATCCTCGACGCTCAGGCAGTACTGGCCGGCCTGCGCGCGGGTGCGCACGCGCAGCAGGCCAGGGCGGGCATAGCGGCGCGCGTTGTCGAGCAGGGCCAGCACGATTTGCCGGATGCGCGCCGCGTCGCAGCAGACGGGATGGTCGGACAGGTGCAATTGCAGCGTAAAACCGGCCGCTTCCATTTCCTGCGCCAGCAGGCGGCCCACTTCCTCGATTTCCAGGGTCAGGTCCGTCCACGCCATGCGCAGCTGCATGTGGCCGCTGTCGGCCAGGCTCAGGGTGCGCAAGTCCTCGATCAGGCGGCCCAGGTCCTCGACTTGCGACAGCAGGCTGGAAAACGGCACTTCCTCGGGCTTGAAGACGCCGTCGACGACGCCCTGCAAGGTGCCGCGCAGGATGGTCACGGGCGTGCGCAGTTCGTGCGCGATGGCCGCATTCCACGTTTCGCTTTCCTTGGCCGCCCGCTGCAGGCGTTCGGCCATGCTGTTGAAGTCATCGACCAGCATGGCCGTCTCGCCCAGGGTGCGGTCGCCGGCGAAGGCGCGCGCCGACAGGTCGCCATGCGCCACGCGGCGCACGCTGTCCATCACGGAATTGATCGGCTTCAAGATGCGCGAGGCCAGCTTGATGGCGAAAAAGGCCGCCAGCCCCAGGCCGAAGATGGTGATGGCGAAGATCCACAGCCACTCGACGGTACTGGGCGACCAGTCGTCGGGTTCCGACAGCATGCCGGGATCGATCTTGAAGGCGACGGCGAAAAAGATCCACGAGCCGATCCAGATGATCAGGATGCTGCACACCATCAGCACGCACATCGACAGGATGATCTGCCGGTTCAGTCCTGTGAAGCGCATCAGTCGCTCTCGAGGCGGTAACCGACGCCGCGCAGGCTGGCCGGCATGTTCATGACGCCCGCTTCCTCGAGCTTCTTGCGCAGCTTGCTGACATGGCTGTCTACCGTGCGTTCCAGAGAATTGCTTTCAGGCATGCACGACTCCAGCAATTCCAGGCGGCTGCAGACGCGCCGCGGCGTGCGCGCCAGGTGCGCCAGCAGGCGGAATTCCGTCAAGGTCAGGCTCAGGGGCACGGGCGCGCCTTCGCGCAGCACGCTGGCCACATACGTTTCCTGGTCGATGTCGATGGGGCCGCAGCGCAGCCGCTGGCCGCCGACGGGGTGGTGGCGCACGCGCGAGCGGCGCAGCACGGCGGCCACGCGGGCCACCACTTCGGCTGGGTTGAACGGCTTGATGATGTAGTCGTCGGCGCCCACGCGCAGGGCGGCCAGCTTGTCGGCATCCTGGTCGCGCGCCGTGAGCATGATGACGGGCGTCTCGCCGCGCCGCCGCACTTCCGCCAGCACGGCCCAGCCGTCGAGACGCGGCATCTGCACGTCGAGCAGCAGCAGGTCCGGCGCCAGCGCCAGGTGCTGCTGCAGCGCTTCCTGGCCGTCCAGGGCAAAGGCGGTGCGGTAGCCGTCGCGCTCCAGGTAGCCGGCCAGGATGCGGGCGATCTGCGGTTCATCCTCGGCGATCAGGATCAGGGCGGCGGGCGGGGTGGTGGCAAGAAAGGACGGTTGGCTGGCGCTGTGATGATAGTTCATGCAAATAGTCTAGCATTCTTCTTTCCCTCCATCGAATCTCCACATTTCTTTAACGAAATGTCCACCTTGGCCTTCTATGCTGCGCTTATCTGTCGACCGGACCGCCGGTTGGGATCTGCCATAGAAAAGACCATGCATCCGAACTACCTCTCCAAGAAAAACATGTTGATCGCCGCGGCGCTGCTTGGCCTAGCCGCCTGTTCCAAACCCGCGCCGCAAGAAGGCGCCGCGCCGCCGGCCGCCGTCACGGTGCTCAAGCTGCAGACGGCCGCCGTGGTGCTCAGCGACGAGCTGCCCGGCCGCGTGGCCGCCTTCCGCACGGCCGACATCCGCCCGCAGGTGGGCGGCATCGTGCTGCGCCGGCAGTTCGAGCAGGGCGCCGACGTAAAAGCGGGGCAGAAGCTGTTCCAGCTCAATCCGGCGCCGTTCCAGGCGGAAGTCGATTCTGCCGCCGCCGCCCTGCAGCACGCGGTGGCCACGGCGAACCGCGCCAGCAGCCAGGCGGACAGGTTAAAACCGCTGGTGGAAGCGGACGCCATCAGCCGCCAGGCGTATGACGACGCCGTGGCCCAGCGCGAGCAGGCCGCCGCCACCGTGGCGCAGGCGCGCGCCAGCCTGGCGCGCCGGCGCCTGGACCTGGCTTTTGCCAGCATCGAGGCGCCCATTGCCGGGCGCATCGGCTCCGAACTGGTGACCGAGGGCGCGCTGGTGGGCCTGGCCGATGCGGCGCCGATGGCGCGCATCCAGCAGATCGACAAGGTGTATGTCGACGTGCGCCAGCCGGCGTCGGCGCTGGCGGCCCTGCAGGCGTCGGGGCCGGCCGGAGTGGACAAGCTGCCCGTCACCATCCTGGGCGCCGACGGCCGGCCGCATCCCGTCACGGGGCGCATCCTGTTCTCCGGCATCAGCGTCGATGCGGGCACGGGCGACGCCACCATCCGCGTGCTGGTGGACAATCCGCAGCGCCAGCTCCTGCCCGGCATGTTCGTGCGCGCCCGCATCGCCCGCGCCGTGCAGCCGCATGGCGTGCTCGTGCCGCAGCAGGCCGTGCTGCGCGGCAGCGGCGGCCAGGCGCAGGCCTGGGTGCTCGACGGCGCGAATAAAGCCAGCCTGACCCCGATCGCCGTGGGCGACGTGGTCGAGCACCAGTACGTGGTCAGCGGCGGCCTGAAGGCGGGCGACACCGTCGTCATCGAAGGCCAGGAGCGCCTGCAGCCGGGCGCCACCGCCGCGCCGCAGCCGTGGAAGCGCGCCGCCGCCGCCGCCGTCGCCGCCGCCCCTCCCGCCAGCGCCGCGCGCTGATCCGTACGCATTGAAAGCGTACTTGTTGAAAGCGAACTTGTTGAAAGTCTAACTACATGCCACAATTTTTCATCAACCGCCCCGTCTTTGCGTGGGTGGTGGCGGTCTTTATCGTCCTGTTCGGACTGATCGCCATACCGCAATTGCCGATTGCGCGCTTCCCTTCGGTGGCGCCGCCCAGCGTCAGCATCAGCGCCAGCTATCCCGGCGCCACGCCGCAAACCATGAACGATTCCGTGGTCGGCCTGATCGAGCGCGAACTGTCCGGCGTCAAGCACCTGCTGTATTTCGAGTCGTCCACCGATACATCGGGCTCGGCCTCGATCAACATCACCTTCCAGCCGGGCACCGACCCGGAAATGGCGCAGGTGGACGTGCAGAACCGCCTGAAAGCGATCGAGCCGCGCCTGCCGCAAGCCGTGCGGCAGAACGGCCTGATGGTCGAGTCGGCGTCGTCCGGCTTTTTGATGATCGTCAGTTTGATCTCCGACAATGGCCAGCATGATGAAGTGGCGCTGGGCGACTACCTGGCGCGCAACGTGACGGAAGAGCTGCGCCGCATCCCCGGCGTGGGCAAGGTGCAGCTGTTCGGCTCCGAGCGTGCCATGCGCATCTGGGTCGACCCGGCCAAGCTGGTGTCGTACAACATCGCCATGGGCGACATCACGGCTGCCGTGACGCAGCAAAATGCGCAGATCGCCCCGGGCCGCCTGGGCGATTCGCCTTCCGTGCACGGCCAGCGCGTGACCATTCCCCTGACGGTGCAGGGCCAGCTGCATACGCCGGCCGAATTTGCCGCCATCGTCCTGCGCGCCAATGCCGACGGCTCGAAAGTGACCATCGGCGACGTGGCGAGAGTGGCGCTGGGCGCGCAAAGCTTCAATTTCAGCATCCGCGAAAACGGCCAGGCCGCTTCGGGCGCCGCCATCATGCTGTCGCCGGGCGCCAATGCCGTGCAGACGGCGGCCGCCGTGCGCGAGCGCATGGCCGAACTGGCGCACACCATGCCGGCCGGGATCAAGTACACGGTGCCGTTCGATACGGCGCCGTTCGTGAAGATCTCGATCGAAAAGGTCGTCGCCACCTTGCTCGAAGCCATGGTGCTGGTGTTCCTCGTCATGTATCTGTTCCTGCAAAAGATACGCTACACCCTGATTCCCGCCATCGTCGCGCCGATCGCGCTGCTGGGCACCTTCACGGTGATGCTGATGGCCGGCTATTCGGTCAACGTGCTGACCATGTTCGGCATGGTGCTGGCCATCGGCATCATCGTCGACGACGCCATCGTGGTGGTCGAAGCGGTGGAGCGCCTGATGGCCACCGAAGGCCTGTCGCCGAAGGAGGCGACGTCAAAAGCCATGCGCGAAATCACCGGCGCGGTCGTGGGCATCACCCTGGTGCTGACGGCCGTGTTCATCCCGATGGCGCTGGCCAGCGGTTCCGTGGGCGCCATCTACCGCCAGTTCACCCTGGCCATGGCCGTCTCGATCCTGTTCTCGGCGTTTTTGGCCTTGAGTCTGACGCCGGCCCTGTGCGCCACCATGTTGAAACCAATCGGCCCGCACGACCACGATAAAAAAGGCTTTTTCCTGTGGTTCGACCGCCAATTTGACCGCATGACGGCGCGCTACGAAGCGGGCGTGGTGGCGATGCTGAAACGCGCGGGGCGTTCGATGTTTGTCTACGGCGCCATCGTCGCGGCCCTGGGCGTGGCCTTCGTGCAGCTGCCGTCGGCCTTTTTGCCCGAGGAAGACCAGGGCTACTTCATGACGTCGATCCAGCTGCCGTCCGACGCCACCATGGAGCGCACGCTCGATGTCGTCAAGCTGTACGAACAGCACGTGGCGTCGCGCCCCGGCATCGAGGTGAACCAGTCGTTGCTCGGTTTCAGCTTCTCCGGCTCCGGCCCGAACGCGGCCCTGGCCTTCACCATGCTGAAGGACTGGAAAGAGCGCCACGGCGCCACGGCGCAGGAGGAAGTGGCGCTGGCGCAGGAAGCCATGGCGCAGGCGAAGGAGGGCATGATCATGAGCCTGATGCCGCCCGCCATTGATGAACTGGGCAATTCGTCCGGTTTTTCGCTGCGCCTGCAAGACCGCGCCGGCCAGGGCGTCGAAGCCTTGCAGGCGGCGCAGAACCAGCTGCTGGGCCTAGCCGCGCAAAGCGCCAAGGTGGCGGGCGTGTATCCGGACGGCTTGCCGCCCGGCGCCAGCGTGCGCCTCGACATCGACCGCGCCAAGGCCGAAGCGCTGGGCGTGCCGTTCACGGCCGTGGGCGACATGCTGACGGCGGCCATGGGCTCGACCTATGTCAACGATTTTCCGAATGCCGGCCGCATGCAGCAGGTGATCATCCAGGCCGATGCGCCGTCGCGCATGCAGTTGAACGACGTGCTGGCCTTGCGCATCCGCAATAACGCGGGCGGCATGGTGGCGCTGGGCGAGCTGGTGCGCCCCGTCTGGAGCGAGTCGCCGCTGCAGCTGGTGCGCTACCAGGGCTATCCGTCGGCGCGCATCTCGGGCAGCGCGGCGCCGGGCGTATCGAGCGGCGACGCCATGCTGGAAATGGAACGGCTCGTGAAGCAGTTGCCGCCCGGCTTCGCGCTGGCGTGGACGGGCCAGTCGCTGCAAGAGAAGGAATCGGCCTCGCAGGCGCCCATGCTGATGGCGCTGTCGATGCTGGTGGTCTTCCTCGTGCTGGCGGCCCTGTACGAAAGCTGGTCGATTCCCGTCTCCGTCATGCTCGTCGTGCCTTTGGGCTTGCTGGGCGCCGTGCTGGCCGTGATGGTGCGCGGCATGCCGAACGATGTGTTCTTCAAGGTGGGCATGATCACGATCATCGGCCTGTCGGCAAAGAATGCCATCCTGATCGTCGAATATGCGCGCCAGCTGCAGGCGCAGGGCAAGGGACTGGTGGAAGCGACGGTGGAAGCTGCCCGCCTGCGCCTGCGCCCGATTTTGATGACGTCGCTGGCGTTTGCGCTGGGCGTGGTGCCGCTGATGCTGGCCACGGGCGCCAGCGCCGAAACCCAGCACGCGATCGGCACGGGCGTGTTCGGCGGGATGATCACCGCCACCGTGCTGGCCGTGTTTTTCGTGCCCGTGTTCTTTGTCGTGGTGCTGGGCGCCGTCGACAAGGCGGGCCGCTATTTCAAAAAACGCAATCGCGCCGCAATCAACGCGGTGGAAGGAGAATCGTAATGCGTTGCATATTTATTATGCCCGTGGCCGCGCTGGCCTTGTCGGCCTGTACCCTGACGCCGCCGCTGGCCAGGCCGGCGCCGCCCATTCCCGCCAGCTACAGTGTGGCCGAGGCGTACGCGCCCGGCACGGCCGCTGATCTCGGCTGGCGCCAGATGCTGCTCGATGCGCGCCTGCAGCGCCTCGTCGATATCGCGCTGGAAAACAACCGCGACCTGCGCGTGGCCTCGCTCAACGTGGAAGCCGTGCGGGCCCAGTACCAGATCCAGGATGCGGGCCGCTATCCGGCCATCGGCGCGAATGCGGGAGGCAGGCGCCAGCGCGGCGCCGATGCCACGCTTCAAAACACGTTCACGGCCGGCATCGCCATGAGCGCGTTCGAGATCGACCTGTTCGGCCGCCTGCGCTCGCTGTCTGACGCGGCGTTTGCCCGCTACCTGGCGACGCAGCAGGGACAGCGCGCCGCACACATGGCCCTGATCGGCGGCGTGGCCGACGCCTACCTGGAGCAGCGCCTGGCCGAGGAACAGCTGGCGCTGGCGCGGCAAACGCTGGCTGACTGGCGCCAGGCGCTGGCGCTGACGCAGCGCCTGCACGGCGCGCAGCAGGGCAGTGGCCTTGACGTGGCGCAAGCCGAAGGCCAGGCCGCCACGGCGGAAGCGGACGTGCAGGCGCGCGTCCGGGCCAGCTCATTGGCGCGCAACAACCTGGAACTGCTGCTCGGTGCGCCGCTGCCGGCCGATCTGCCGGCGGGCCGCGCGCTCGACGGCCGGCCCGTGCTGACGCAGCTGCCGCCCGGCCTGCCGTCGGATTTGCTGGCGCGCCGTCCCGACATCCTGCAGGCCGAATACGCGCTGGTGGCGGCAAATGCGGAAATCGGCGCCGCCCGCGCCGCCTTTTTCCCCCGCCTGTCGCTGACGGCGTCGCTGGGCCTGGCCAGTCCGGAACTGGGCGACCTGTTCCGCGGCAGCGCGCGCAGCTGGTCGTTCGCGCCGCAAGTGACGCAGCCGCTGTTCCAGGGCGGCCAGCTGCGCGCCGAACTGCAGCTGTCGCGCCTGCGCAAGGACGTGGCCGTGCTGCAGTACGAGCAGGCGATCCAGGCGGCGTTTCGCGAGGTGCGCGACGGCCTGGCCGGCAGCGCCACGTATGCGCAGCAGATCGCCGCGCAAGAGCGCGTGGTGGCGGCGGCGCGCCAGCGCCTGCGCCTGTCGCAGCTGCGCTATGACGCGGGCCAGGACAGCCGGCTGGAACTGCTCGACGCGCAGCGCCAGTCGTATGCGGCCCAGCAAGCCCTGCTCGACGCACGGCGCGACCAGTTCAAGTCGGCCGTGGCGCTGTACAAGGCGCTGGGCGGCGGGCTGGAAGAGTAGGCGCGACGCGCGGCCGTGCCGCTTCACGGCCGCGCGTCGCGCTCCTTGAGCATCTGACGGAAATAGAAGTACATCGCCACCATGCACAATACGAGGGCGGCGGGGATGACGATGCCGTCGGACAGGTGGGCCAGGAAGGGATCGCAGATCAGCAGGCCGACGAAGATGGCGGCGGCCAGGGCGGCGCCCGCCAGCGGCACCAGATAGTATTTTTGCAAGACGGGCCGCACGCCGCACCAGCGCAGATAGGCAATGCCGGCGAGGGCCAGCGCGATGGCCAGCACGTCGAGCGCAAAGCGCAGCGGCCAGCGGTTTTCGCAAATGAACTTGCACGCGACGCTGTCCGCTTCGCCGGGCGGGCTGCGGAAATGGTCCTGGATGCAGTCCTCCACCAGCTGCGAGACCTGGCAGCGCGAGATGCCAGGAACGGCCGTCTTGCCTGCATCGGCATTATTGGGCTTGGTGCCGGGCCAGAAACCCACGCCGCCAAAATTCTGTTCGAAGTAAATCAGGTCATCTTCAAGCTGCGACCAGCTCTGGCCATCGAAATTGATCACCGGGACCATGCGCCGCAGCACGGCCATGCGGCCGCTGCCATGGATGGCCTGTTCCACTTCCTCGCGCAGGGCTTTCTTGCTGAATGTCGTCGGTTCGCCTAGCAGCACCAGATAGCGCGGCTGCACGAAGTCGTCGGCCGACGGTTCCGCTCCCAGCGTGTGCCGCAGCTTGCTCCTGGCCCAGCCATACAGGGCCGATTGCGTGTTCGGCGGCGCGATCGGCACCATGGCCTCCAGCTTGTCGTAGCGGTAGATGCCGTGGTTCAGTTCCGCGTGCCGCATCATGATGTTCAGCTCGAATCCGCCGACCGTCAGGCGCTGGCGCAGGTCGGCGATGAACTGGTCGTACAGCGTCACCGAAGCGGCGTCGCGCGGATAGCCGTCGAAGTACAGCGTGACGCCATCGCCGCGCACCGGCGTCGCCGTCATGCCGAACGATAGCCAGGGCAGCATGCTCGACGGCAGCCCCGTCATGCGCGTCTCGAGCAGCCTGACGATGTTGGCCGCCAGGCGGTTCAGGATGGCGCCGCGGGTTTTGGACTCGATGCGCGGCCACTGCGCCCAGTCGGTACGGTGGACAACCCAGTCCACCTTGACGCGGTGGCGGCGCGCGGCCGTGATGAAATCCAGCTGCCGCGCCTGTGCGCCCGTAAACAGGTCGGCGATCCTGCGGCCGTCCGACGCCATTCTCAGCTCGCCGTTATTGTCGAAGGTCATGCCGTAGTAGTCGAGGCGCGACATCAGGCTGAAATCCGTCTTCTGCGGGGCGCCGCCCAGCCAGAATGGATAGAAGCGGTAGACTTCCCCCTGCAGATTGTCGGTGTTGCAGCCGCACAGGTCCGATTCGAGCACGATGGGCTTCGATTGCGCGTAGCTGGGCGCCTTGCGCACGACGGCGTCGAACAGCGGACGATACCTGTCGTACAGCGCGGCCAGCGGCGCCGCCTCGCGGTGTTCCACGGTACACTCGCCGCTGGCCGACCACTGCTGCAGCTGCGCCGCCAGCCGCGGGTCGAGGCCCGCCAGCAGCGCCTGCGCGTCTTCCTCGCCCAGCCGCAGGCGTGCCTGGTTCTCCTGTTCCGCCAGCCCCAGGTTGTTGCGGCAGATGCCCAGGCCCACGCGCAGCCGGCCGATCACGGCCAGGTCGAACAGCGAGCGGCGCGGAAATTGCATGCCCACCAGGTCGGGCAGCAGCTTGGCCAGTTGCGGCGGCAATTGGGGCTGTTTCTGCAGCGCTTCCAGCACGTCCTGGCTGAGCTCATAGCCGGCCTCGGTACGGGCCGCCGCCTGCAGTTGCGGCAGCAGGGGGGCTGCGTCGATGCCGTCGGCCTTCAGCGTGGCCTGCACGGCTTCGTCGAATTCGGCCGCCGTCTTGAACAGGCCATCGTCAACCAGCGGATCGAGCGCCCGCAGCACGGCTGGCGTGTAGGCGGGCTGCGCCTCGATCGTGGCCAGGTCCGGCGCCGTCAGTCCGTACCAGTACACGGACAGGGGCGTGGTTTCGGCATCGACGCCGGTGTCCGGCGCTTCGGCGTGATAGCGCGCCAGCACCGGCGGCAGGGCCACGGGATCGACGGCCAGGCGGATGCGGTACAGCTCCGCCTTGTCCGGCTGGCGGTCGATCCAGCGGCCGAAAGCGGCGCTGAGCAGGTCGACGCGCCAGGCGGGATGGCGTTTCAGGCGCCCGACAAACTGCAGCAGCGTGTCCACCGAGCCTTCCGTCACGTTGCCGGCCGGTTCGATGTTGTAGTACAGCCAGAAGCGGCTGATGAAGGACAGCGTGATGGGGCCCACCACGCGGTCTGACAGCGGCTTGCTCGTCTCGGCGTAGGCAGCCTTGTAGGCGGCGTCGCCATCGAAGACATAGGCCAGCGCCTCCTGGATGCGCTGTTGCCGCGCGCGGTCGTAGTGCTGCAGCACCTCGACCGAGAGCAGGCGCGTGGCCGCCACGGGCTGGGGTGGCGGGGCCGGCGGAGTGTCGGCGCAGTGCGCAGGCGCGGCCAGGAGCAGGGCCAGCGCGGCGCAGGAGAGGACATGGTGGAATGGGGATGGTTTCATGGCGGGCTACAGAGTGCGTCCTTCCTTGATGAATTCTTTTTTAATCCCACGCAGCAGGTCGTCCGCACTGATGCGCGCCGCCGGCGGTGGTGGCTGCAGGGGCAGCATGGCATGGCGCCGCGCCGCGCGGATGGCCGCATAGCGCGCCACGTTGGCCAGCGCGCCGCCGGAGAGCACGTGCTTGTCGGCCAGGTCGGCCAGGTCGACGTCGGGCGCCAGCCTGGCCGGATCGGGGAACAGCTGCCGCCACAACCGCGCGCGCTGCAGCGCATCGGGCAGGGGAAAGTAGATGGCTGACTGGAAGCGCCGGGAAAACGCTTCGTCCAGGTTGGACTTGAGATTGGTGGCCAGGATGACGACGCCGGGGAAGTCCTCCACCCGCTGCAACAGGTAGGCGATTTCCTGGTTGGCGTGGCGGTCGTTCGAGGTGCTGCCTTCGGTGCGCTTGCCGAACAGCGCATCGGCTTCGTCGAAAAAGAGGATCCAGTTCTTGTTTTGCGCCTGGTCAAAGACGCTGGCCAGGTTTTTTTCCGTTTCGCCAATGTACTTGGAGACGAGCATGGACAGGTCGATGCGATATACGTCGACGCCGGCGGATTGGCCGAGCAGGGTGGCCGTCAGCGTCTTGCCCGTGCCGGGCGGCCCGTAGAACAGGGTGCGGTAGCCGGGTTTGACCATTCTTTCCAGGCCCCAGTCCTGCAGCAGCTGCCGGCCGCCGTGCAGCCAGGTACGGATCTGCTCGATGTCGTCCAGTACTTCGGGCGCCACCACCAGGTCATCCCAGGCCAGCGAAGTCGTGATCAGCTTGGCCGGGAAGCCGGCGCCAAAGTCGGGCTTGTGGTGCTGGCCGTTGGTAAAGCGGTTCAGGTAGTCCGTTTCCATGGCCAGCGCCGCGCGCAAGGCCGGTTCGCCGTTCTCCGGCGGCACGATTTTCAGCATCCCCTGCTGGGCAAAGAAGTGGCCAGCTTCGAACAGGCGCATCACCTCGAAACGCCGCTGCAGGTCGTCGCCGGCCAGGATGAACACGGCCGTTTCGCAGGTGGGCAGCAAGCCCGTGACCGCATTGCCGCGCAAGCCGCCAAATTCCGTGAACGGGCGTTCGATCAGCTTGTTGTGCGTCAGCAGCAAGTCGAGCACCTGGGGCCGCAGATGGGGCAGCAGCGCCAGCAGCAGCACCATGCGTTCGTCTGCGCTCATGCCGCCGTCGACGGCGCGGCGCACCGTCTGCGCATACACGGACGGGTCGTCCGCCAGGTCCGGCGGCGGGGCCGCAGGCTCGGGGGCGGGCTTGTCCGGCTGGACAAAATAGTGGTGGAAGCGGCATTCCAGCACCTGTTCGAACCAGGTGATTTCACGTTCGAGGCTGCGGGCATTGGCGCGCATTGCCTGCATATCAGCGCCAGTTGACATGGACTGCCCTTTCCATCCAGGGATGCTTGATGATTGAAAAAGACCAGGGCAGCGTGTCGAGCAGCATGTCGAAGGCGCCGGCTTCCACGCTGAGGCGCCAGGCGTCTTCGTGCAGATGCATGCTGCCCGGTCGCTGCAGGAAAGCCTGGCGCAAGCCGTCGGGCGAGGTATTGCCGATTTTTTTCCAGTGCTCGATCATGGCGCGCAACATCATCTCGATGGTGGCGCGCTCCTCTTCCGTGGCGATAATTTCGCGCACCACGGGCACGCTGGCGCTCACGCCGCACAATACCTTGTTCAAGCCCAGCAGATATTCGGGCTGGTCGCACTGGCCGTCGACGACGTACTGCAGCAGGTGCACGGCGCGTTCGGCCGCTTCGGCGTTCCTGAAGCGCGCGCCCTCCGTCAGTCCCAACATGCTGAACAGGCGCGGCATGTAGGGGCCGATCAGCACCAGGCCCGCGTTGGCCAGGTACAGCGTTTCACCTTCGGCCGGCACAGTACGAGGCGCCGCCGCGGACGCGCCCTCGTGCTGCGCCAGCGTCGGTTGCGGCGGCGCGATGCCCAGGCGCGCATGCAGGGCCGCGTGCAGGCGCGCCACCGCGGCGTCGCCGTGCGGCTGCGCCAGGTGGCTGGCCAGCGCGTACGCATAGGGCGCCGCAGAAAAGGGCCGGCCTTGGCCGAAAAACCAGTCGAAGTCAAATTGCAGCGCTTGCAGCGTGCATTGCTGCAGGCTGGCGCCGGGCAGGCACGCGGCGGCCAGGTCGGCGACGTCGCGGGCATGGCGCGCCTGCGCCTGCCGCGCGTCACCCGCCAGCAACTCGACCACGCCATGCAGCAGGGCGGGCGGCAGCGGCCTGGCGGCGGCATTTTCCGCCGCGACCGGCGTGCCGTCGCTGTCGTCGTCGCCTGCCGCAAGCTGCAGCAGGCGGGCCAGGGCGGCGCGCTGCGCCGGCGCATGCCGCCCCAGCGCCCGTGCCAGCTCGCTGCCGAGGGGCCGGTGCAGCGGGCCGGCAGGCGGATTTGCTGGCAGTTGCGCTCGCGGCTCCCGGTGCCGGGCCGGCTCCGGCGGCGCGTGCGCCGGCACGGGACGCGCCTCCGGCGGCCGTGCCGGCGTGGCGGCATCGGGCTGCCCGGTTATGGCGGCTGCCCCGGTTTGCGGCTGCTGCGGCGGAGCATGGCGCGCGTCGAGCGCATCGAGGTCGATCACGCGGCCCGCTTCCAGCGCATCGAGCACTTGCCGCAGGTAGGCTGCGGGCGCCGCGCTGCGGGCGGCGTGGGCATCGACGGCGGCCAGCAGCGTGCCGGCGTGGCGCTCCTGCGCCGGTGCGCCGGCCGCCAGCCGCGCCGCAATCTGGCGCCGCACGCCTTGCATGGCGGCTGGCGCGCGGCCGCCGGTGGCCGTGGCGACAAGTGCCGGCGCCGGCGCTGCCTGGGTCCCCGGAGTCCCCGGCGCCGCGGGGCTGGCTGTGGCGGCCGCGCCGGCTTGCGCGGCGACGGCGTCCAGGTCCAGGACGGCGCCCAGGCGCAGCGTGTCCAGGGCCGCTTGCAGGAAGGACTCCGGGCTGGCGCTGCGCGCCGCCCTGGCGGCAATGGCTTGCAGCATGACTGCGCCGGCGGGCTGGGCGGACATGATCCCCGTCGCTGCGCGCGCGCCGGCATGGCGGCCCGTTTGCTGTCCGATCTGCCGCTCGATCCGCTGCAGCAGGCGGGCTGCCGCTGGCGATGCCGGGCTGGCGTGCGCAAGCCCGGCCTTGTCGGTCTGGCCGGACAGACTGGCCATGTCGGCTGCATGCGCCAGGGCTGGCGCGATGCGGGCGTGGCGGGCGGCGGCGCCGGCATCCGACGATGCGCCTTCGCTTGCCCGCGCCGCCTGCAGGACATGGGCGTAGGCGGCCGGATCGAAGGGGGCGCCCGGGGGCAGGCCGGCCAGATAGGACATGCTGCGTCGCCACAAGCGGCGGGCCTCGTCGTCGGCGCGGCCGGCGCCTTCCGCCAGCCACGCATCGGCGAGCGCCGCTGCCTGGGGCGCCATTGCCGCGGTCAGCGCCGCGCGCAGCGATGGCGCAAACGCCGCCGCCGCGCGCCGCCATGTACCGTTATCGGCGCCGATATGCCTTGCCGCTTCGCGCAGCAGCCCCGGCGGTCCGGCCAGCACGAGCGGCGCAAGGGCGGGCGCATCGGCGCGCAGCAGCGCCTGCGCCATGCTGTCCATGCGCGCGCGGCGCTGTGCCGCCTGGGCCGCGCGCGTGAGGCGCGGCGGCTCAGCGCGGGACAAGCGGCGAGGCAGGATGGCAGCGCCGGAAACGCCGGAAACGCCGGAATCGCGCATGGCGAAGGACGGTACTGCGGTGCCCATCCCGGCTGGCGGCGCGGCCGCAGGCGGCGCGCCGGGCGGCAAGGCGTGCTGGCCTGGCGCCGCGCCGCGGCTGGCGGCGCCGGCATCGGCGGCAATCCGGCGCGTGATGCGGGCCAGCCATTGCCGCCGCCATGGCGCGTGCGGCGCCGGCATGGCGGCGCCACCTGCGGCAGGCGCGGCAGCCTTCATGGCGCCGGGGGCGGCGAGGGCAGCGAGGGCGGAGGCCGCGCCGCCGTCCGGCGCCAGCACTGCCGCCAGGGCTTGCAGCAGCGGTCGCGGGTAGCGCCGCGCCACGTCGCGCCACACGTCGGGACGCAGGCCTATCCGGCCGATGGCGGCCCGCGCTGCCGCCTTGTTGTTGGCCAGCATGGCAGGTGACAGCGATGCATGGTCTGCGGCCAGCAGGGCGCTCACGATGTGCTCCACGGGGACCGGGACGGCGTCCGCTTCCTGCGCTTCCTGCACTCCCTGCGCCTCTTGTCCTGCCTGGGCCTCTGGCGCCTCATGGGGCGCCGTGGCGGCCAGCCGTGCCGTGCCGGAGGCGGTCGCATCGCCGGGATGCGCGGCCAGCTCCAGGATGCTGGCCAGCCACCGCCGGCGCATGGCGGCATCCCGGCCCGCGTGCGGCGCGGCCTGCGCCGGCGGCGCGAGCAGCGCCGTCAGCTCGTCCAGCATGGCGGGCGGGAAGCGCTGCGAGACGCGCCGCCAGACGCTTTCGCGCGGGCCGATGCGGCGCATGGCGTCGGCCAGCTGGCCGGCGCAGGCGGCGCGCAGGGCCGGCCATTCCGGCAGCAGGGCGGCCGCATCGCCGTGCGCCAGCGCGCGCATGAACAGGGCGACGCAGGCGTCGCTGGTGCGTTGCGCGATGGCGTCAAGGTCGATCTGGCGCGCCGCCGCCAGCTCAACGCGCGCCAGCGCCAGGAAGCGCGCCGGACTGCCGCTGGCCGCGGCCCGCGTGCGGACCGCTTGCAGCAGCTGGCTGGCGCTCCCGTCGCCCAGGCCGGCGCCGGCGGCCTGCGCCAGGCGCACGATATCGTTCCATGCTTCGGACGGCCGCGTGGCGGGAACGCGCGCCGGCGCCGCCTCGGCAGGTTCCGGGGCGCGGTCATGGACTGCGCCGGCCGCCGCGCGGGAAGCCAGCGTGGCCAGCACCGCGTCGAGCCAGCCGGCGCGGGTGTCGGCCTCGCTGGCGGCGCGACATGGCACGTCGAGCAGGGCGGCGATGTCATCGAGCATGGACGCCGGAAAGCGGCTGGCGACGGCTGGCCAGGCCGGGCTGGCGGCGCCTTGCACCAGCAGTGCGGCCCGCAACTGCGCCGCGGCGCCGCGCAGCAGCGCATCCCAGTCGGCATAGATGGCCGAGGCGTCGGCCGTTGACAGCGCGCTGGCCAGGCGCTCGCCCGCGTCGGCCGTCGCCGGTTCCGTGGCGGCGGCCGCGCCGCCATCGCTTCTGTCTTGCGTGTCTGGCGCGTCCACGCCGGCGGCACGGCCGCGCTGGAAGTCATCGAGGAGGCCGTGCATGAAGCGCTGGCTGGCGCTGCCGTGCTGCGGTGTTTTTCCTGCTTCCTCCTGTACCTGCGCCATGCCTGGCGCCAGGGGCAGGCCGGTGCCGGATGCTGCGGCGGCTGCCACGCCGCGCAGCACGGTCGCCAGCCAGCGCGCGCGCCGGGCGGCATGCCATGCGGCGCCGGCCGGCGGCGTCAGGGGCCAGGCGCCTGGTCCGGCCAGCACGGCGGCCATGTCGTCGAGCATGGCGGGCGGAAAATGGCTGGCGATGCGCTGCCAGGCGGCGCGCTCACCGCCATGGCTGCACAGGGCGGCGCGCAGCAGCGCCGCATGCTCGCGCCGCAGCGCTGGCCAGTCTGCCTGCACCATGGATGGGTCGGCGCTGGCCAGCGCCCGCGCCAGGCGTTCGCGCAGGGCGTCCGGGCCTTGCGCCGTCGCGGCCGTTGTCACGGGCGGCTGTCCGGCGCTGGCGGTGCCGTGCGGCCGTGTCTCCGGCGGGTCGCGCAGCAGCCTGTCCAATGCCAGGCCCAGATAGCGCTGCCGGTCGCGCGCCCGCGGCAGCCGCATGGCGATGGCCGCCAGCGTGTCGCCGCGCAGGCCTGGAAAGGCGTCGAGCAGCTGCTGCAGTTGCTGGGCCGAGTAGCGGCTGGCGATGAAGCGCGCCGGAGCCTGGCGCAATGCCTGCAGCCAGGCGCGCAGCGCGGCGGGCCGCCGCGTGGCCGGCAGGTGAAAGGGGGCGGCAGGCAGGGCCGGCGCGTCTGGCGCCAACGGGAGCTGGTGCGGGGCGACCATCGCCGCGGGCCGGGGCGCGGCGTTGCCCGCCAGCGCGCGCAGCAGCGCCGCCGCTTCGCTTCGCGCATGCCGCGCTTCCAGATGGACAGCCGCGGCGGCCGCGCGCAACGCCGCGCCGGCGGCCGGGGCGCTGCCGCCCAGCACCTGGCTCAGCACCACGTGCCACGCCTGGCGCCGCTGCATGCGGCCGTCCGCCGTGCCGGCCGGCAGGGCCGCGCTGATGCCGTCGATGAGCTCAAGCCAGGCATCGGCGGCGCCGCGCGCTGCCGCATGGCGCACGAGGCGGCGCAGCTGGGCCGGCGAAAACTGCTGCGCCAGACGCGCAAGCACGCCGGGCTCGCCGGCGGCCTGCCGCAGCATGGCGGGCCACGTCGCGCCGCGATCGTCCAGCAGGCGCGCCAGCAGCTGGTCGGGACCGCCGTGCCGCGCGCCGGCGCCGGGCCCGGCCTCGGCGCGGGCTATTGCCATGTCGCCCGTGCGCAGGAAGTGCAGCAGGCGCCGGCTGTCGCCGCTCATGGCATTTGCCGCCGCCGCGTCCCCGGCCGGCGCGGGCACGGCGGCCGCGCTTGTCGCCGGCGCCGCTTCCCGCAAGGCGTCGCGCAGGGCATTGCCCAGCAGTTCGCGCAGGCGGCGCGGCATTTCCGACGCCAGCAGGTGGGCGGGAATCTGGCCAAGGTCGATGTCGAGCCGCCCGATGCGCCGCCGCCGGCCAGGTTCGTCCGCTTCGTCCAGCGCCTGCGACAGCGCCGGCAGCACCAGCTCGCGCGTCAGCGCCAGCAGGGCGTCGTCGGCCATCGGCAGCAAGCGCGGCGCGTCGCTCTCGAACGTCAGGTCGAGGTGCACGGCGTCGATGCGGTGGCAGGGCGTGGTCACGCTAGATCCAGTGCAGGCTGAGCGCCGGGCGGCGGTGCGGCGCGCGCAGGAACCGCACCAGCGCCGCGGAGGCATCGTCGAGCGCCCGCACGACGGCCCCGGCCGGCGCGCCTCTCTGCTGCCAGTCCAGCGTCTGCGCGCGCAGCGCGTCGAGCCACTTGCGGTAGCGGTTCTCAAAATCCTCCATTTCCACGTCGCCAAGCCAGTAAAAGGCGGGCAGGATGTGGGCCGGCAGGTTCAGGCTGACGGTTTCCTGCGCCAGTTTGCGAAATTCCGGGTCCGCGAAGCGCGCCGTCCAGCCGGGAAAAACGATGCTGACCTGGAAGGCATAAAAGCCGTCGGGCGTGGGCGGATGGCTGGCGCGGCCGGCATCGCGCGGGCGCAGCAGCGTGTGTTCCAGCAGGTGCAGGCCTTCGCAGGCCATGTTCAGCTCGCGCAACTGCCGGCTTTGTTCCGGCGAGAGCGACGTGGGCGCCGCAGCGCCGCTGTTCCAGCCGTGCAGGCAGGCGCTGTGCAGGGTGTCTTGTGTGATGCTCAGCAAGGGCATGCCGGCGGGCGGCGGCTGCTGCGCCAGGCGCGCCAGCAGCGCTGGCAGGGAGGCCGCGGCGGCGCCACCGGCGGCGATGCGCAGGCCGAGGCGGCGCAAGGGGGCCGTCAGCGAGCGGCAGCAGGGAAACTGATGCAGGCCCAGCAGAATGGCGACCTTGCGCTGGGCGCCGCTGACGTTGTCCGTATCCCACGCCGGCTGGTCGTGGCGGAAGGCGGCCGCGCGTTCCTTGCCGAGCCCGGCGATGCGGCTCAGGAAGGCCAGCTTGTTTTCCAGCAACCAGGTTTGCAGCGCCTTGCGCGTGCTGAAGTAGAAATTGAATTTGCGCAAAGCTTGTTGCGTGTAGCGTTCGCCATACATGGCCAGCATGACGTCGAGCACGCGGTCGCGGCGGTCTTCGAACGGGTCGTAGCGTTCGCGTATGCGTTCCAGTTCCTGCGCCAGCTCCGGGACGGGGACAGTGTACAGGCGTTCGATATCGGGCAGCATCCGGTTCGTGACGGGCTGGCTGAAATACGATTGCCCCAGCGTCCCGTCGATGGAAAACAGGTCCCGGATATGGGCCAGGTTGCACAGGTAGTTGGCCATGACCTGCTCGAACACGTACAGGTAGCCTTTCAGTTGCCGGGCGCTGGCCCGTTCCGCGGCGGAGGCGCTGGGGGGCAGGCCGTAGGCATTGATGCCATAGATGGCGGGAAACTGGTGCTGGATCGAGTAATAGGGATCGAGCGCGACGCCGGCGCCCCTAGGGGCGCTGATGAAGTGTTCGAGCGTGGCCTTGCGCTCGCGCAGGGCGCGCGACTCGAATTTCAGCTTTTTCAGGCGGTCCTTCGTCCGCTCGATCAGGGCCGCCATCGGGTCCGGCCCGGCTGGCGCCGTCTTCGCCACGGCATCCGTTTCATCGCTGGTCTTGCCCATGAAATGCAGCCTCAGCAAGGGCGCTTCCGGGTCGCACAGGCGTGGCACCGCATCGGCCGGCAGGTTTTCCAGTTCGCCGGCCAGGTCATTGCCCTGGCTGTCGCACAGTTCCAGCGCATGCACTTTCTGCACGCCGTCAATGCCGCGGATCACGCCGATCAGGCGCGCCACGGAGACGCGTTCGCGTGCGTTGCACAGTCCGCTTTCCTGGATCAGGCCGTGTTCCGTGTACGGACCGGCAAACAAGCGGTCGAAAGGCATGCCGTCGGCGGCCGCATGGTCGTAGTCAATAAGTTGCAATCCGGAAATAACATGGTGCTGGCACTGGAAGAAAATGTCCGCATAGATGTCGGCCGGGTCCCGCAGGCTATGGATTTCGATATCGCCTTTCAGGTAGAAATTGCTCGTTTGCAGCACGTCTATGCGCTCCAGGTCCTGGCACAGCGCGCGTCCGGCCGTGAACGTCTTCCTGATCTCCACCTGCACCTGCGGGGCGGCGTCAGGTTCGCCCAGTTTCAGACGTATGCGCGCCAGCCCGTCGTCCTTGCCGTCCTCGATGAGCCAGACGTCCTCGATGTGCGGGATGCTGTCGTACAGGTGGCGCCGCCAGTCGTCCGCCGTCAGCGCTGCGCTGGGGAAGATATCCTGCGGCAGGTGCAGCGCCTGCCGCCCGAGGTCGATGCTGCCGTCGCCGGCGGCCAGATAATCGCCGTGCGGCAGCGAGGAACGGTAAGCCAGGTCGGTCAGCGCATAGCTGAGCTGGTCGAGCATGGTGACGCCGGGATCGTGGGCGTTGTAGTCGGTCCAGTATTCGCCGCACAGTTCCTGCAGCATGGTCATGCCGGCCTGTTGCAGGGCGGCGAAGTCCAGGCCGTCCGGGTCGGCTTCGAGCCGCGCGATGGTTTCGGGCGCGATCATGCGATGCCCGCCGCCTGGCCGCACGCGGCGGGCTGGCTGTCGAGCTGTTCGCGCAGCGCCGCCAGCAGCCGGTACACGCGCTGGTATGGCTGCTGGCCCAGCGCGGCGACGATCAGTTCCAGGTCGGTGGCGCTGACCAGGTAGCGGGCCGCGGGCCCGTCGCCGCTGGCGCCGGCGGCATTGGCCTGGCGGTTCAGGCGCCCGATCAGTTCAAACACGGCCTTGAACGGCAGCTCGGCCAGCGCCTCGATGACCAGCGCGCCTTCGTCCGCGTGCAGGCGCAGCGCCAGTGGCGGCGTCACGGCAGGCCTCCCTCTGCCAGTGGACGGCACTCGTCCATCGCCGGGTCGAACCACAGCTGGGTCAGGTGGACGCGGATGCGCGTGCGCCGCTCGTCCGGCGTGCCGGCGCTATCGAGCGCGCAGCCGGTGCGGATTTCAAGCCGGTAGGGATCGCCGGCCACGGGCGACTCGCGCGTCCAGCGCAGCTCCAGCCGGCTGCACTTGCTGCCGCAGTGGGCCTGGTGATACGTGATGTCGCCTTTGCCGCCCTGGAAGGCGTTGACCGCATAGGCGTGCATGAGTGCGTATTTGCCCGAGCCTTTCTTGCCGGTGCCGGCCATCACCTCGAACGCGTGGCAGCCCGTCAGGTTGCCGGTGATGGGCTGCCACTGGCCGTTTGCCAGCA
This sequence comes from Janthinobacterium sp. GW821-FHT03A03, assembly GCF_059421435.1. Lineage (NCBI taxonomy): Bacteria > Pseudomonadati > Pseudomonadota > Betaproteobacteria > Burkholderiales > Oxalobacteraceae > Janthinobacterium > Janthinobacterium sp. GW821-FHT03A03. The sequence continues at coordinate 129,351 of NZ_JBWKUZ010000004.1, read as the reverse complement.
CGCTGGCGACGGCGCGGCCGATGCGGCCGTCGGCCAACACGCGGCCCTGCAGGTCCAGCTGGAAGCGGCTGGCGTCCGGCTCCGCGCTGTCGGCCAGCGTGGCGAAGCGCGCGCCGCCGGGGGCCGGACTGAGTTCCATGGCGCGGCGGTAGGCATCCTCGGCGTTGTCCGTGTCGCCGCGCTCCTGCAGGCCGCCGGTGCCGAACACCAGGCCGCGCCCCGGGGTTTCCATCCTGACGGACCAGATCGCGCTTTTCTGGTCGATGTCGTGATAGAAGCTGAGCAGCCGTCCCTGGCCGATCTGGCCCACTTTCAGGCCGTCGGTCGGGGTCTTGTCAAATTGCTGGTCGACGATGTTGAGCATCGATTCGATCAGTGCCGTGAAGGCATCCTGGGCCGGCATCGCGCCGTGCCGGAAGTAGCGTTTGAGGGTGTCGCGGCTATGCTGGGCCATGGGTAGCCTTCGAGGTGATGATGAAAGTGGCGCCGATATCGAGCGTGTGCAGGTTGGCCCGCTGCAGCGACCCGCCCTCGTGCGCATGGATGTCGATCAGGTGCTTTTCGATGGGAATGGCCACGCTCCACGGGTAATGCCAGGCGATGCCCTGTTTGCGGCTGTCGGCGGCCGTATCGGACAGGACATAGCTGCCCCTGTCCGTGGGCGCCACGCGCAGCATGGAGCAGGCGCCGACGTCGGCAATGTAATCGAGGCCGATAATGTAGGACTCCACTTCGTGCAGCCTGACGTTCCAGCCGAAATGGATGCGGTTGCCCAGCGCGCTCCACGGCGACAGGAAGCGCGAGATATCCTCGTTCAGGCGCGTCATGTATTGGCCGCCAAGGCCGTCCGCCAGCCCCGGCTTCAGGGTCACGCTGCAGCGCACCTGGATCTGTTCGTAGACGGGGTGCTGCACGGCGATGGTGGCGGCGGGCGGCGCCAGGGCGCGTATCCATGCTTCCACTTCGCGCACCAGCTTGCCGTTCAGCTGCGGCATGTGATGCAGGGCGCTGCCTGGCGCCAGCGGCGGCACGACGACGATCAGGATGTGGCCGGGCCGCAGCCATTCGGCAGGGGTATGGCCCTGCGTGCTCAGGTTGGCAAAGCACTTGACCTTGTAGATCTCGGGGAACTGCTGCAGAATCAGCGATTCGTAGTCGGCCGGCGTCACGGCGCGTCCCTTGTGGCGCAGGCGTTCGGCCAGGCGCGTGTGGCGCTGCGCGCGCGTTTCGGCCAGCTGGCCGCCGCGCGTGGCGATGATTTGCGCTATTTTGCCGAGGCCGGCGATGACCTGGCGGCTGCGTTCGATGCTGGCGGCCGGCAGCGACACCTGCGTGGCCGACTGCATGCTGACCGGGTCGCGGCGCACGCACAGCGCCTGGGTGTAGACCGTGTAGACGCTGCAGAAATTGCTCAGCTTGTCGGAGCCGCTGATGCGCAGCCAGTACAGGCCGGCCGGCATCAGCGTGTGCTGCAGGCTGATGTCGGAGGGGATGTTCAGCGCCACCATGCCCGAGGTCATGAAGCCGCCCGTGCTGTCGGAAAGGATGTTGCGCTGAGGCAAGGGCTGCCATTTGTTGTCGCTCAGATAAGACCAGGCGACGGCGCGCGGCGCGTCCGGCAGCGAATCCTCCTGCAGGTGGAAGAATAGCGTCAGCATGGCCGCCTGGTTGCTGGCCGCCAGGCCGATATGCAAATAGCCCAGTTCTTCATACACGGGCAGCAAGGTGGCGCCGCCGTCGGTGGCGTTGCTGAGCGCTTCCCAGCCGTGGGGGTGCAGGTGAAACAGGGTATTGTTCCAGCCTGCGGCCGGCGCGGCGCCCGGCTGCTGCAGGGCGATGCGCGCCACGGCCTCGTAGCTGGCCGTGATGGCCGCCACCAGCGGCGTATAGGGCAGTTCGGGTATGCCGGCCAGGAAGCGGCCGCTCTTGTTGCGCAGATTGCGTTTCATCGCATGCGCCAGCGCCTGCGCGTATTCGCGGTGGCCGAAGGCGAAGCGGGGCGCCGCCAGCGTGAACTTGAAATAGCCGTGGCGCGACGCCGCGCTGTAGGGGCCGTTGCCGGGCGCCAGCGGCGCCGCGCCGCGCCGCATGCGTTCGAGCACGCCGTCGCAGGACAGGCGGATATGCCTGAGCACGCGGCGGCTGGCCGCGCGCGCATAGTCGGTCTGGAACAGGGGCGCCAGCGGCGCCTGGCTCTCCTGCGGCAGCCACACGCCGTCGGCCAGCACTTCCACCCTGGCCTGGTAGGCTTCGGTTTCCACCGTGTCGGAATAGTCGTGGTAATACGCCTTGAAGCCGCCCGCGTCGTCGGGCAGCTCGGCCCACTCCAGGTCGACATGGAAATGCCGCAGATCCTTGCCGGCCGCCTCGCCGGCGCCGACGATCAGGTAGGAGCCGACGACGGGAATGGGACCGAAGGGCTGGAACGGGGTGGCGGCGCTCAGCTGCCCGATTTGGTTGCTCAAAGACAACTGACGATAGCCGCTGACATGCACGGCGATGCTGGCCGCCGTCAGCGTCAAGCCGCGCAGCAGGCCGTACGGGTGGACGTAGCTGTCCGGATTGAGCCGCAGGCGGACCATGGGCACGGCCGTCTGGTAGCTTTCGCCATGCAGGGCCGGCGCATACGCCACCACCGGCGCGATTTCCAGTCCCAGCTCGAACTCGATCTGCAGCAGCGCGCCTGCCGTGGCGTGGCCCTGGCCCGAGGCGGGCAGCGAGGGGTGGTAGGCGGGCACGCGGATCCAGCCCGACGGCCCCGTCACTTCGATCCGGAACAGGCCGCGCAGTATGCGCTGGCAGATGTCGGCCAGTTCCACCCGGTCGACGGTGTTGCCGGATCGCATCTTTTTATGGCGGATCACGGTGATCAGGCGCAGCAGCCGCCATTTCAGGTGCGGCGGGGCAAATTCCAGGCTGATCTTCACGCGGCGCCTGCCTTCGCGCATCAGCAGCACGTTGCTGGCCAGGGCGAAGCCCAGGCGCGCATCGTGCGCCTGGCCCGCTTCGGTTGCGTTCTTGGGCGCGCCCAGCAGGGGCAGCGCGCGCAACGCGGCGGGATCGGTGTAATCGAGCTGGCCCGGCAGCGGCAGCTGCCGGCTCCAGACATGGCTGGGCCATGCCTGCCTGGCCGCCACGCTGCCGCGCTTGTCCATGTCGGTTTCGGGCGAGATATTGCGGTCGCGGTTGAAGTACAGCGTGTGCATGGCCCCGATGCTGGCGTCGCCCACCAGCAATCCCGCATCGGCCAGATACACGGCCTGCCGCCCGTCGGCATCGGGCCGGGCGAGAAATTCGGTGCCCGGCGCAATGGCGATGCTGCCGCCCGTCGGACAGGGCGCCACCACCAGATAGCAGTGGTCGGGGACGGCGGGCAGCGGCGGCGTGCCCAGCATGCCATCGTAGTAGAAATCGAGGTGTCCGCTGGTAAACCGGTTCAGCCTGGCGTGCAACTGCCGGGCCATGCGGATGAAGGCGATCAGCAGCGCCACGGCCGGTTCGTGCTTGCCGCTCGCCAGCGTTTCCGGCAGCAGGCGCGCCGTTTCCCGCTGCACCATTTCGATGGCCGTAAACAGGGTGTCGTAGCTGCTCTTGATGCGCTCGCGTGGCGTATCGGCCAGCGCCGGTTCGGGCCGCTCCTGCTGGTTCAGCAGCCTGGCGGCCTGCAGCGCCGCCTGGGCGTGCGGGTCAGTGCCCAGGCTGCCGATCACAGCGGCCAGCAGCGTGTGCAGCTTGCGCCCGGCGCTGCCGCGCGCCTGCGCCAGGTCGTTGCGCCAGCCTTCCAGGAAGCGGGCCAGGCGCAAGGTCGGCACCCTTGCCCGGGCGCGCGCCGCCGCGTCCGGCGCCATCCCGGCCGTTGCCCACCAACGGTCGAACCTGGCCTGCTCGTACTGCGGCCGCACGGCCAGGATGCGCGCCATGACGATGGTTTCGTCAGCGCTGAAAAAAGGCTTCCAGCTGCCGTCCGGCCGGTCGTCGAGCTGGTAGAAGCCGACCAGGCGGGCGTGCTCGGTGGCCATCGCCAGCAAGACGGGGAAGGACATCTCGGCCAGCGAAAAATAGCCGTCCTGCAGGGGCGCCAGCGCCCGGCAATCCTGGCTGCTGCCGTCGCGCACGAACAGCTGCGGCTGGGGGCGATCACGGCCTGACATCGGTGCCCTCCACGAAATAGAAGGGATACACCATGTTGCTGCGCGTATTCGTCATGCGTATGGTGTAGTGCAGGCAGATGTCGAGCCGGCCGTTGGCGATGTCCTGCTGGCTCAATTCGATGCTCTCCAGCGTGATGCGCGGCTCGAAGAACAGGATGGCGCGCTCGATCAGCGCCTTCATGGTCGCCATGCTGCCGTAATTGACCAGGTCGAACACGTGCGTCTTGATGCCGCAGCCGAAATCGGGCCGCATCACGCGCTCGCCGGGCGCCGTCGACAGCAGGATGCGCAGGCTCTGGGCGATGTCCTCCTCGCCGTCCACCATGGCCGCCTGGCCGCCCGTGCCGCTGGCGCGCTGGCCCTTGCTGAACGTGGGCGGAAAGGCCCAGCCCCGCCCCAGGAAAGATTGGTCTATGCTCATCGTGGTGCGCTAGCCGCCGATCATGACGGTGGGGCAGCCCAGCGTGATCGAGCCGCCGTGGGCGCAGGGGTCGTTGATGCGCGCCGCCGGCTTGCCGCCGATCTGCACCGTCATCGACCCCATGACGATGGCGTCCGGCGGCCCCACGCACAGGCACTGGTCGCCCACCACGGCAGCCGGCAGCTTGCCGATCAGCACCGTCGGCACGCCCGGGCCGATCACCGGTCCGCCCACATGGGGAATCGGCGCCGGGAAGGCGGGCGTTTGCATGGGACAGACGTGCATATCGGTAAGGCGGGCGGCGGGCGGCATGGAATTCCTTTCAGTGGTTGGGGGGCGGCGCTGTTGCGGCGTCAGTTGATCATGACCATCGCTCCCTTGACGGTGACCTGGCCGGAGGCGGACAGCTCGGCGCTGGCCGAACCCTTGGCCACCAGCGCCACCGAGGCGTTGCTGTTGATGTTCATGCCGCCGAGCTTGATGTCGGCGCTGGCGCTGGCCTCGATATTCGTGCCGGCCGTCAGGCTGATCTTGCCGCCCGCCTTGAGCACGATGTCGGCCGGGCTGTCGAGCAGGATGCCCTTGTCGTCGAGCGCCACCTTGTTGCCGTTCTGGTCCGTGACGACGATGGATTTGGCTTCGTCGGACATGACGATGGAGTTGCCGGCCGGCGTCAGCAGGGTCATGACCTTCTTGTCATCGTCGAACTCGACCTTCAGCATGCCCTTGGTGACGATGGCCTTGATGAAATTGTCCGCCGTCAGGCTGTACGGCGGCGTGTGCTTGCTGCTGTACAGGCTGGCGAGCACCACGGGGTTGGACGGGTCGTTGTTGAAATAGCCGACGATGACTTCATCGCCGATCTCGGGGATGAAGAAGGCGCCCACCGTGCTCGAGCCATAGGCGCTGGCCAGGCGGGCCCAGACGCCGACCGTCTTGTTCTGCAGCACGGGCAGGGCAACCTGAATGCGCTGCTGGCCGGCCGGGTCTTCGTCAAGCTTGGTCACCACGCCGATTTGCAGGCCGCTGGCGCCGGGCGCCAGGCCCGACGCCGCTTCGCCGGCGCCCTGGCGGTCGCCGGACCAGTCGGGCGACAGGCCGAACTCGACGTCGGTGCGCCAGTTGCCGTCGGCGATGTGATGTTCGACGCTGCTGACGAATACCGTGCCGCTGAAGCGCTTGCCCACGCCGGCCAGCGCGATCAGGGCGCCCGGCACGGCCAGCGCGCTGCCCTGGAAACTCATGTTGCCGCGCACCCTGGCCAGGGCCGCCTTGACCTGGCGCGCGGCGGCCCAGGCCTTGAGCGCCGCCGTTTCCAGCGGCACCGGGGTTTGCAGCCGCAGCTGCTTGATGCCGCCCACGGCGGCCAGCGTGGCCGCGTCCAGGTTGCCCTGCAGGTTCAGCGAGACGGCCGATGCTTGCTCCTCGGCAATAGCCTGGGTGGACGGGTCCCAGCTTACGCCGGTGACCTGGCTAAATTGCGTGCGGGCGTCGATTTCCGCCTCGAAGCGCATCAGGTCGATGCCATAGGTGACGCTGAGCACGGGCGTCGCGTCCGTCTGCGGCGCCCGCACCGTCACGGCGCGGTCGTCGGCGATCACCAGCAGGCCGTTCGCTTCGGCGCGCGCCAGCACGAAATCCCAGTCGCTGCTGTAGTACTGCACCAGGCCGTGGTAGCTGGCCGTCGTCGCGTCGACGGTGACGCTGACGGCCTTGCCGGCCGCCTTGCCGCCATAGTTGTCGCCGGCCGCGCTGCCCAGGCCGGGGCAGCCCTGCAGCAGGGTGGTGATGGCGGCGCTGTCGGTGCTGTCGACGTGGTTGGCATTGCTGCGGCTCAAGGTCAGCGGGAAGGCCGGATGGCGGCACTCCACGCAGAGCCTGCCTTCGTTGCCCTCGCCGATATACAGCCCGTGGCGCACCACGACGCCGGCAAAGACCAGCGCCGTTTCGCTGCCGTAGCCGGCCTCGATCTCGATGCTGGCGCCGGGCACGAAACTGTCGCTGTTGCTGAGCGCGAATTCCTGCGTCGGCATGTTGCCGTCGTCGAACAGCAGGCGCGCCTGCGACAGTTTGTTGACGCTCTTCGTGATGGCCAGCGACACCAGGCCCACGGTGGCGGGCAGCGCCGTGCCGTTGCTGCGGATGACGAGCTTGAGCAGGCCACTGCTGGCGAGTTCGGGGGAAGGGGGCGGCGTCGGCATGGTCTCAGCGCAGTGGCGGAAAGCGCAGCTGCGTGCCGGGCTTCAGGTCGCGGAAGTTGACGAGGCCGTTGATGCCGGCAATGGCCATGTAGTAGCCGGGATTGCGGTAGATGCGCTCGCACAGCAGCGGCAGGGTGTCGCCGGCGCGCACCTCCACCAGGTGCGACAGGTCCGGCGAACTGAGGTTGGCACGCTGCATGCTTTCCTCGACCGTCATGTCCGACAGCACGCGCAGCGTGACCTTGGCGCGCAGCGGTTCGCCGCTGGGCTTGAACAGCGTGTAGTCGATGTCCACGTGGGTGACCCGGCCGATGAAGTCCATGTCGCCCCACTGGAAGCACACCAGGTTGGGTTCATGCTTCTTGCCGTCGACGAGATAGATCAGTTTCAGCAGTTTCTTGATCAGGTCGCTAACGCTGCGCATGCCGTACAGTTCCACCACGCCCGTGCCGTCGAACACCATTTGCGGCAGGGTCAGCGCCTCGGGCGCGATCTTGTTGAATTTCAGCCGGCCCGCGGGAGCGCCCAGCGTGCTCGCCTTGCTGTAGTGGATGTGCCGGTTTTGCTGGTAGCCCGATGGATTGATCAGGACTTCGAAACCGCCGCTCGACAGCACGGTGCGGATGCCGCTCGTGCTGGTTTCGACGGGGAAAATATGCAGTTTGCTCTTCAGGCCCGTACTCAATCCTCCCATCTAGCGCTCCTGCAGCTGGCTGATGGCCGCGCGGATCAGGCGCTTGCAGTCGGCCAGGATCTGCTCGCGCTGTGTCGCCGCGCTACTTTCCTCGCAGCAACTATTGCCGGGAATGGCTTGCGCGGCCCCCTGGGGCGCGTCTTCCGCGGCGCGCTGCACCACGCTCGATTTGATGTGCAATTGCTGGATGTCGATGGGCATGGTTCAGATCAGGCGGTTGGAATAGGTATAGCTGAGAGTGATGTTTTCGATCGCCACCTCGTTCTTGGTGGAACCGAAGCTTTCCACCTCCCACTTGACGGGGTAGGCGTTGGCGAACGACCACACGCGGATGGGCAGCTTGTGCGCATCCATCAGCGAGACGATGACGGGCTGGGCCACGATGGGCAGCACGAAGTCGAGCTCGAACACGGAACGGCACCACATGACCAGCGGCGAGTAGGGCGGGGCGATGCCGCGCTTGAGCACCAGGCTGCGCGGTTTCATGCCTTTCGGCAGGGTATGCACGTAGCGGTTCTCGCCGCCCTCGACCACGGTTTCCGTATCCAGTTCAGCGGTAATGCCCGACACCTCCTGGAAGGAGGCGTCGGTCAGGCCCAGCGTGGCGCCCAGCGTCACCTTGAAGTAAAAGGCGGACGGCGGGTAGTCGTCCATGCCGGGCAACGAGGGCAGTTCAAGCTTGAACATGGGCAGGCGCCACTCCTTAGCCGTTGGCGATGGTCAGGCCTTCATGCACGATCTCGATGGTTTCGATCGATGCTTCATTGCCCTCGGCCTTCAGGTCCGTGCCCGTGATCTTGGTCGGCCAGGCATTGGCCAGGGTCCAGACCATGGTCGGCGCGCCCGTTTCATCGAGCAGGCTGATGGTGACGGGCACGCGCTTGATGGTGTTCATCTTGATCTGGTTGAACCAGTCCCAGAACTTGTTGTCGGACTTGAAGACGCCTTTTTTCATGGTCACATTGCCCACTTTTTTCAATCCCGGCATCTTAATGACGGAAAATTCGGGGCTGTCGCCATGCCGGTACTTGATTTCCTCGGACTGGATGTCGAGTCCGCTGACCTCCTGGAAGGACATGACCTGGGAGTCCCATTTCACCTGGAAATAGAACTTGGGAAGCGGCCATACCGCCGTGGATTGTTTCGAGCCATCATCTGCCATTGCTGACCTCTTTCATGTGTCGGTGTTCAAGGGGAAGACTGCCGTTGCCTGCATCAGGATTTCTGCATTTGCTGCTGGAAGGTGATTTCGATGAACTCGGCCGGGCGGCTGACGGCCACCAGGATGGTGACGCGCAGGATGCCTTCCAGGATATCGTCGGCCGTCATGGTCTCGTTCAGCCCGACGGCCACGCTGAAGGCGTCGTCCGGCGAGGCGCCGGCCAGTCCGCCCCGTTTCCAGATGCTGGTCAGGAAGTTGCGCGCCATGCTCTTGATGGTGACCCAGGTGTTGGCCACGTTCGGTTCGAAGACATACGCCTTGCTGGCCAGGCGCAGCGATTCCTCGAGCATGATCATGGTGCGGCGCACGTTGATGTAACGCCAGTCCAGGCTGTTGCCGTCGAGCGTGCGCGCGCCCCACACCAGGGTGCCTTCGCCGATGAAGCTGCGGATGGCGTTGACGGACTTGCCCGTGGTGCTCACGTTCAGGTCTTCCTGGTCGTCGTGCGTGATGTTCACGGCCGGCGCGCTGACCGAGGCCAGGCCCACGTTGGCGGGCGCCTTCCACACGCCGCGCGTATTGTCGACCATGGTGTACAGGCCGGCCATGGCGGCGCCTGGCGGCAGCAGGTTCAGATTGCGCTGCACGGCCAGCAGGATGCGCGTGTACAGGGGGCTGATGGCAACGAGGGCGTTGTGCGTCGATTCGATCTGCCTGGCGCCGTCGTCGCGCTTCGACCAGTCCTCGTCGATATTGTCGAGGATTTGCGCCACCTGCTGCGCCTTCAGTTTCGCGCTGGGACTCTTGCCCGGGTCGGCATACACGACGGCCGCCAGTTCGTGGGTCAGCATGTCCTTCAGGGCGCTGCGCTGCTCCTGGTCGAAATGCGTGAAGTTCAGGTCCTTCAAGGCCACGATGGTGGTATTGACCCAAGGGTAATAGGCGGCGCCGAAGGCCAGGAACTCGCTGCTGACCTGGTTGCGGAAGGTGTCGACTGGGGCTTCCCGGTCCTGCAATTCGGCGGCGCCATTGTAGATGTCGAGGATGGCGAAGCGGTTTTTCATCTTGTAGCCGCAATGCATGAGCATCTGTTGCTGCAGCGAGTAGCAGTCGCCCCCCCCCAGCAGCATGGCTTCCGGGATCAGCAGCATGGTCGGTTCCTGCTCCTTGAGCAGCGCGTTGATGCCGGCTTCGAGCTTGTCCTTGGCCGGATCGGCCGCGTAATCGCCGACGGAGACGATGTAGCAGGCGCCGCCGCCATTCTGGAAGAACAGCTGCATGCTGTGGTACAACAAATGCTTGCCCTTGGTGCGGCTCAGCGTGTAGTCGGCCGCGCCGCGGGCCGCCTCGGCCTTGAGCGCGGCCGCATTCGCCAATGCGGCGGCGGCATCGGCGCGGGCCGCCGCCGCTTTCAGGTCGTCCGCCGCCAGCGCTTCGCTGGCCTGGGCCAGCTTGTCGGCCGCGAGGTAGGCGTCTTCCTTGGTTTTTTTATCCGCTTCCTCGCTGGCTTCGGTCCAGGCCTTCTTTTTCGTGTCCGCGTCTTGCCGCAGGCGCAGCGCCTGGGCGGCATTCGAAGCGAGGACCTGGTCGGCGCCCGGGTAGGCCGTTTCATCGAGCGCGCGTTTGGCGGCCGTGGCCGCTGTCTTGGCGCTCTCCAGCGCCGCGGTATAGGCGGTGGTGTCGGCTTCCTTGGTCTCGTCGGTGCTATTGATGAGCGCGACTTTCGCCGCTTGCAGCGTCGCGAGCGCGTCATCGGCGGCCGTGACGAGCGCTGCCGCCGGGTCCGCCTGCTCTGCCACCGGCGCCGCGACGGCGGAGAAATCGCTGACGCCATCGGCCGGCGTCACGGCAAAGCTGAAGCTGGGCGCCGGCGCGCCGCCATAGCACGCTTCAAACTCGGCCATCGAGGTGATGCGCCAGGGTTTGTTGCTCAGGGGCGCGCCCTTGTGGCTGGCGCGTTCCGTGTGGCCGATGAAGGCCGGCACGGCGGTGGCAACTTCGACGACTGAATTGGGGAAGGCGTTTTGTTCAACGATGTAGACCCCGGGAGTTTTATATTGCGCCATCTTGCGTCCTTTTGTAGGTATGTCGTAGGTAATCAGGGGATATAGATTTCTGACACGAGTACCGCTACCGCACTTCCTGCTGCTATTTCCCTCCCGACGGCGGCCACGCTTGCATTGGGCAGTCGCTTGATGAGAATTCGTTCTCCCAGCTCGCCCTGTTCGCGCAGTTGCAGGCGCTGGGCATGGGTCTGGCGCATTTCAATGGCTTGTTCGCTGACGAAGGTCAAGGCCGGGCCGTTGCCGGGCAGGGCGGTATAACCGCGCGCCGTGAAGCGCAGTTCGCCATCGAGGTCGACGATGGCCGCATGCGGCACGCCGGGGTCGCGCAACAGATAGTATTTCCAGTGCATCTTGCGGGCCTGGAAGCGCACGCAGAACCGCGGCGTGCCGCCGCTCGCCAGGGCGCCGGCCAGCTGGACCGGCGACAGCGCGAGGAAAAAGACGGGCTTGAGCGGGCGAAAGCTGCGCGCGGCCAGGCCGGCCATCTTGTTGGGGACGACAGGATCGCTCCACGCCGACTGGTCGGCATAGTCCTGCGCATGCAGGCGCCAGCAGCCAGGCTGTTCCTGCTGCGCCTGGGCGCTGTGGAAGTACAGGCAGGCGTCGGGCGCGGGCCGGTCGAGCGCCGTGTAGAGGAAAAAGTGGCTGTCGCCGGAAAAAACCTGGAATTCCAGCTCGTCCTGCTGCGCCAGTCCGGCCAGCAGTTCCTCGCGCGCCGCGCTCTGGCACAGCAGGAGCAGGCCGTTGGCGGCTGGACGGGCCAGGATGCCCAGCCTGTCGAGCAAGGCGGCGCAGCGCGCCGTCGCCTCGAAGCGGAAATTGCCATTCGACGCGGCGGGAAAGTAGGCATGGCTGACGGACAGCTGCAGCACAATGGCGTAGGCGTTCATGCGTCAGTGTCCCGCGCTGGTGACGGGCTGCGCCACCGTCGTCGCCTGGCCGGCCAGCGGGCCGGCGCCGTAGCCGATCATGCGCACCTTGTACAGCACGGAGGGCAGGTAATGTCCGCTCAACATGCCCCATAGATTGCTCAGTTCATGGGTTTTGAGGTTTTCCATGTCGAGCAGCAGCTTTTCAATGCGCGCATCGAGTCCGGGCGTGACCTGGTGGTCAAAGACGGGCGTGTGCTGGAAGAAGCCGATGGCGCTGGAAATGAACTTGAGCGCTTCGGGATAGTTCTTGTCGCTGAAATTGGCCGCCACCACCACGTACAGATTGAGAAACAGGGGCTTGCCATACACGGCGGCGCGGCCGGCGCCGTCGTGCGGCGCATAGGATTGTTGCGGCAAAGTATCTTTTTCGATATTCGCCAGGCATATCACGAGCTTGTTGGCTATGTGCGGCGCCACCGAGCCATTTTGCGCCACGATGTTCGAGACGACGACGATATCGTCGGCCAGCTGGTGGCTGCGGCGCAGGAACTGGTTCAGCTGCTCCGCGATGTGCTCGATGGCCGCGCTGATCATGCCGGGCGGACAAAGGTGCAGTGACCCTGCATGGCCAGTCTTGCTCCCGCGCGGCATGCGGCAGTGGCCGGACGGCCGTGCCGCCGTGTGCCGTGCCTGCCGATTTTTCGCGCTGGATGGGAGCTCATGTCTATGCAATAAAAGTATGATTGCATTAGTGTCACACGTTTGAATGTGTGAGATTCTCACCAATTATTTCATTCTATCAACATTCTCGTGCCGCCGCGCCGACAGCCATATGGACGCCGCCGCCAGCCGGTTTGCGAGTGCCGGCATTGGCCGTTTTGCATTTATTCAATAATTCCAGTAATATTGAAATATTGAATCTCCACCCAGGCCGCGGCGCTTCCTGCCCGCAATGCCGCATCGCACGGAAGCCACACCGCATGCTGACCGCTTTCCTCATCTTTCTCGCCACCCTGACCCTGGTGATCTGGCAGCCGCGCGGCCTGGGCATCGGCTGGAGTGCCGTCATCGGCGCCTGTGTCGCCTTGCTGGCCGGCGTCATCCACTGGGGCGACCTGCCCGTCGTCTGGCACATCGTGTGGAACGCCACCGGCACCTTCATTGCCGTGATCATCATCAGCCTGCTGCTGGACGCGGCCGGCTTCTTCGAGTGGGCCGCGCTGCACGTGGCGCGCTGGGGCGGCGGCAGCGGCAGGAAACTGTTCGTGCTGCTGGTCTTGCTGGGCGCGCTGGTGTCCGCCGTGTTCGCCAACGACGGCGCCGCGCTGATTCTCACTCCCATCGTCATCGCCATGCTGCGGGCATTGAAATTTTCCGCCAGGGCCACGCTGGCCTATGTGATGGCGGCTGGTTTCATCGCCGACACGGCCAGCCTGCCGCTGGTGGTGTCGAACCTGGTCAATATCGTTTCGGCCGACTTTTTCAAGATCGGCTTTGCCGAGTACGCGTCCGTGATGGTGCCCGTCAACGTCGTCGCCGTGGCCGCCACCCTGGCGGCCTTGCTGCTCTTTTTTCGCCGGGATATTCCGCGCGACTATGATCTGGCGCAACTGAAACGCCCGGCAGCGGCCATCCGCGACCTGGCCACCTTCCGCGCCGGCTGGCTGGTGCTGGCGCTGCTGCTGGCGGGGTTTTTCTCGCAGGAAGCCCTGGGCGTGCCCATCAGCCTGATCGCCGCCGCGGGCGCCGCGCTGCTGCTGGGCGTGGCGGGCAGGGGGCAGGTGATTTCCACGCGGCACGTGCTGCGCCATGCGCCGTGGCATATCGTCGTCTTTTCGCTGGGCATGTATCTGGTCGTGTATGGCCTGCGCAATGCCGGCTTGACGGCTTACCTGACGGGCATGCTCAACCATTTCGCCCAGTACGGCGTGTGGGGCGCGGCCATGGGCACGGGCGTGCTGACGGCCGTATTGTCGTCCGTGATGAACAACCTGCCGACGGTGCTGGTGGGCGCGCTGGCCATCGACCCGACGACGGCGCAGGGCGCCGTGCGCGAGGCGATGATTTACGCCAACGTCATCGGCAGCGACCTGGGACCGAAGATCACGCCCATCGGCAGCCTGGCCACCTTGCTGTGGCTGCACGTGCTCGATAGCAAGAATATCCACATTTCCTGGGGGTACTATTTCCGCGTCGGCATCGTGCTGACCGTGCCCGTGCTGCTGGCGACCCTGGCCGCGCTGGCGCTGCGCCTGTCCTGAGTTCCGTGTATGGTGGTGTCCGTGAGCAACTTTATACTGGGATGCAATGAAATTACTGCTCGTAGGCGCTACCGGCCTCGTCGGCAGCGAAGTGCTGCGCCTGGCGCTGACGGATGCGCGGATCACGGCCATCGTGGCGCCCGTGCGGCGGCCGCTGCCGCCCCATCCCAGGCTGTCCGCGCCGCTCATTGATTTCGATCAATTACCGCCTGACGCATCCTGGTGGCAGGCCGATGCCGTCATCTGCACCCTGGGCACGACGATGAAGGTGGCCGGCACCCGGCAAATATTTTCGCGCGTGGACCACGACTATCCGCTGGCCGTGGCGCGGCTGGCGCTGGCGGCCGGCACGCGCACGTACGTGCTCAATTCTGCGGCCGGCGCCGACGCCGCTTCGCGCATTTTTTACAACCGCGTCAAGGGCGAGCTGGAACGCGGCCTGGAGCAGCTGGGTTTTGCATCGCTCACGCACGTGCGGCCCGGGCTGATCGGCGGCGAGCGCGCCGTGGCGCGGGCGGGCGAGGGCGCCGCCTTGCGCATCCTGCGCGTGCTCGGTCCCGTGCTGCCGCGCCGCTGGCGCATCAATCCCGCGCCGCGCATCGCCGGCGCCTTGCTGGAAGCGGCGCTGGCCGCCGCGCCGGGCGTGCATATCGTCGGTTCGGCGCAGCTGGCATGAATGCGCATCGCCTATAATCGGCATTCATGTTCTTTTGAGTACGGAAAATGCAAACAGTACGTCCCTACCGGTCCGGCGACCGCGACGCCTGCCTGGCGCTCTTTGACGGCAATACGCCGCGCTTTTTCGACCCGTCCGAGCGCGCGGACTTTGCCGCCTGGCTCGATACTTCGACGCATCCGTATCTGGTCATCCTGCGCGACGGCCGCATCGTCGCCTGCGGCGGCCATGCCATCGAGGCGGGCGGCAGCGTCGCCAGCCTGTGTTGGGGCATGGTGGCGCACGATGCGCATGGCCAGGGACTGGGCCGGGCGCTGACGCAGGCGCGCCTGGACGCCATCGGCGCCGTGCCGGGAATCGCCAGCGTGCGCATGAATACCAGCCAGCACACGCAAGGCTTTTATGCGGGCTACGGTTTCGTGACGGTCAACGTGACGCCGGACGGCTTCGGGCCCGGCATCGACCAGTGGGATATGGTGTTGCAGCTGCCGGCGCGCGGCGCGCACCGATGAGCGCCGCCAGGCACGGAGGGCGGCATGGCTGCTGACAGCCCGCCGCTCGTCATCGTCGCCAGCAGCGGCACGGGCGGCGACATGCAGCCGTTTATCGCACTGGCGCGGGGCTTGCGGCAACGGGGGCGGCGCGTGCTGCTGCTGGTGCCGGGCTGGCAGGAAGCGGCCGCGCAGGCGTCAATGTTGCCGTATCGCACCTTCGGCAGCGCGGAAGAGGGGCAGGCCATGCTGGGCAACCCGGGCCTGTGGGATGAGCGCAAGGGCTGGGGCGTGGTGTGGAATGGCCTCGTGCCCCACCTGGGCGCTGTGCGCGACATCGTGCGCGGCTTGCCGGACGGCGAGGCTTGCGTGGTGCTGTGCCACCCCATCCTGGTGCCCATGGCCGCCCTGGCACGCTCGGCGCGCCCGGACCTGCGCATCGTCGCGGCCTACCTCGCGCCATCGAATCTGTGCAGCAGCCATGATTTCCTGGCGGCCGGCTCGCTGCGTATTCCCGCCTGGGTGCCGCTGGGCTGGCGCCAGGCCCTGTGGCGCATGATCCACCGCACCATGATTGATCCGCTGATGCTGCCCGGCCTGAACGGCGCGCGCGCGCGGCACGGCTTGCCGCCGGAGGCGCATTTTTTCGCGCACATGCTGGCCGCGCCGGACGCCTCGCTGGGGCTGTTTCCCGCCTGGTTCGCCGCGCCGCAGGCGGACTGGCCGCCGCACTTCGCGCAAGCCGGTTTCACCGCCGCCGCCCCGGATGGCGCCGCGGCGCTGCCGCCGGAGCTGGAACGCTTTCTGGACGAGGGCGAACCACCGATCGTGTTCACTCCTGGCACCGGGCACCAGCACGCGCAGCGCTATTTCTGCATCGCCCTGGAGGTCTTGCGGCGGCTGGGGCGGCGCGGCTTGTTCCTCACGCCCCATGCGGCGCAACTGCCGCAGCACTTGCCGCCGAACGTCATGTGGCAGGCGCACGCGCCGTTCGCGGCGCTGTTGCCGCGCGCGGCGGCCATCGTGCACCACGGCGGCATCGGCACCAGCGCGGACGCCTTCCGCGCGGGCATCCCGCAACTGATCGTGCCGTTCGCCTACGACCAGTTTGACAACGGCTGGCGCGCCAGGCGGCTCGGCGTGGGCGAGGTCTTGCTGGCTAAGCGCCTGTCGGCGGGGCGCATGCGGCGGCAGCTGGCGCGCCTGCTGGCCGCACCCGAGGTCCAGCTGGCGTGCGGCGACGTGGCCCGCCGGATGGCGCAAGGGCCGGAAGCTGCCGGCCTGCTCGATCGGGTGGAGGCGGCGCTGGCCGCCCGGACTGCTTAGGGCATGCTGCGCGGCGTATCGTCGAGGGCGATGACGCGGTCGTCCGGGCCGGGCACGCAGCCGTCGGCGATGGCTTCCCAGCCGCGGTGCACCACCACCTGTTTGCCGTCGTGGCAGATTTCCACGCGCTCGCTGGCGGGCAGGCGCTGGCGCGCGAACGCTTCCAGGCTGGCCGGCAGGCTCACTGCCAGCCGCATCGTGCCGATGGCCTCGGGCGGATGGTCGTCCATGTGCACGAGGGGCACGAAGATTGAACCGAGCATCAGCCAGCGGGCGCCCACGTCGACGGCGGCGGGGGTGTAAGGCGCCGCGCGCAGCCAGTCCTGGGCGCGCGCGCGCAAGTCGCTGCCCTCGGCCAGTTCGCCCCAGGCGGCGGCCAGCATTTCCACCACCCATTGATTGCAGTTCTGGTATTTCAAATTGAATGCATACGCGTTGGCGCTGTAGCGGCCCGCCAGCAGCTGCTGCACGCGCACCGGGTCGAGCAGGGCGCGGCGCAGGGGCGGCACGGTTTCCGCCGGCAGCTTCACCAGCGAGATGTAGCCGAGCGAAGGATTGGCCGTGCCCATGGCGAAACCGGCCGTGCCCTGGTCGAAGATGCGCGGGCGGCCTTCGTCGCAGGCGTAGTACAGCTGGCGCGCGGACCAGCCGCTGTCGTTGTCGTGGCGCCAGGCCAGCGCCGCGTGGGAATAGCGGATGCCGAAGCGGGCCAGGTCCAGGCCGGAGCGGCTGATCAGGGCCACGCTGCCTTCGCTGGCGGCCAGTTCCTCGCGCACGACGGCGGCAAAGCGCAGCAGCCGGTCCTGCTCCGTGGCCGTGAGTTCCTGGGCGCGGTCGCAAAAGCGCGACGAGGCGAGCGAAGTAGCTGCCTGGACGGCGCCAGCCAGGACGAGGGCGGCGCAGCCGGCCAGCAGCGGCGCCAGCTTGCGCAAAATCAAAGGCTGACGGGACGCGTGGCCAGTTCGCCGTACCAGTCGTCGGCCAGCACGAGGAAGAAGGCGGCGCGCGTGTCATTGCGCGAGAATTCGATGCCGTAGGCGCGGTTTTGCGCATGCACCACGTCGCCCTGCGCCAGCTGCTGCTTGTCGAGCGCCGCCTGCGGCAGGTCCAGCACCAGCGGCGTGGCCGTGGCGTCGGCCTGCATGGTCAAACGCGTCATGCCGTCGCGGCCCGGCACGGCGGCCACGTCGATGATGCGGTAGGGGCCATTGGCCACCTTGTTGTCGCGCGAGGAGCTGTTGCTCGACCCGTTGAGCGAATCGGAAATGCTGCCGCTCGACTGGGAACCGGCGCTGGAGGCCGAGGAAACGAAGCTGTCGGCGTTGGCGTTGCACGCCACGGTCAGTGCTGCGGCCAGGCCGAGCATGCGTAAGGAGATAGTCAAGGCAGTTTTCCAGTGGACTGATAGGCAGTGGAGGATATCAACGAAAGCGGGCCGGGTCGTTTCCGGCCTGCGCCATCATAGCAGATCGTCTTTCAGCTGAGGAGTACGGCGATCAGGCCCCTGGCCTCGGCCGAGGGCTGCTCGCGCAGCGCGCGCAGCACGGGATCGCTGTCCAGGTAGGCCCGCAGCCGGTCGCTGACGGTGATGCTGGCCTGCGGCAGCGGCGAGGGCACGGGCGCCAGCGCCTTGGCCAGCAGCAGGGTGTCGCGCAAGCCTTCGGGCGGCAGCATGATGGTCGAGCCTGGCAGGGCGACTATGGCGTCAGCCACGGCCTGCGGCACGCCCAGCTGGCGCATCAGCGCGCGGCCGACGAGTTCCAGCGCGGGCGCCATCTGCGCTTCCAGCTGGGCGTACAGGCCCGGCGTCTTGTCGGCCTGGGCCAGCAGATAAAAACCGGCCACTTCATGCACGATGCCGGCAAACAGCGCCGTATCGGCATCCGTCTGCGTGACGGCGCCGGCGATTTCATGCGACAGGGCCGCCACATGCACGGTATGCGCCCACAGCTGGGTGGCGCGGGTGCGCAAGGCCGTGTCGCGGATGCCGGCGTTCAGCTGGCGGATGACGGCCGCCGTCGCCAGCGAATACAGGTTGCGGTGGCCCAGGCGCTCGACGGCCGCGCGCACGCTGGTGACGGCGGGCGCCTGGCCGCGCGCGAACATGGCCGAGTTGGCCAGCGCCACGGCGCGGGCCGACAAGGTCGGCTCGCACAGCAGCAGCCGGCTGATGTCGGCCGAATGGCAATCGGGGTTGGCCAGCTCCTTCTGCAGGAGCAGGGCCGTATTGATGCTGGTAGGAAATGCCAGGGTTTCCGTTTCGGCGCAGGCCATGAGCTGGGCCAGGCTGCTGAGCGTGTTGACGTGCATGGATGGGGGCCGGGAAGTCGCGATGCCCGATATTATCAGGCAATTGCCGCTTGCATGGCGTCCGCATGCCGAAGCGGCCATGCGCGGCATGGCGGCGTGCCGGGTTCCTGCCGCTTATGGCAACAGCAGCGCATGCTGGCTGGCCGTATGGAAATCGCGCCACACGCGGTTGATGGCGCTGTCTT
Organism: Janthinobacterium sp. GW821-FHT03A03; assembly: GCF_059421435.1. Taxonomy (NCBI): domain Bacteria; kingdom Pseudomonadati; phylum Pseudomonadota; class Betaproteobacteria; order Burkholderiales; family Oxalobacteraceae; genus Janthinobacterium; species Janthinobacterium sp. GW821-FHT03A03. Next base: position 110,535 of record NZ_JBWKUZ010000004.1, on the reverse strand, counting down.
CGCGCGCCGCGTACAGGCCGCAATACGGATACAGGCCGTCGACGGCCGCGCGGCAGACGGCGACCAAGTCGAGCGCGCTGTCCTGCACGGCCTGCATGGCGTCCGCGTCCAGCGCCGCGCCGCCTGCCACCTGCGCCCAGCTGGCGTCCAGCACGGCGTAGTAGCGGGCGCGGGCGGCAGAGCAGGCGTCTTTTTTGCTTTGCAGCAAGGATATCACTGCCGGCACCGCCAGCAGCGGCAGGCCGGCGCGCGCATGGCGGCGGTGGCCCATGCATTCCTCGGCCAGTTCCATGAAGTGCCTGGCCATGCCGGCCACGTTGGCGGCCAGGGTCACGTAGGCGAGCGAGTAAAACGGGTAGCGGTACAGGGGGCCGGCGGCCGTCGCGGCGGACGCATCGATGGTGAAGCCGTGTTCCTTGCCGACCCATGCGCCGTCGATGCGGTAGCTGTGCGAGGCGCTGGCGCGCATGCCGAGGCTGTTCCACGAGGGCAGCAGCTGCACCTGCGCGGCCGGCACGAGGAAGGCGCGGATGCGCGGCCTGCCTTGCTCGTCGAGCAGGGGCTGGCCAGCGCGCTGCAGCCGGGCGTTCAGGGTGAAGTGGGTCGCCATGGGCGCGCCGCTGGCGTAGTCCCAGCTGCCCGTGATGCGGTAGCCTTCGCCCTCTTCCTCCGCGTAGCCGGTGGCCGCGCCGCTGCCGCCCAGGCAGACGCGCGGCGTGCCGATGATGGCCCGCGCCAGTTCCGGCGCCAGAAAGCCGGCGAACCAGCCGGCGCCCGCGCACAGGGTCAGCACCCAGCCCATGCTGCCGTCGGCGGCGGCCACGGCTTCTTCCAGGCGCACCGCCTGCGGCAACGGCAGTTCCGCGCCGCCCGCGCTGCGCGGCGCCAGCATCGTCAGCCAGCCGCGCCGGTGCAGCAAGGCTTGCTGGACCGGGTGCAGGAAGCGGGCGGCGTCGGCCGCTTGGGCGTGGCGCGCGACGCGGCGCGCGTCGCGCTCGGAAAGGGGAGTAATGGCAGCGTGCGGCATGAGGAAAGTCCGGCAATGGCAAAGGCGGGCATTTTCGCACGGCGCGGCTTGCCGGGGATAGTCTGCGCCTGTTGCGGCGCCAGTCCGGCGCCTGTAAGCTGCGGGAAAGGGGAAAAACATGTGCAAAATCGTCCATGCAGGGAGCGCGGCGGCATTGCTGCTGTGCCTGGCCGCTTGCGCCAGCGTGCCGCCACCGCCACCGCCACCGGCGCCGGTCGTCATGGTGGGCAAGGAAGACATCATCGTGGCGGGCCAGCGCGTCCACACGGTGCAAGAGATGCTGGCCGTCCTGGCCGAGAAGAACATTGCCAGCGTTGCCTTGCGGACGGAGCCGGACGTGCCCCATGAACGCATCGGCGCGGCGATCTATTCCATCTTTCGCGCCGCCAGACAAGTGACGCAAGCGGGCAGCTCCGCGGCGCCGTGAGCCCGCATGCCGCCGTTTTGCCGCACCATGGCGCGGACCCGTGCCAGCCACCAGGAGCCTCGCCATGAGCACACCGGCTGCGACGCAAACGAAGCGCTGGCAGGATGTCAGCGCCGGCCTGTCGATTGCCGGCCTGCTGCTGCCGGAAGCGGTGGCGTATGCCAGCATCGGCAACCTGGCGCCGCAGGCGGGCATCCTGGCCCTGTTCGCGGGCCTGCTCTGCTATGGCGTGCTGGGCACGAGCCGCTTTGCCATCGTTTCGGCCACCTCGTCGTCGGCCGCCGTGCTGGCCGCGGCCATGGCGTCCATGCCGGGCGGCACGGCGGGGCACCGGCTCATGCTGATGGCGGGACTGGTGATGCTGACGGGGGGATTTTTCCTGCTGGCCTGGGTAGCCAGGCTGGGCAGCGTCACGCAATTCATCGCCAAGCCCGTGTTGCGCGGCTTTTCCTTCGGCCTGGCCATCGTCATCATCGTCAAGCAGCTGCCCGGCGTGCTGGGCGTGCAGCCGCCGCAGGGCGACGTGCTGCATCTCGTGCCCGGCTTGCTGGCGCGGGCGGGACAGTGGAACGGGCGCGGCGCGGCCCTGTGCGCGGCGGCGCTGCTGTTGCTGTTCCTGCTGCGGCGCGCGCAGCGCTGGCCCGCCGGCCTGATCGTCATCGCGCTGGGCATCGGCGCGGGCCGCTGGCTGGACCTGCCCGGCCACGGCGTGGCCCTGGTGGGCGCCATCGACGTCAGCCTGGCCATGCCCGTCCTGCCGCGCCTGACCCAGGCGGAATGGACGCGCCTGGCCGAGCTGGCGTTTGCGCTGGCGCTGATCCTGTATGCGGAATCGTATGGCGCCATCCGCAGTTTTGCCTTGAAGCACGGCGACCCCGTGGCGCCCGAGCGCGACTTGCTGGCGCTGGGCATGGCCAATGTGCTGGCGGGATTGCTGCAAGCCATGCCCGTGGGCGCCGGCTATTCGGCCACGTCGGCCAACGAGGCGGCCGGCGCTACCTCGCGCCTGGCGGGCCTGGTGGCCGCCGCCGTGGTAGGCGTCATCGTGCTGACCCTGCTGCCGCTGGTGGCGCTCACGCCCGTGCCCGTGCTGGCCGCCGTGGTCATCCATGCCGTCAGCCATACCCTGAACCCCGTTTCCCTGCAACCCTACTTTGCCTGGCGCCGCGACCGCCTGCTGGTGCTGGCGGCGATTGCCGGCGTGCTGCTGTTCGGCGTGCTCGACGGCTTGCTGGTGGCCATCGCCATCAGCCTGCTGCTGATGCTGCGCCGCCTGTCGCGGCCCGGCATGTCCGTGCTGGGACGGCTGGGCGAGAGCCACGACTACGTCAAGCTGGCGCTGCACCGCAATGCGCGGGCGCAGCCGGAGCTGCTGATATTGCGCCTCGACGAACCCTTGTTCTTTGTCAATGCCGAGCGCAGCCTGCACCTGGCGCGCGCCCTGGTGGAAGAGCGGGCCGGTCCGCTGCGCAAGGTGATCCTCAGTCTGGAAGAGTCGCCCGACCTCGATGGCAGCAGCGTCGAAGCCTTGCGCGACTTCGCCGCGTTCGTGCGCCAGCAGCGGCTGTCCCTGGCCCTGGCGCGGCTGAAGGAGCCGGCGTACATGGTGCTGCAGCTGGCGCTGGGCGACCTGCTGGCCGTCCAGGCGGGGCCGGCGCTGCTGCTCAGCGAACTCAGCGTGGCCGAGGCCGTGCGCCTGCTGGACGCTGCCGCGCCTGAAAAGTAGCGGCGACTATGCTACGCTGGCGGCCAGGCGATGCATATCGGGAGATGGCATGACAAGGGCGAAACCGCAACTGGTCAAGGCAAGGCTGAACAAGCTGCTGCCCACGCAGATCACGGTCGGCATGGCCGAGGTGGCGCTCAAGCGCGCGCACTGGGCCAGCCTGGGCAGGAAGGCGCGGGCGGCGGCGCTGGCCGATCACTGGTTTCCCGGCATCATCGGCCCGGAAGGACGCCACTACATCGTCGACCACCACCATTTCGGCCTGGCGCTGCACCAGGAAGGCGTGAAAACCGTCAGCCTGATGATACTCAAGGACCTGTCCTGGCTGGAACCCTTGCACTTCTGGCATGTGATGGACCACCACCAGTGGGTGCACCCGTATGACAGCGAAGGCTTGCGCCGCGATTTTTCCGCCATCCCCCGCCACCTGAGCGGCTTGCGCGACGATCCCTACCGCAGTCTGGCCGGCGAATTGCGCAGCGCGGGCGGCTACGCCAAGGATGTGACGCCGTTCAGCGAGTTTTTGTGGGCCGATTTCCTGCGCAGCCGCATTGCGCCGGCCAGCCTGCAAAAAAATTTCTCCAAGGCACTGGCGCAAGCGATGAAGCTGGCGCGCAGCCAGCAGGCCCGCTATCTGCCCGGCTGGAGCGGCGTGCTGCCGCCCGCCTGACAGCGTCTACAGCAGGAAGGCGCTGCCGGCCGCCAGGATGCCGGCCGCCGCCGCGCCGACGGAGCCCCACAGCAGCCAGCGGCGCCGCGTCAGCACGGTGATGGCGGCCAGCGCCACGGCGATCTGGATGAAGGTCAGGGCCATGGCCAGGCGTTCGTGCGGGCGCAGCTTGGCTTCCGACGCCTCGCCCAGTTTTTTCGATTGTTCTTCCAGCTGGCGCGCGCCCGCTTGCACGACCCGTTTTTCTCTTTCCTGCCTGGCCTGCTCCGCCAGGTAGCGGGTGCGCACCTCGGGCACCGTGGCCAGGGCGGCCGTCGCCTCGGCGATATGGCCCTTGGTCGATTTCGCCTGGTACAAGGCCCATTGGTCGCTCGCCTGCGCCTGCTTGAGGATGCTTTCGTTCTTCAGGAACATGGCTTCGTTTTGCGCATTGCCGCTCTGGTAGCTGATCAGGGCGCCGACGGTGGCGAGGATGGCCGTCATCAGGGCGATTTTTTGCGTCAGCCCGTCGCGTTCCTTCTCCGTCGCCTCTTCCACGGCATGTTCATGGGGGCTCGGTACTTCGTATTCTTCTTCCATGGCGGATCTTTCGCGGCGGCAGGTGGGAGCGAGGGAGCTGGCGTTGACATGACGATATTACCGCATCCGCCATGCAAACTGGCGAGCGCCGCAACATGGCGCGGACAGGCATAAGCGGGTACAGTACGGCGTTCCCTCCCTGAAAGCGCACAGCCCATGAACACGCCCCGTCTTCCCGATCCGCACTTCGCCGACCGCGTGCGCGCCAGTTTTGACTTGCAAAATGCCATGACCCTGATCCAGGCCAGCCTGCCCGTGGTGGCGCATGGCAGCACGGAAATCCACGTGCCGCACTGGAGCGGCATCGAGCAGCAGCACGGCTTCGTGCATGGCGGCGTGGTGGGCATGATCGCGGACTCGGCCGCCGGTTACGCGGCCATGACCATGGTGGCCGATGGCGCCTCCGTGCTGACGGTGGAATACAAGATGAACCTGCTGGCGCCCGCCGATGGCGAGAAACTGATCGCGCGCGGCAAGGTGGTGCGTCCGGGGCGCACCCTGATCGTCACGCAGGCCGAAGTGTTCGCCGTGCGCGATGGCAAGGAAACCCTGTGTGCGCTGATGCAGCAAACCATCATGGTGATGCACGGCAAGTCCGAAAAGACGTGAGCCGTGCACCACGGCGCGGGATTCAGGCGGCTTTTGCCAGGCCTTCTGCTGCCCAAGCCGCCTTGACGCTGTTGCGCTGGGCCATCCTGCCCAGGAAGGCTTGCACATGCGCCAGCTGCGACAAATCCACGCCCACGTTCGGCGCCCAGCCCGTGACGGCGAACAGATAGGCGTCGGCCACGGTGAATTGCTCGCCGGTCAGGCAGGCGCGGCCTTCCAGGCGGCTGTCCACGTACTTATATTTTTTGCCAAGTTGCTCGATGAATAATTCTTTGGCGGCGGCGTCGTAGCGGGGATCGAACAGGGGGCTGAACGATTTGTGCAGCTCGGAGGTGATGTAGTTCTGCCATTCCAGCACCTGGTAGCGGGCCAGCTTGCCCACGGGCGGCAGCAGGTCGTGCCGGCCCGCCAGTTCGGCCAGGTACTGGGCGATGACGGGGCCTTCGCTCAGGGTGGCTCCATCGTCGAGAACCAGCAGGGGCACCTGGCCTTTCGGGTTCAGTGCGTAGTAATCGCTGCCTTCCTGCGTCCGGTGCTGGCCCAGGTCGACCTTCACGAGGGTGAAGGCCGCGCCCGTTTCGCGCGCGATGATGTGGGGTGCCAGCGAGCAGGCGCCCGGCGAGTAGAAGAGTTTCATGGCGATCCTTGATCAGGTGGGAAAGATGCCACTATAGTCCTGCGCCGCCGCACGGTAAATGCGCGTTCATTCAATTCACTGTTGCCCCCCGGTGAATGATTGCGCTGCCTCAAACTCCCCGATAGCGCAAGGTGTCGAGCAGCACGGTGAACGCCGGCGAGGGGTGGCGCCGGCTCGGGTAGTACAGCTGGTAGCCCGCATACGCGGGGCACCAGTCGTCCAGCACGCGGACCAGGCGGCCGTCGGCCAGGCAGGGCAGCACGATATCTTCGGCCATGCAGGCCAGGCCCAGGCCGTCGAGCGCGCCATGCAGGCGCATGGCCATGTTGTTGACCGTCAGTTGCCCTTCGACGCGCACTTTCAGTTCCTGTCCATCCTTGGCGAATTCCCAGGCATACAGGCCGCCCAGGGTGGGCAGGCGCATATTGATGCAGTTGTGCGCCATCAAGTCCTGCGGCGTGGCGGGCGGCGCGTGGCGGCCGAAGTAGGCGGGCGAGCCGACGATAGCCATGCGGAAATCCGGGCCGATGGGCATGGCGATCATGTCCCTGGCCACTTGCTCGCCCAGGCGCACGCCCGCATCGCAGCGCGCGGCGACGATATCGGTCATGCCGTTGTCGACGACGACCTCGATATTGATGTCGGGATAGTCCGGCAGCAAACGGGCGATGGCCGGTTGCAAAATGGTCAGCGCCGCATGCTCGCCCGCGCTGATGCGGATGTTGCCGGCCGGCTTGTCGCGCCGCTCGCTGAGCAGGGCCAGCTCCGCCTCGATCTCGTCGAAGCGGGGCGCCACCGTGCGCAGCAGCTGTTCGCCCGCGTCCGTGGGCGAGACGCTGCGCGTGGTGCGCACCAGCAGGCGCAGACCGAGCCGTTCTTCCAGCGCGCGCACCGTCTGGCTCAGCGCCGACTGCGACACGCCCAGCGTGGCCGCCGCCCGGGTAAAACTGCCTGCGCGGGCCACGGCCACGAAGGCGAGGATGTCGTTGAAGTTGGTCTGCGCCATTCATTAATCCTGCTAATAAGTTCATGCGGACTTTAGCATCTATTCATCGTAATGCGCCAGCCTTATAGTGGTGGCATGAAAACTCTTCCCGCTCACGCCGCCGCGCCGTCCCCGCCGCACAAGGCGGCCATCCTCGCCATCATCCTCGTCAGCTATGTGATGATCGTGCTCGACACGTCCATCGTGCTGACGGGCTTGCCGAAAATCCATCAGGAACTGGGCTTTACGGATACGGTCCTGGCCTGGGTGCAAAGCGCGTATACGCTGACGTTTGGCGGCTTGCTGCTGCTGGCCGCGCGCGCCGGCGATGCGGTTGGCCGGCGCCGCCTGCTGCAGCTGGGCCTGGCGCTGTTCACCTCGGCGTCGCTGGCCATCGGCCTGGCGCAGTCGCCGGCCATGCTGATCGCCGCGCGCGCCATCCAGGGCGCGGGCGCGGCCATCCTGGCGCCATCCACGCTGGCACTGTTGCAAACCACGTTTGCGGAGGGGCGCGAGCGCACGCGGGCCATCGCCCTGTACAGCGCCGTGGCCGGTATCGCCGCCAGCGTGGGCCTGGTGCTGGGCGGCGTGCTGGCCGAATGGCTGTCGTGGCGCGTGGGCTTCTTCCTCAACCTGCCCATCGGCGCCGCCATGCTGGTGGCCGCGCGCCGTTTCATTGCGGAAAGTGAAACGAGCCGGGGCCGCTTCGACGTGGCCGGCGCCGCCAGCTCGACCGTCGGAATGGCGGCCCTCGTGTATGGCTTGATCCGCTCGGCCGGCGCCGGCTGGGGCGATGCCCTGACCCAAGGCGCCTTGGCGGCAGGCGTGCTGCTGCTGGCCGCTTTCATTGCCATCGAGCGGCGCGCTGCGCAACCGATCTTGCCGCTGCGCCTGTTTGCCGATAGGCAACGCAATGCGGCGTACGGGGCCAGGGTGCTGTTCATGGGGGCCATGATCGGCTTCTTCTTTTTCACCACGCAATTTTTGCAAGTGGTGCTCGGCTATCCGCCATCGTTGACGGGCCTCGCTTTCCTGCCCATGACTTTGGTGAACTTCGGCGTGGCCCTGTGCGTGCCGCGTTTGATGCGCCGCCTGGGCAATGCGCGCCTGCTGGCCATGGGACTGGGCTTGACCCTGCTGGGCATGGCATGGCTGAGCCGTGTCGACGCGGACACGGCCTACTGGCTGGGCGTGGCCCTGCCGATGCTGCTGATCGGCGCGGGGCAGGGCATGGCCCTGAGTCCGCTGACGGCGGCCGGCGTGGCCGGCGTGCCGGCACAGGATGCGGGCGCGGCATCTGGCATCGTCAACGTGGCGCACCAGCTGGGCAGTTCGCTGGGGCTGGCGACGCTGGTGGCCGTGGCAGGCGTGGGCGCGGGCCAGCTGGCGGGCGTGCCGCTGCTGGCGCACCGCGTCACCGTGGCGCTGGGCAGCGCGGCCGCCATGCTGGCGCTGGCCTTGCTGCTGGTGCTGTCATGCCGCCGGCGCGGCTGACCACTCGCGCAGCCATCGGCCGAACGCCTCGGCCGGCGTCGTCAGGCTTGCGCTGGCACAAATCTTTGGCGCCGTGATGCTGTACGGCGGCGTGGCGGCCTGTCTGTGTGCCGCGGCCAGCGGGCTGGTGTTTCGCGCCGGTCGCTCGGGTGCGCCAGGGGCCGGGAGGCTATAATCCGTGCACGTTGACAAGTGTTGCTCAACGTCATTACGAGGCCGCCCATGCATAAACTGATTTCCGCACTCACCCGCCTGTACCTGTTCGAGGAACAGCAGCAATACGTCGATGCGCAGGGCGGCGCCCAGCCTTTGATGCCGGCCGTGCTGGCGCGCCATTTGTCCGGCGAGCAGACGGTGGTCGTGCAGCTGGTGAGCGAACGCGGCCTGGCGCGCGCGCTGGTGCTGGAGTTTGGCGGCAAGGGCGGCGGCGAAGCGCACTGGAGCGCGCTGTGCACGATCGCCAATGCCGTGCAGCATGAGCTGGACTTGCCGGCGCCCGCCGTCAGCATCTCTGGCACGGCGTTCCAATTGTGGCTGTCGCTGGCCACGCCCGTGCCCGCCGCCCAGGCGCGCCAGTTCGCGCAGCTGTTGCGTTCCACTTTTTTACCCGCCTCGACCGACATCCTCGCCGTTGCGCCGCCCGCCTACGTGGAACAGGCGGCGCTGCCGCCATGCCTGCAGCCGTCGGGCAAGTGGGCCGCCTTCATCCACCCCAGCATGGGCGCCGCCTTCGTCGACGAGCCGGGCCTGGACATGCCGCCGCCACCGGCCGCCCAGCTGGGCTTCCTGGAAAGCTTGCGCAGCATCAATCCAGCCCAGTTCGCGCAGGCGCTGGCGAAATTGCAGGGACATGCGGGGCTGGTCGATGCCGTGCCTGCGCCCGTTCCCGTGGCAGCTGCGTTGCCGTCGGTAACGTCTGCCACCGCGTCAGGCTTGCTGCTGCAGGATGCCACGCTGGAAGACATCGTGCGCTGGCTGCACGCGCGCCATATCGAGCCGACGTTCCGGCACCGGTTGCCGTAGCGGAGCGCTGTGCCGGTGTTCCTGCGTTGGCGACAGGCGTCATTGCCGGCCGCTTCCCTCACTCGCTGAACGTATGGCCGTGAACATTGTAGATGTTGAGAGAGCATGAACGTAACGCATTGGCGGGCTCAGGAGTTAAAACATCACTCGGCGCAGATCGTCTGGCTTGATGCGGTGGCTGCGCGACGTGCATATGACTTGCTTGGCCTTTATGACTCGAAGACGCATTCCGGGCTGAACGGCAACAGCGTCGGCTCGGTCGAGCGCTTCGAATGCGCAGAGGATGCGGCCACCGCTACTCAATGGCTGCGTGCTCGCGTGCCGGGAGCGCAGCAGCTTGTCGTTGTGTTTGGAGAGGACGAGTGCTTTTCATGCAGCAGCGTGTTCTTCATAGAAAATTGGCCGGATATCTTTGTCCCTTTACGCGATGACGCGATGGTATATTCGAACGACACGCCTCTTATTCTATTTTATTGCCATGAAAATATATTTGAGCTGGGGCAGCGAATTGTCTTTGATTAACGCCTATTGCGGCTACTAGAATACTAGATTCATGAAGACTTTGCATATTGCTCTTGCCACCATTGTCGCCATTTTATTGCAGCCATTGCCTGGTCTGATTACCTTCCTTGTCATCTTCCCAGGCGAATTTCCTCCCTTGGAAGTGTTGGTTTTTTACCCGGCAGCTGTACTGCTTTTTTCTGGTTTGGCAATACTCTTGTTCGGTATTCCGTGCTTTGATGCGCTACACAAGACACAAAAACTCAATTTCTTCAGTTTAAACGGCTGTGCCACCGTCCTTGCGATGCTCCCTTATATGATTATCGCGCGTCCCCGCAACGTACATGGATATACGACAAATATTCAATGGCATGAGCATGTTTCTATGTTGTATGACCATGGTCATCCGATGACGCCAGCGTGGCTGGAGTATGCTGCAATCGCCCTATGGTTCGGAGTGCATGGTTTTCTCTGCGGTCTGGTTTTCTATGTATTTTGGCGACGATATAAAATATGACAAGCAACTGGCGTGCGGCGTATGGTATCGTTGTTATTTCTCGCGCCAACGGCGCATCTTGACCGGCCACGTCACATGCAGCCAATTTATTATGGGAGTATATGAACGAACGTTCCATCTGCGAAATGTGTGGTTTATATGGCCCGTCAGGCGCAACTGTTTGTATCTGCTGCGGTCTCGTTGTCGATAGACAGGAATGCGCTACTACAGCAGCTAGTGGTACTCAACCTTGCCTGGCCGACTTTGATTACCGACCTGCCGAAACCGACACCGAAATTTTCAAGGAAGCTGAAGCGCTTTACTTATCGAGCCTGTTTGTTGGAAATAGCGCATCGGAAATGGGTTACCGGCGAGAGCAGGTCCTTGAAAACGGCGACACGTTCTACTTTCCGATTGGCTGGATAGGTTGCGGCGGGAATCTTGTCATCAAAAATCCTCGCCGTCTGATCTCTTTCGGTTCCTACACAGGACCTGTTGCCCATATATGGGCGTATTATCAAGGTATCGGCATGGCGCCACTTGGCAAGGATCGAATCAATAATCTCACCATCCTTGATATTCAAGATGAGCAGAATACGCTACGTGTGCTGAAAACCTTTTTAAAACCTGGATGGGTGGACGAATTGCTTCCAAAGTTGGCTTCATTGCCTGTCGAAATTAAAGGAATCGACCTTTACTTCGGGATTCGGGGCTTACTTCAAGCAACAGAAAACAAGTGGTTCAGTTTCCACGTGTCGAATTGAACGAGGCGCCTGCTGCCTCCACGAGGACTTCCGGGCGTGAAGGAAGAGGCGGGAGCGGACGGAATGATCAAGCATAAGATTATGTAAAGGAAATTAATGACAACAGTTCTTCTGGACGTGGTCAATACGGCCAAGCGCGCCATAGATGCCGTTCATGAGCGCTCCAATGGCGGTCTTGATTTTTCTGAAGCCAGCCTTTCAATCGTGGAAGAGATGCTCGCGGAAGCATCAAGTCATGCAGAAGAAATGCCCTAATCCCAAATTTCAGGTTTAGCTCAACTGTTCGGTTGCTATATCCTTGAAGTTGCGCGTACACAGTATGGTGGCGAGTATGCATGGCTGGACGATACGCAAGGCCCCGTACTGGTAGTGGGGGAGCCTGAAACGCACATTGCCATCGCCACCTGGGGCAAAGTACGTGGTCGTTTGCGTGGTGACCCGGCAGACAACATTCCATTCTTCTTCCAAGGCTTTTCCGATATGGCCAGGATGCCAGCAACTGGAAAGCGCATGTTGTTTATCTGATTCAACTGCGATCAAGGATGGATTCGGGGCCGGATGCAATCATTGGTCGCAGCATCCGGACGGCGCGCAGCCAACTGAATAGCTGTCATGGCGGCACGCAGGTGAGCGGCATCCGTACATCAAGCCGTCATTTCCCTTGCCAAGGTCAATACCAGTGCCTCCGCCCCCATTTCCCGCGCCAGCGGCGCGCCCTGGCCGGCCCATTGCGCGGCGAATTCGCTGTCGCCGTGCCGGCTTGCCAGCGCATTCAGTTGCTTGGCGGCATCGTAGGCGACGGGATAATCGGCCGGCGGCGGGCTGCCCGGCGCTTCGCCATATTCGATCAGGCGGTTCACGATGCCGCGCGCCAGGCGGCCAGAGAGCACGCTGGTCAGGCGCGTGCTAGCGGCCCGCGCGCTTTGCAGCTTGGCGCGGTAGCCCGCATTGGCCGACGATTCCGGGCACAGCACGAAGGCCGTGCCCAGCTGGGCCGCCGCGGCGCCCAGGTCCAGCGCGGCGCGGATGCCTTGTCCATCCATGATGCCGCCGGCGGCGATCAGGGGCAGGGTGGTGCGGCCCGCCAGCAGGCGCAGCAGTACTGACGTGCTGTGGCGCTCGTCGGGCGCCTGCGGATCGAACACGCCCCGGTGCCCGCCCGCTTCCACGCCCTGCGCCACGATGGCGTCGACGCCCGCCTGTTCGATCAGCGCCGCTTCGCGCACGCTGGTGGCCGTGGCCATGGTGTAGACGCCGGCCTGGCGCAGGGCGGCGATCTGCTGCCGCGCCGGCAAGCCGAAATGGAAGCTGACGACGGCGGGACGCTGTTCCAGCAACAGGGCAAACGCTGCCTCATTGCCGAGAAACGTTTGATATATCTCATCGAGTGCCACGGGCACAGGCGCGCCCAGCTCCGCGAACAGGGGCGCCAGGTGGGCCAGCCAGGCCGCTTCGCGCCGCGCATCGCGCGCCGCCGGCGCATGGCAGAACACGTTCACATTGAAGGGGCGGTCCGTCAGCGCGCGGGTTTCCTCGATCATCTGGCGCGCCTGCGCCACCGTGCCCGCGCCGATGGCCAGCGAACCGAGGCCGCCCGCATGCGAGACGGCGGCCGCCATGCGCGGCGTGGAAACGCCCGCCATCGGCGCCTGGATGATGGGGTGCTGCAGGCCGAGGCGGCCGAGGAAGCGCTGGATTGAAGTCATGATGTTTCCTTCATCAAGTTGAGGATGCTGCATTCAATTCTTAATTTAAGAATATAATATCATGATAATTCTTCAACCGAGAACATGATGGACATGGAATCCCTGACGATTTTCTGCGCCGTGGCCAGTGAGCTGAGCGTCACCCAGGCCGCGGCCAGGCTGGGCCGCGCGCCGTCCAGCGTCACCACGCGCATCCAGCAGCTGGAAGCCGATATCGGCGCGGAATTGTTCGTGCGCGCCAATAAACGCATGGCGCTGACGGCGGCGGGCGAGCGCTTTCTCGAGTATGCGCGGCGTTTGCTGGCGCTGGCGGACGAGGCCCGCCACGTCGTCACGGGCGGGCGCGAGGGCGGAACCTTGCGCGTGGGCAGCATGGAAAGCACGGCGGCCAGCCGCCTGCCGGCGCTGCTGGCCGCGTATCACGCCCGCTATCCGGCGACCCGGCTGGAACTGGGCACGGGGCCGTCGCGTCCCCTGATCGAGCAAGTGCGCACGGGTCTGCTCGACTGCGCTTTTGTCGCCTTGCCGCCAGCGTTCGGCGGCAAGGCCGCGCTGCAGGAACTGGGCCTGGCGTCGCAAGCCGTGTGGCGCGAGGAACTGTGCTTGCTGCTGCCGGCCAGCGAAGCGCAGGCGCGCCGCCCCGCGGACGTGCGCACGCGCTCGCTGGCGGCATTTCCCCAAGGCTGCACCTACCGCGGCATCGCCGAAGAGGTGCTGGGCGTTGCAGGTTCGACCGATTGGCGCGTGCAGGAGCTGAGTTCCTACCACACCATGATCGCCTGCGTGGCGGCCGGCGCCTGCGTGACCGTGCTGCCGGCCAGCGTGCTGGCGCTGTCCGATGCGCGGGCCGTGCTGGCCACGATTTCCGTCGGGCAAGCCGACACCTTGCTGGTGTGGCGCGCGGGCTTCGACGTGCCCGCTTTCCGGCATTTGCTGGCGCAGCTGGGCGAGGCGGCGCCGTGAGCGGGGCCGCCAGGCTGGGTTCGGCCATCGCCGCGGCGGCCATTCTGGCCATCGGCATGGGCTTCGGCCGCTTCGCCTTCACGGCCATCTACCCGCTCATGGTGGCGGAAGGCGTCTTGAGCTTGCGCGACGGCAGCCTGGCCGCCTCGGCCAACTATGCCGGTTATTTGCTGGGCGCCATCCTGGCCATGCGCGCGCGGGCGTCCGGCGCGCACGGGCTGTGCCTGTGGTCGGTGGTCGGCACGGCGCTGTGCCTGGGCGTGCTGGCGATGCCGATGCCTGTCTGGCTCTTCGTGGCGGTGCGGGGCGCGGCGGGCGTCTTCAGCGCTCTGGCCATGGTGGCCGCTTCCTTGTGGCTGCTGGTGCAGCGCGGGCAGGGGCGCGGGGCGCCGCTGCTGTATGCGGGCGTGGGCGCCGGCATTGCCGTGTCGGCCGAATTGCTGGTGCTGGCAGCCCGCCTGGGCCTGCACAGCGCGGGCATGTGGCTGCTGCTGTCCGGCGTCACCGTGCTGGCGGGGCTGGCGGCCGCGCCGGCGATTGCCGCCGGCGGCCAGGCGCCGCCGGATGCGCCGCCGCAAGCAGCTGCACCGGCGCTGGCATCCGTGGCACCGTGGCCGCTGGTGCTGATCTACGGGCTGGCGGGGCTCGGCTACATCGTCACGGCCACGTATCTGCCCGTGCTGGTGGGCGCGGCCTTGCCCGGACTCAATTCCGCCCACGTGTGGGCCGTCTTCGGCCTGGGCGCTGCGCCGTCGTGCTTCCTGTGGCACCGGCTGCACGAACGCCTGGGCACGCGCCGGGCGCTGCGGCTCAATCTGCTGCTGCAGGCGCTGGGCGTGGCCTTGCCCGTGCTGGCGCCGTCGGCCGCCGGCTACCTGCTCAGCGCCATCCTCGTCGGCGGCACGTTTGTCGGCACGGTAACCATCGCCATGCCGGCCGCGCAGCGGGCCGCCGTCAAGGCCGGGACCAATATGATGGCCAGGATGACGGTGGTGTACGGCGTGGGCCAGATCATCGGCCCCGTGCTGGCCGGCAGCCTGTATGCGCAGTCGCACAATTTTAATAGCGCACTATTGGCCGCGGCCGGCGCGCTGCTGCTGGCCATTGCCGTCAGCCTGCGCTTGTAGGACTCAGAGACATGCGTACGTGCACGCCGGCCTCTGCCAGCGCCGCCAGTTGGTCTGTATGCTGGTTTGTTATCCGCATGATGACTGCCCTGCAGCGGCATGGTTCGTCACTTCCACCCCCAGCCAGCGCGCCACCGATTGCGCCAGCCATTCCCCCTCGTCCAGGGGCAGGTCGTGGCCCGCGTCGCGGTGGATCAGGCAATCGGCCTGCCAGGCGCGCGCCAGGCGCTGCGAGCAGCGGTGGTCGACCAGCCGGTCCTGTGCGCCGGCCATCACCAGCACGGGCATGGCCGGGCGGGTGAGCGGAGCGCGGTAGCGGGCGGCCGACAGCAGCTGGCGCAGCGCGTTGCGGCGGCTGACCGGGTATTGCTGCTGGTAGCTGAGCCAGTCGGCCAGCAGCGCGGGGTTGCCGCCCGCATGCCGGCGGCTGGTCAGGCGCAATATCAATGCTTCCTGGCTGCGCGCGTCGCCCAGCAGCAGCTGGCGCAGCAGGGCGCCGTAATTCTGCCAGCGCAGGCGCCGGTAAAACGGGCTGTACGGCCGCATGCTGGTGTTGACGAGCACGCAGCAGGCGACTTCGTGCGGGTAGCGGTGCGCCCATTCGACGGCCGCCATGCCGCCCAGCGACAGGGCCAGCAGGCGGTACGGCGGCGCAATGCCGCGCGCCAGCAGCTCCTGGCGGCAGCTTTCCACCATGCGCGACACGCGGGTGGCGCTGTCCTGCGCATGCTGCGTGCCATTGCCGGGCAGGTCGGGCGTGATGATGGTGGCGCCGGGCAGGGCGCGCGCCAGGGTGGCGGGAAAGCGGCCCCAGTGGCGCTGCTCGCGCATCAGGCCGCGCAGCAGCACCCAGCGGTCGCCCGTGTTGATCTGCGTCATGTTTCATACCATTGCGCCAGGGCGCGCCGGCGCTGCGCTTTTCTCGCCAGCCCCTCGGGCATCCAGCGGCCGTGGCTGCTGGCGGCGCGCATGAGGAAGTCGAACCACACCAGATGCCGGCGCAGCACGCGCTGCAGGCGGTGCGCGGCCGTGGGGTTGAAGATGCTGACGCGGTTGAACAGCTGGCGCGGGTTTTTCTTGACCCACAGCCAGGAGCCCATTTCCAGCGTCAGCGGCAGGAACACGCGCTCGCTGTAGCTGGTGCCGTTCAAATACAGATAATCCCACAGGTCGCCGTGCGTGCGGTATTGGCGGCTTTGCGGCTCGAACACATAGTTGTGGTTGGGATAGCTTTCGCTGAACAGCTCCTCCAGCGCGCCGATGTCGGCCAGATGCGCGATCGGCACCTTGGTGTGCGCGTGAGGAAACCAGATGCGGTCGCGCAAGCCGAAGCCGGAATGGCAGTCGAGCGCCATGCTGAACTGGCGCGACAGCAGTTCGCGCTCGACGAGCTCGCACACGGCCCGGCTTTCCGGCTCCATCGGCGCGCCCTGCGGCCCCCGGTACCACGGCAGGCGCCGGCTGTAGCGCTGGCCGCCCAGCATGAACGGCACGCTTTCGCGCGCGCTCAGCGGCGCGTTGCGCATCAGGTCCACGCCCTGCGGATTGCAGCGTGTGGCTTGCCACATGCCGCCGGGATTGACCAGCGGCATGAACACGAGGCGCATGGTTTCCAGCTGCTGGTGCAGGGTGGCGTCCCAGCGCAGGCGCGCCAACAGGCTTTCCAGGAAGGACAGCAGCACTTGCGTGCCGATGCGTTCGAGGCCGTGGATGCCGCCGAAAAAGCCCAGCGCGGGCACGTCCGGGCCGGGGTTGCCCAGGGCAATCGTGTACACGGGAAATTCGCGCCCATCCATGGCGATGCTGCAGGGCGTGGCCACTTCCAGGTGGCTGCCGCCCTCGTCGATGAGGCGTTTCAGCATGACCAGCTCGGGCAGGTTCTTTTCGATCATCAGGCGTCTGAAAGGGAAAGTAGCAGCCAGTGTAGCCGAAATTGCCGCCGTGCTCGATGTCCCGCATGGCGAAATTTACGCCGTTCCGGCATGTCACGAAGCCGTCATTTTTGCTGTGTAGGCTATTGCAGTTGACGCAAGAATTGTTACTTGATAACACTCCCATGCAGTGTCTTTCCACCCTTTCACGATAGCGACACGATAGCGATATGACAGGCAGCCCGGCATCCGTTCACGTGCTTGCGCTGGCGGGATACCTGGTCCTGCTGGGCTTTCTGACCGCCGCCGGTCCCGTGCGGGCGCAGGCCGCCGCCGATGGCGCCGTGCTGCAGTTCGATATCGCCGCGCAGAACCTCGGCGATGCGCTCGACCTGTACAGCCGCCGCACGGGCATCGCCGTGCTGGTGGACCAGCGCCATGCGCAGCGCCAGTCCGGCGCCGTGCGCGGCGCGCATGCGCCCGGCGCGGCCCTGCAAATCCTGTTGACGGGCACGGGCCTGCAGGCGCGCCAGTCGGACGCGCAAGCCGTCACCGTGTACGCGCCGGCCGGCGCCGCCGCTACGCCCGAGCCGCCGCCGGCCGCCGTCGTGGCCGCCGCCGACATACCGGGCGCGCGCCAGGGCGGCGCCGATGTGGCGGCCTACGTGAGCCGGCTGCAGCATGTGCTGCTGGGATTGCTGTGCCGCGCGGCGCAGACGCGCCCCGGCGGCTACCGCCTGGCGCTGCAGCTGTACCTGAACCGCGCCGGCGTGGTGGAGCGGGTGCAGCTGCTCGACAGCACGGGCTTGCCCGCGCGCGACACGGCCATCGCCCGCCTGGTGCTGGGCATGCAGGTGGGCGCGGCGCCGCTGCCGGCCCTGCCGCAGCCCGTGTCCATCCTGCTGCTGCCGGATGGGCCGGGCGTGGAAGTCGATTGCGCCGCCCGCGCGCCGGGAAGGCGCGCGCCATGAGCATGCCCGACCTGCGCAGCAAACTGAAACGGCACCTGAGCAGCCGCTACGCCGTGCTGCGCTGGCGCCTCGAGCGCGTCGTCGGCTGCAAGCACAATGCGGCCGATGCGCTGCAGGAAACCTGGCTGCGCCTCGAAGCGATGGCCCAGCCTGTCGCCGTGCACAATCCCGACGCCTACCTGCTGCGCATGGCGGCCAATATCGCCACCGATGCCTACCGCCGCGACCAGATCATCGTCACCGAGCGCGAACGCGAGGAACTGATGCACATGGCCGACGACAGCGCCAACGATGTCAGCGACCCGGCGCGCATCGTCGCCGCCCGCCTCGACGTGCAGGCGCTCGACGCGGCGCTGGCGGGCCTGTCGCCGCGCCGCCGCGCCATCCTGACGGCGGCCCGCGTCGATGGCTTGCTCAACGGCGAAATCGCCGAGCGCTTCGGCATTTCCGTGGCGATGGTGAAGAAAGAATTGCAGGCCGCCATGCAACACTGTAAAACGTGCATGGCCGACGCCGATGCCGCCCAGCGCAGCGATGTGGCGGGCCGACGAAAATATTGATAATGCTCATGAATACTTTTGACCGCGATCAACGCGGGCCTTCTACTACTGCCGACAGCGATGCCGCCATCGGCCAGCAAGCCGCTGCCTGGTGGGCGCGCCTGCGTGCCGACGATTTCACGCGCGCCGACGCCGACGCCTTGCGCGCCTGGTGCGCCAGCAGCCCCGACCATGCGCGCGCCTGGCGCGAACTGCAACAGCTGTGGCAGGCGCTCGACCCCGCCTTGACCCGCGCCGCCGCCGCGCCGCAGCGGGAAAACGTGCTGGCTTTCCCGGCCAGGCCCGGGCGGCGCGCCTTCCTCGGCGGCGCGCTGGCCGCCGGCGTGGCCGCGCTGGCCCTGCGCCCGCCGCTGGGCGCATGGCCGTCGCTGCAGGAGCTGGGCGCCGACTACCGCACGGGCACGGGCGAACAGCGGCAAGTGGCCCTGTCGCCACAGATGACGGTGCAGCTCAATACCCAGACGCGCATCGATGTGCGGGCGCCCGAGTCCATCGAACTGCTGGCCGGCGAGGCGGAAATTCTCGCCAGCGGCGCGCGCCAGCCCGTCAGCGTGGTGGCGGGAGCCGGGCGCCTGCTGGCGCAGTCGGCCCGCTTCAACGTGCGCCACACGGACGACGCCGTCTGCGTCACCTGCCTGGCGGGCGCCGTGGACGTCGTGTGGCGGCAGCGGCGCGTGACCCTGGATGCGGGCCAGCAAGTGGTCTACGACGGGCGCGGCGTGCAGGCGGCCAGGATGGCGGCGCCGGGCGAGGCCAGCGCGTGGCGCACGGGCGCGCTGTCGTTTGCCGGCAAGCCGCTGGCCGAGGTGGTGGCCGAAATCAACCGCTACCGGCCCGGCCGGGTGCTGCTGCGCAACCCGGAACTGGGGCGGCGCCTCGTGCGCATGCGCTTTTCCATCGCCCAGATCGATGGCGCGCTGGCGATGATACGCGACCTGACGGGCGCGCAGATGACCAGCCTGCCGGGCGGCGTGGTGCTGCTGAGCTGATCGCCGCATGTGCGGCGGCAGGGGCTGGCAAAATATTTTTCAAAAAACATTATCCTTTCCGCCACCGAGCTACGTCATGGAGGTGTGGACGCTTGTGCGACAGCCAGGCTCCGTTCCCATCTCACTAGCCAGGAAACCATTGCCATGACCAAGTTTCACACTGCCCAGCGCCCAGTCCCGAACGTCGACACGGGCGCGCAGCGTAGCTCCACGCTGGGCAGCCGCCTGCGGCTCACGCCGCTTGCCTATGCATTGACCACCATGCTGATGGCGGGCGCCTTCAGCACGCCGGCGCGCGCGCAGCAGGCGTTCAGCGGCAGCTGGTTCGCGGCCAAGGGCGCGGCGCAAAATACGGCGGCCACCTCGGGCCGCCTGCCGAACGGCCAGCCGCTGCCGCTGGGCAGCCGCCCCGAAGGGCAGCAACAGCAGGCCAATCAGCAGTTGCAGCGTTCGCTCAACAACCTGAACCTGGCCGCGCGTGCCATTGCCGCGCAGCAAGCGGCTCAGGCGCAGGCGCGCCAGGCGGCCGCCGGCGACGCCGGCGTGCCGAACGGCCTGGCGCAGGGCGGCTTGCAGGTCGACACCAACAGCCTGACGGCCGGCTGGCGCAACGCCCAGGCGCCCGTGCAGACGGTGGCGGCAGGCAAGACGGCCGTGGTGGTGCAGCAGACGGCGGACAAGGCCATCCTGAACTGGGAAACATTCAATGTGGGCAAGGACACGACATTGACGTTCCAGCAACAGAAGGACTGGGCCGTGCTAAACCGCGTCAACGATCCGCAGGCGCGTCCCAGCCAGATCCAGGGCCAGATCAAGGCCGACGGCACGGTATTGCTCGTCAACCGCAACGGCATCGTGTTTAGCGGCACGAGCCAGGTCGACACGCGCAGCCTGGTGGCGGCCGCGGCCCGCATCGGCGACGCGCAATTCCAGAAAAACGGCATCTACAGCGCCGGCACGGCCGGCGCCACGACTTTTACGGACGCGGGCGGCAAGGTGCAGGTGCAGGCGGGCGCGCGACTGGCCAGCAATGCGCCCAAGGGCAGCACGGAAGGGGGCGGTTACGTGATGCTGCTGGGCAAGGAAGTCCACCATGCGGGCGAGATCAGCACGCCCAGGGGGCAGGCCCTGCTGGCCGCCGGCGACAGTTTTACCATCAAAAAAGGCGTGGGCACGGACGGCAATCCGCTGTCGACCACGCGCGGCAGCGAAGTCACGCCGCAGTTTGCCGCCGGCAGCACGGCGGGCAAGGTCGTCAACACGGGCCTGATCCAGGCGCGCGAAGGCGACGTCACGCTGGCCGGGCGCGACGTGCGCCAGGAAGGCGTGGTGCTGGCCACCACCACGGCCGCCACGCGCGGCACCGTGCACCTGAACGCGCTGGGCAGCGACGCTGCCGTCACCGTGGGGCGCGGCGCCACCACGGCCATCGTGCTCGAGGACGACGGCAAGACGACGGCGCTCGACAGCCAGCGCGACGCCATGCGCGGCCCGGCCGTGACGGCGACGGACAACATCGTTGGCGTGAACGACCGCCGCGACCAGTCGCGCATCGAGATCGGCAGCGCCGGCACGGTGGAATTCCTCGGCGACTCGCTGACCCTGGCGACGGGCGGCCAGATCGCCGTCAAGGCGGCCAGCCGCAGCCTGCTGCGCGACGGCGCCCAGCTCGACGTCTCCGGCGCCGTCGGCGTCAAGGTGGCCATGGAGGCCAACAATATCGAGATCAACGTGCAGGGCAACGAGCAGCGCGACGCGCCCGTCAACCGCGACGGCAAGGCCTTGATCAATAACAATATCTGGGTCGACCGCCGCAAGCTGGTGTTCGTGCCGAAAGGCACGAACGGCTACGACAGCGACCGCTGGTACACGGCCGGCGGCTTGCTGGAAGTGGCCGGCTACCTGGGCACGCAGGGCCATTCCGTCAGCGAGTGGATGGCGCAGGGCGGCACGGTGAGCTTCGGCGGCAAGGATGTCGTCACGCAAGCCGGCTCCGCCATCAACCTGTCGGGCGGCACCCTGGACGTGCAGACGGGCGCGCTGCGCCAGACCTGGCTCAAGGGCGCGGACGGCAAATTATATGAGGCGGGCAGCGCGCCGGCCGACTTGCCGTATGCGGGCGTGTACAAGGGCTACGAGGAAGAACATGCGCGCTGGGGCAAGGAAGCGAGCGCCTTCTACGCCAATCCCCTGATCGCGGCGCAACAGCGGCTGGAAAACGGCTACACGGTGGGCCGCGACGCGGGCAAGCTGGTGGTCGCGACCGGTTCGGCCGTGCTGGAAGGGGCGATTGCGGGCGAAGTCTTCCAGGGCGAGCGCCAGACGCAGGCGCCGCAGGCCCTGCTCGACGGCTACCAGCAGTCGCAGCTGGCCGCCGCGCAGCGGGGACAATTGATCGTCGGCCAGTACCAGCCCATGTTCGACAAGCGCACGGGCGTGCTGCAGCACGCATTGTCGGCCGTCATGGACGAGGTGCGCCTGACGCGCGTGCAGGACGGCATCGCCGCCGGCCTCGACGTGACAGGCGTACTGGCGTCAGAGCGCCAGGGCAAGCTGCTGCTCGATACTGGCTTGCTCAATGAGCAACGCCTTGGCGCCATCCGCCTCGCCGCGAAAGGCGCGATCACGGTCGACAGCGCGCTGCAGGTGGCCGACGGCGGCAACATTACCCTGTTCGGCAAGGACCTGGCCATCAACAGCAGCCTGCGCAGCCATGGCGGCAGCATCATGGCCGGCAACGTGCTGAACCAGATCGGCGCGCTGGGCATGGTGGACACCGTCGTCAATCAGGGCGGGCCAGCGGGCAAGCTGGTGCTGGCCGACGGCGTCACGCTCGACACCAGCGGCCTGCTCAGTAATGTGCTGCGCGATCCGCTGGCCGCCGCCGGTTTGCCATATATCAATGGCGGCAATGTGTCGCTGCGGGCGAACGGCGACGTGCGCATCGGCAGTGGCAGCCTGATCGACGCCGGCTCGGGCGCGGCCATCCTGGCGCAGGGCAAGCAGCAGGGCGGCAAGGGCGGCAACGTGACCCTGGCCAGCTATGGCGCCAAGGCCGACCTGGTGCTGGGCGCGGGCGCGCAGCTGCGCGGCCATGGCGTGACGGGCGGCGGCAAGCTGGAATTACAGGCGAACAAGATCGTCATTGGCGACATTGAAAAACCCGTCGCAGGCGCCCTGCAGCTGGGCGGCGACTTTTTTGAACAGGGTTTTTCCAGCTACAGCCTGGTCGGCAAACAGGGCTTGACGGTCGCGGCCGGCACGCAAGTCGATGTGCGCATGCCCGTGCTGCGCGTGGTGGACAACGAGAAACTGGCCCTGTGGACGCCGGAGCCGGTCACGGAGAACCCGCTCAAGGGCACCTTGGCGCAGCGCAAGGGCGCCAGCCTGGCCCTGCAGGTGGGCGATATCCAGTCCGGCGCGGCCGACATGGCCACTGCCCAACTGCTGGTCGGCACGGGCGCCGTGGTGAGCGTCGATGCGGGCCAGTCCATCAAGCTGGCCAGCGTGGGCCAGCTGACGGTGGACGGGCGGCTGAACGCCTGGAGCGGCAAGATCAGCCTGGGCGGCGTGGGCGTGGACGTGAACGTGTCCGAAGCGGTGGAGGCGGCCGGCCATGGCCGTTCCATCTGGATCGGCGAGAATGCCGTGCTCGACGTGGCGTCGCGCGCCGTCACGGCCACGGACGCGCAGGGCCGGCGCTATGGCAAGGTGGCGGACGGCGGCAGCATCGTCGTCGGCGGCGAAATCGACCACGCGCAGGGCAGCACCTCGGCCGCCAGCCTGTTCGTCGTCGTGCGCGACGGCGCCGTATTGGACGCTTCCGGCGCGCATGCCGTGCTCGACGTGAACGGCGCGGCCGTCGACGTGGCCAGCGCGGGCGGCAGCATCGCGCTGGCGTCGAACAACGGCTTGTACCTCGATGGCCAGCTGCGTGCCTGGGCGGGCGGCGCGGGGGCGGCGGGCGGCAGCCTGTCCGTGGCCACGGGCTCGCCCGTCTACCTGAAAACGCTGGCGACGGACAAGGTGCTGCAGGGCCGCCAGCTGGCATTGACGCAGCGCAAGGTTGCCAGCGACCTGGCCGGCGGCGTGCATGCGCAGGATGCGGCGCAGGACGGGCCGCAGGCGCTGCAGTACGGCCATGGCCGCTACTCGGTGGAGCAGGTGGAGGCGGGCGGCTTCGGCAACCTGGCCCTGCTGGGCGCCGCCTCCTTCGATGGCGACGTGTCGCTGACGCTGCAGCAAAGCTTCCAGCTGTATGGCGCGCCCGTGCTGGCGCCAGGCAGCAAGCCCGGCGCGAAGGTCGGCATCGCGGCGCCGTACGTGCGCCTGGCCAGCGTCAAGCCGGCAGCACGCGACTACTATGTCACGCCGGGCACGGCGGGCCAGTCGCCGATGGCCGGCCAGGTCAGCATTGCTGGCGACCTGATCGACGTGCGCGGCCTGGTCGACATTCGGGCGGACGACGTGCGCCTGACGAGCCGCGGCGACCTGCGCTTCCTGCTGTCGCCGCTGGGATGGGATGGCAACCAGGCGACGACGGTGCTGTCCACGCCGGGCGACATGACCCTCGCTGCGGCCCAGCTGTATCCGGAAACGGGCGCCGGCGCCGCCGTGCGCGCCGGCTATAGCAGCATCAATGGCAAGATCGGCTACGATCCCGCCCATGCCCTGAACATCGCGCGCACCACCGACAGCGTGCCGGCCATGCCGTATTCCGCCTTCGGCTCGCTGGAACTGGCGGCCGCGCACATCGAGCAGGGCGGCGTCGTGCGCGCACCGCTGGGGCGCCTGGCCATCGGCGCGGCAGGCTATGACAATGACAAGAGCCTGAGCGTGAATCTGCTGTCCAGCAGCATCACCTCGGTCAGCGGCGCCGGCCTGGTGATGCCGTATGGCGGCACCGTCGATGGCCAGACCTGGAACGTCAACGGCAAGCCGGCCACCCTGATGGGCGTGGGCGGCATCAATGCGCAGGGCGGCCTGCGCATCGGCGTGGACATGGCCGGCGTGGCCGTGGACGTG
Source organism: Janthinobacterium sp. GW821-FHT03A03 (assembly GCF_059421435.1). Taxonomy (NCBI): domain Bacteria; kingdom Pseudomonadati; phylum Pseudomonadota; class Betaproteobacteria; order Burkholderiales; family Oxalobacteraceae; genus Janthinobacterium; species Janthinobacterium sp. GW821-FHT03A03. The sequence continues at coordinate 86,385 of NZ_JBWKUZ010000004.1, read as the reverse complement.
CGGCCTGGCGCGCTGCTCGACCTGTCCGGCGGCGGCGAACTGACGGGCGCCGGTTTCATCGCGGGCCGCGGCGGCTCGACCGACGCGCGCTACCACCCGCTGGCGCAGGTGGGGGCCAATGGCGGCTTTGTCCTGCCGGGCCTGGCGACGAATCCCGTGTACGCCATCGTGCCCGGCGTACAGGCGCCGCAGGCGCCCGCGGGCGGCGACAAGGGCGCCGCCGATCCAGCCATCGGCCGGCAGGTGACGCTGGGCAGCGGCGTGCCGGGCTTGCCCGCCGGCACCTATACCCTGATGCCGTCGACCTATGCCCTGCTGCCGGGCGCCTTCCGCGTGGAACTGAACGGCCTGGCGGGCCAGGGGAGCGCAGGCACGCTGGCGCAGCCGCTGCGCAACGGTTCCTGGAGCGCGCCCGGCACCCTGTCGATCGCCGGCACGGACATCCGCGCGCCGCTGGCCAGCCAGCTGATACTCACGCCGGCCAAGGCCTTGCGCACCTATTCCCAATACAACGAAACCGGCTATGCGGCCTACGCGCTGGCCGATGCGCAAACGCGCGGCATCCCCCGCGCGCTGCTGCCGGCCGACGCGAAGACGCTCAAGCTGACCCTGGCGCAGGACGGCGGCCCGGACACCTTCCAGTTCAAGGGCACCGGTAAATTCGGCGCCGCCAAGGGCGGCTATGGCGGCACCGTGCTGCTGATGCCGGGCCAGAGTGCCAACGGCGATATTGAAATTCTCGCCGACGGCGCGCCCGCCACCAGCGGCGCCGGGCTGGTCAGCGTGCGCGCCTCCAGCCTGAACAATATCGGCGCTGCCCGCATGATGCTGGGCAATGCACCATCGGTGGAATATGGCCAGGCTGGCAACTACGTGAACTTCGGCGCCAAGTCGGCGCGCGCCATCTACTTGCGCGCGGGGGCCGTCCTGTCGGCGCCCGAGGTGTTCCTCGTCGCCCAGGACCCCAGTAGTTATCTGCTGGGCGATGGCTTGATCGATATCGCGCCCGGTGCCGGCATCAGCACCGTGGGCAAGGGCAAGGCCGCGTATGACGCCAACGACGGCTTCATCTACAAGAAGGGCCGCGCGGACGTGCACATGCTGGCGGCCTCGAACGGCTTGCTCAACGTGGCGCCGGCCAGCGGCACGGCGCGCGGCGGCATCCGCATCGGCGTGTGCGACGACGCCTGCACCGACAAAGGAACAGCGAGCCTGTACTCGGAAGGTACTTTGCTGCTGTCGACGAATGGCAGTTTCGCGCTGGACGACACGGCCCGCTACGGCACGCGCAACCTGAGCCTGGCCGTGGGCGCCATCAACATGGGCAGCGGCGAGGCGCTGGCGGCGGCCCAGGCCAGCGGCACGCGCTCGAGCGGCCTGACCCTGAACCAGGGCGTGCTGGACCGCCTGCTGCGCGGCGATACCGGCACGGGCGCGCCGGCCCTGCAGTCGCTCATGCTGAGCGCGGCCGACAGCGTCAATTTCTATGGCGACGTGGTGCTCGATACCTATGACAAGGGCACGGGGAAATCGACCTTGGAGCGCCTGGTGCTGACCACGCCGGCCATGTATGGCCAGGGCGGCGCCGATACCGTGGCCACCATCCGCACGGCCAACCTGATCTGGGGCGGCGCCCTGTCGCCGGCCGGCAATGTGATCGCGCACGGTGCCGGCACGGGCAGCGGCACCCTGAACCTGGAGGCGCAGCGCATCGATTTCGGCTTCGGCCCGTTCACGCAGCCGGCCGGCGTCGCCTCGTTCGACCGCCTGGCGCTCGGTTTTGGCAACGTCAACCTGAAGGCGTCGGGCCAGGTGACGGCCAACCACAAGGGCAGCCTGTCCGTCTACCAGGCGCAGGGCGCCTACGAGGCCGGCAAGGGCTACCAGTACAGCGGCGGCAAGCTCAATATCAGCACGCCGCTGCTGACGGGCGACTCCGGTTCCGTCCACAGCTACACGGCGGGCGGCGCGCTGACGGTGGCGGCGCCGGCGGGTACGGCGCCGGCCGCGCCCGTCAAGAATACCGATGGACTGGGCGCCCAGCTGGCCTTGAACGGCGACAGCGTGAGCGTGGCGACGGCCGTGGTGTTGCCTAGCGGTAAGTTGGCGATCGGCGCCCGGCGCGACATCACCGTGGCCGACGGCGCGCGCATCGACATGGCGGGCCGCAAGTCCACCTTCTTCGACGTGGACAAATACAGCTGGGGCGGCGACGTGACGCTGGACAGCCGCGCCGGCGATATCCGCACAGCTAGCGGCGCCGTGATCGACGTGTCGGCCGAGAACAACCGCGCCGGCAGCCTGAAGGCCGTGGCCCTCGATGGCGCGGCCGGCATGGTCGACTTGCAGGGCAAGTTACTGGGCGGCGCCAGCGGCAGCTACGACGCGGGCGGCACCGTCGTGCCATACAAGAAGGGCAGCGTGGACGTGCGCGCGCAGACGCTGGGCGCGGGCGGCACGCTGGACAGCCAGTTCGCGTCGCTGAACGCGCGCCTGACGGAAGGCGGCGTGACGGGCGGGCGCAGCTTCCAGCTGAAACAGGGCAATTTGACTATCGGCAATGAACTCAAGGCGGGCGAGGTGCAGGTATCGCTCGACAACGGCAAGCTGTCCGTTGCCGGCACCGTCGACGCCAGCGGCGAGCGCGTGGGCAGCATCCGCCTGGCCGGCAAGCATGGATTGACGTTGGCCGGCAATGCCGTGCTCGATGCGCATGGCACGCTGTTGCGCGTCGACAGCTATGGCAAGATCATCGACAGCCCGAACCGGGCCACGGTGGAACTGAACGGGGGCGAGGGCGTACTCGACCTGGCGGGCGGCGCGCAGATCGACGTGCGCCACGGCACGGCGGCCGTGGCCGGCAAGGGCAAGGGCGAACACGACGGCGCCGCGCGCGGCACCGTGGAATTGAGCGCGCCGCGCCTGGGCCGCGGCGGCGTTCGCACGGATCTTGATGCGGCCACGTTCGGCGACATCGCCATTGCGGCCGGCGGCGGTTTGACGATACGCGGCGCGAAATCGATCGCCGTCAACGCCATGCAGCGCTATGACGACGCGGCCTACGCCGCGGACGTGTCGGCCAGCGGCCGCCCCTACCAGGTGATCGACCAGGCATATCTCGACAGCAAGCATGCGGACAGCACGGCTTTCATCGATGCGGCGTTGGCCAACACGAACTTGCGCAATATCAAGCTGGCGGGCTTGAACACGGCCGCCTATGCCGATGCGCTGCATCTGCGTCCCGGCGTCGATATCGTCAGCAAGACGCCAGACGGCGACCTGGTGGTGCGGGGCGACCTGGATCTCTCAAACATGCGCTACGCCAGCCTGAACCCGCGCTTCCCGCACACGGCTGTGCGCGGTTCGGGCGAGGTGGGCAGCCTGCTGCTGCGCGCCGGCGGCGATTTGAGCATCTATGGCAGCATCAACGACGGCTTCGCGCCGCCGCCCGCCACCCAGGATGACAAGGGCTGGATCTTGCTGCCGGGGCGCGACATCAATGGCAGCGACGTCATCGTGCCGGGCCAGGGCGTGACCGTGGCCGATGGCACTTTGTTCCCGGGCGGCATCGCGCTCAATTACGACGTGCCCCTCAAGGGCTTCAATCTGGACGCGCAGACGCGCCTGCCCGTGGCCATGACCCTGGACCAGGCGGTCACCTTGCCGGCAGGCACGGTGCTGGCGGCCGCCGTGCGCGACAGCGCCGGCAACATCGTCCATGCGGCAGGCAGCCTGCTGGCCACGGCGCAGACCTTGACAGCCGGCATGCGCCTCGACGCGGGCAGCGTGCTGGCGCAAGCGGTCAAGGTGCGCGCCATGACCTGGCCCAAGGGCGTGCCGCTGCCTGGCGTGGCGGGCGAACGCTCGGTGTTTGCACTCAATGGCAACCTGGCGCTGGCCGTGGGGTCGCTGATCCCGTCCGGCACCGACGTCAAGCTGATGGCCGGCGTGGAATCGATCGCGCTGCGCCCGGACGTGGCGGGCAGCCAGGGCAAGCTGTGGGCCATCGCGCCCATGCTGGCGGAAGGCTCGCAGGCATGGGGCATGCGCCTGGTGGCCGGCGCCGACCTGGAAGGGGCCGACACGCGCGGCGTGCAGGCGCATCCCGCGCACGGCAGCCTGCGCCTGGCCGACAGCCATTACGGCATGTACGGCGTGCTGGTGCCGCCGAAGGGCGTGCAGTACTGGACCAAGGAAGCGCAGGAACTGGGCGAGCGCGAGGGCTTCCCCGGCATCGTGGCGGGCGAACCCATCACCGAGGAATTCACCAGCCAGTTCGGCCAGACTGTCGAGCAATTTTGCGCCAACGACCCGACGTTATGCCTGCTGAAGGTGGCCTACGTGTGGACCAAGGCTGGCGCGGAAGAGTATGCGGATGACAAAGTGAAGGCGGGCGACCTGCTCGACCCCGTGGCGCTGAAGTGGCCGACCATTTGCGAGGACAATCCCACCTGGTGCGGCACGGCCAACCCCACGTTCGACTACAAGGCGAGCAGCCTGCGCCACAGCGTGCTGCGCACGGGCACGGGCGACCTGGACCTCGTCAGCGGCGGCGACCTGCGCGTGGACAGCCTGTATGGCGTGTACACGGCCGGCATGTCGTCCGCGCCGACGGCGGCCGGCGACCCGTACAACCTGCCGCGCGCGCGCAATGCCGAAGGCAAGGTGCTGGGCAACCCCGACGGCGCCCATGAACGCCTGGTCGACGGCGGCGCCGACAGCATCTACCGCGCCTGGTATCCGGAGCAGGGCGGCAACCTGCTGCTGCAGGTGGCGGGCGACTTGAGCGGCTCGCTGGTCGACGCGTCCAGTTCCATCAACCTGCGTCCCGTTCCCTTGGATGGTATGGCCGATTCGGTGGCAGTGGGCAACTGGCTGTGGCGCCAGGGCAGCGGCGGCGTGGCCACGGGCGGCGCGCCCCAGCCGACAGCGTGGTGGATCAATTTCGGCAGCTATGTGGGCCGCGGTACGCTGGCCGACACGGTGCTGGGCTTTACAGGCTTCGGCACCCTGGGCGGCGGCAATGTGCGCGCCGAGGTGGCGGGCGATGCTGGCGTGCTGGCGCCGCTGACGGGCAGTTCGTATAACGGCAGCATCAATCCCCGTTCTCAGGGCTTGCTGCTGGCCGTGGGCGGCACGGGACGCGTGCTGGCCGACGGCAGCCTGCTGCAGACGGGCGGCGGCGACCTGGACCTGCGCGTGGGCGGCGCCCTCAACCCCGGCGGCGGCTCCGGTGGCAATCACCTGAACGGCGCGCTGGTGGACTTGCGTGGCCACGCGGAAACGTCGGCCACGCAACTGGGCAGCGTGGCGCTGCATTATGGCACCCAAGCCACCGATCACGTGCCGCTGGAAGCGCGCGCCTACGATGCCTTCCGCGCCACGCGCGCCACGGCCCGGGGCGGCATGACCCTGGTGCCGGGCGACGCCACGTTCAGCGTGGCGACGCTGGGCGACCTGGTGCTGCAGGATGTGGCCGATCCCGGCCGCGTGACCGCGTTCAATGCCACGCCGTTCACCGGCGCGGCCGGTGAGCAGGGCTACGGCTACAGCTGGTTCAGCCTGTGGACGCCGCGCACGGCGCTTGACCTCTACTCCGCCGGCGGCAACATGACGCCGCTGTCGGCGTCCGTCGGCACCGATACCGACCTGGCCACCGTCTATCCGTCCATCGTGCGGGCCGCGGCCGCGAATGGCAGCTTGTACTACGGCAAGACCATCACGGATTGGGGTGCTGCGTCCGCGTATGGCCCGCCGCTGCTGCTGGCGCCGTCTCCCAATGCCCAGCTGCAATGGCTGGCCAGCGACTCCATCTACGCGGGCGGTTTTGCCGTCAGCCAGTCCGGCGCCGCCGCCGACAGCATGGCGACGCCGTTCAAGCCAGCCTTCACGGGCTGGGATATCCGGCCGAATGAGACTAATCCCCTGGCCACGAATGTCTCGAGCACGGGGACGCCGATGGCGAAATGGAACTTCCCGCTGTTTGCCTTCGGCCCCAATTCCTCGGCCGGCCCCGCCAACAGCGGCACGCAGGTGACCCGTATCTATGCCGTCAAGGGCGACCTGGTGGGCGTAAACAGCGGGCGTATCCTCGCGTTTCATGACGCCAGGCGTGCGGGCATCACCTGGTATGAGGGCGGCCAACCCGTGTGGATGAAGGCGGGCCGCGATATCGTCGGCAGCGGCACGGCGCAGCTGGAAGCCAAGAACGGCAGTGCCAGCAACAGCGACATGAGCTTCATGAATATCAGCAACCTGTTCGTGCACAACAATGCGTTTGACGTCTCGGTGGTCTCGGCCGGGCGCGATATCCTGAACAGCTCCTTCAACGTGGCCGGCCCCGGCACGCTCGATATCAGCGCCGGACGCAACATATTGATGCAGGACAAGGGCAGCGTCGTCAGCCTCGGCCCCGTCGTGGCGGGTGACAAGCGCCCGGGCGCCGGCATCGCCATGCAGGCGGGCGTGGGCGCGGCCGGTCTCGACTACCTGCGCTTCGTCAAGCCGTATCTGGACCCGGCCAACGTGGCGCAGGCGGGCGTGCCGCTGGCCGGCCAGGCTGGCAAGGTGGTGAAATCGTACGAGGGCGAACTGGCCACCTGGCTGGCCGAGCGTTATGCTTTCAAGGGCACGGCCGCCGAGGCGCTGGCCTTTTACCTGGCCTTGTCCGAGCCGCAGCAGCGCGTGTTCGCCCGCGACGTGTATTTCGCGGAGCTGAAGGCGGGCGGGCGCGAGTTCAACGATGCGGACAGCCCGCGCCATGGCAGCTTCCTGCGCAGCCGCAACGCCATCGCGGCCCTGGCGCCGGCCACGGACGCCAGCGGCAAGGCCATCGATTATGCGGGCGACATCGTCATGTACCGCGGCCTGTACGCGGTGCGCAATGATGGCGAGCAGCGCTGGGACTATTTCCCCCGCAGCGGCTACGTGCACACCAACTTCGGCGGCGATATCCAGCTGCTCACGCCGGGCGGCAAGCAGGTGTTCGGCATCGAAGGCGAGGCGCCGCCGTCGACCTCGGGCGTCATCACCAAGGGCGGCGGGAATATCGAGCTGTTCTCGCACGGCAGCATCCTGCTGGGCCAGAGCCGCGTCATGACCACGTTTGGCGGCGATATCCTCGGCTGGTCGTCGCAGGGCGACATCAATGCGGGGCGCGGCTCGAAGTCGACCATCGTCTACACGCCGCCCAAGCGCGTGTATGACAACTGGGGCAACGTGACCCTGTCGTCCGACGTGCCCAGCACGGGCGCCGGCATCGCCACCCTGGCGCCGATCGCCGAAGTGCCGGCCGGCGACGTGGACTTGCTGGCGCCGCTGGGCACCATCGACGCGGGCGAGGCGGGCATCCGCGTCTCGGGCAGCGTCAACCTGGCCGCGCTGACGGTGGTGAACGCGGCGAACATCCAGGTCAAGGGCGAAGCGAAGGGTATGCCGGCGGTGGCGTCCGTCAACGTGGCCGCCATGACGAACGCCAGCGCGGCCGCCACGCAGGCCACGGCCGCCGCCCAGGACGTGGTGCAGCGCGAGCGCGCCGCCACGCGTGCCGCGCAGCCGTCCGTGTTCACGGTGCGCGTGCTGGGCTTTGGCAACGACGCCCCGCCCGACAGCGCGCAGGCGGCGCCGCAGGACGGCGCGCGCACTGAAGCGGCCGACTACAACCCGCGCAGCGCCGTGCGCGTGCTGGGCCTGGGCGCCTTGCCGGAATCGGCCGCGCGCCAGCTGACGGCGCAGGAACGCAGCAGGTTGTCGCCATGATGGCCGCTGCAAGCGCCGCGCCGGCGCCCGTGCGGGTGGTACATGCGGCAAGCGCGCCGCCGCGCGGCCTGGCCGCCTGGGGACCGGCCGTGCGCCTGCGCCCGCGGGCGGCCAACGACGTGGCGCCCGCGCCGGGGCAGGGCAGCCAGCTGCAGGCAGTGCTGGAAAGCAATTACGCAAGCCTGCACCGCCGCCTGGCGCGCCACCTCGGTTGCGCCGAGCTGGCCAGCGACTGCCTGCACGACGCCTGGCTGCGCCTGGGCGAGGCGCCGGCGGGCGGCAGCCGCACCGTGGCGCACAGCCCTGTCGCCTACGTGTTCCGCGTGGCCTGCAACGTGGCCACGGACAGCCTGCGCCGCAGCCGCGCCTGGCTGTACGCGGATGAGGAAGAAGGCGAGGCGGCGCTGGTCGACGGCGTGGCCGACACGGCGGCGGGGCCGGAGCGGCTGGCCGAGCTGCATGGCGACTTGCACCGGCTGGAGCAGGCCGTCGCGCTGTTGCCACGGCGCCACCAGCAAGTGCTCGAAGCATTGCGCGTGGACGAGATGAGCCGCCAGGAGGTGGCGCAGCGGCACGACATGTCGCTGCGCAAAGTCGATACGGCCTTGCGCCAGGCGCTCGACCATTGCGCCCGTCACACGGGCTACGCGGCGCTGGCCGGCGTGAGCGCCTCCCGGCGCATGGTGCGGCTGCGCGAAATGTGACAAAGCGTGTATTTCTGGTAATTTCCTGGTGTTATGCTCGGAACGCATGTTGTGGGGCAGTTTTCTGGCCCGCAAGATCATGCAGCCAGGAGATTGCATGGACAGGTCGACAACGCCGCCCCGGATACTGATCGTCGATGACGAGCTGGCGCACGTGCGCGCCCTGTGCGACACCTTGCGCGGGCAGGCGTACGACACGACGGGACTGGCGTCGGGCGAGGCGGCCCTGTCGCTGCTGGCCATCGAATCGTTCGACCTGCTGCTGGTCGACCTGATGATGCCGGGCATGAATGGCATCGCCGTGGTGAAAGCGGCGCGGCTGCTCGACCCGGACCTGGCCTGCATCATCATGACGGGCGAAGGCACGATCGCCTCGGCCGTGCAGGCCATGCAGGCGGGCGCGCTCGATTACGTCGTCAAGCCATTCAAGGTCTCGGGCATCCTGCTGATACTGGCGCGGGCGCTGGAGACGCGCCAGCTGCGCATCGCCAACGCGCGCCTGGAACTGCTGCTGCGCCAGCATACGGCCGAACTCGACGCCATGAACCAGGATCTGCGCCTGGCCCGCGAGGTGGCCGAGCGGGCGAACCAGGAAAAGACCAATTTCCTGTCCAGCATGAGCCACGAGCTGCGCACGCCGCTCAATGCCATCCTCGGCTTTTCGCAGATGCTGACGTCCGACTCCATTCCCTCGACGGCGCAGGAAAAGAAAACCTTTGCCTCGCATATCTACGGCGCGGGCCGGCATCTGTTGACTTTAATCAACGATATCCTCGATATCGCGAAAATCGAGTCGGGCAATCTGTCGCTGTCGATGGAAGCGGTGGGCCTGGCCGACATTTACCATGAATGCTGGCAGATGATGGAACCGCTGGCGCGCAAGCGCGGCATCACCTTGACCTTTGTCGAGGCGGGCAGCATGCATGTGCTGGCCGACCGCACGCGCCTCAAGCAGGTGCTGCTCAACCTGCTGTCGAACGCCGTCAAGTACAACCGCGAACAGGGTGAGGTCCACGTCGATTGCCAGCCCGTCGACGGGCGCCGGCTGCGCCTGTCCGTGCGCGATACGGGCGGCGGACTGAGCGCCGCACAGCTGGAGGCGCTGTTCCAGCCCTTCAACCGCCTGGGGCGCGATGCCCGCGACGAAGAGGGCACGGGCCTGGGGCTGGTCGTGAGCAAGCGCCTGGCCGAAGCCATGCAGGCATCCATAGGCGTGGCCAGCACGCCCGGGCGCGGCAGCACTTTCTGGCTCGATATCGCCAGTTGCCCCGAGCGGGCGCCGCAGCCGGAAAGCCCGCGCCTGCCCGTATTTCCCCGTCCGGCCGAAGCGTTGCCGTTGCCGGAACGCAAGACGCTGCTGTACGTGGAAGACAATCCCCTGAATGTCACGCTGGTGGCGGGCCTGATCCATTTCCGCCCCGACCTCGACCTGCTGTCGGCCGGCGACGGGCAGACGGGACTGGACCTGGCGCGCCGCCACCTGCCGCAGCTGATCCTGATGGATAGCGACCTGCCCGACATCAGCGGCACCCAGGTCATGCAGGTGCTGCGCGCCGATGCCCGCACCGCGCATATCCCCGTCATCGCGCTGACGGCCGTGGCGGGGCCGGCCGACGTGCGCCACGGGCTGGCGGCGGGCTTCTACCGCTATCTGACCAAGCCGATCGACGTGGGCGCGTTTTCCGAGGCCATCAACAGCGCGCTGGAGTCGGCCACGGCGCAGCGCAGCGCATGAATGCCCCGGCGCGGCGCGGGCTCTGGCTGGCGGCGGTCGCGCTGCTGCTGGCGCTGTCCGCCGCGGCCATCTGGCGCCTCAATGCCCGTGCCGGCCCGCCGCCCGGCCCCGTGGAAGTGCTGCGCCTGGCCGTGAATGCGGAATACGTGGGCAGCTGCCCCGTCCTGGCCGCGCGCGGCCAGGGGTATTTTGCGCGCGAAGGCATCCATGCGCTGCTGCAGCCGTATTCGTCGGGCAAGGCTTCGATGGAAGCCGTGCTGCAGGGCACGGCCGACCTGGGCACCGTGTCCGATATTCCCGTGGTGCTGGCCAGCCTGAAAAACCAGGCCGTCGTCATCATCGCCAGCATTTTCGAGGCCGAGCGCGACCACGGCATCGTGGGGCGCCTGGACCGCGGCGTGTCCACGCCCGCCAGCCTGAAGGGCAAGCGCATCGGCGTGACCCTGGGCACCTCGGGCCAGTTCACGCTGGACGCCTTTCTGAACCGCCAGAAGCTGCTGCCGGCCGAAGTCACCTTGCACAACTACGCGCCGGACCAGCTGGCCGGCGCGCTGGCGCGCGGCGAGGTCGATGCGGCGGCCGGCTGGGAACCGTTCCTGACGGGCATGACGCACGCCATCGCCGGCAATGCAGCCATCTTTTATGGCGAAGACGTGTATGCGGGGCTGTTCAACGTGGCCGGCACGGGCGATTACGTGCGCGGCCATCCGGCCACGGTGCGCAAGGTGCTGCGCGCGCTGCTCGCCGGCGCGCGCTTCTGCCGCGACGAGCCCGATGCCGCGCGCGCCCTGTTTTCCAAAGCGTCGGCCAGCGAGGCGGCGCGCCTGCAGGCGACCTGGCACGGCTACGAGTTCGGCGTCGTGCTCGACCAGCGCTTGCTGCTGGCGCTGGAAGACGAGGCGCGCTGGGCCATCAAAAACCGCCTGGCCGGCAGCGGCGAGATGCCGAACTTCCTCGACGCCGTCTACCTGGACGGCCTGGAAGCGGTGGCGCCATCGGCCGTGACGGTCATTCATTGAGAAAACCACCGTGAAAATCGTGACGCGCTTCAAGCTGGCCGAACTGTTTTGCGTGGCGCTCGTGGCCGTCATCGTCGCCGTGCTGTTTTCCACCACCATGGCGATGCAGCGCGAACTGGCGAAAAACAAGGCGGCGGCAGATATCCTGCAAGCCGTCACGTCGCTGCGCTACCTGTCGATCGAATACGCGCTGCACCATGGCGCGCGCACGCGCGCCCAGTGGCAGTTGCGCAGCGAGTCGCTGGCCACGGGGCTGCTGGCCACGCCCGCCTTCAACGGCGGCGAGGAGCGCGCGCTGCTGCGCGAATTGCAGGGCGACCTGGCCGGCGTGGGCACGCTGTTCGAGCTGTTCGTCGCCAACCACCGCGAACTGGGGCAGGACCCGCAGCGGCGCGAAGTGCTCGGCGAGCTGGAGTCGCGCCTGTCCGGGCAGATCATGGGCAAGGTGCAGGGCATGATCTCGGATGCGATGCGGCTGTCCGAATTGAGCCGGCAAGGGGTGCTGGCGGCGCAGCAGCGGGCCAACGTGGCCGTGGTGCTGTTCGGCGGCATGATCATCGCGCTGGTGGCCGGCTTGATCTATTTCACCATCACCAGCGTCACGGGACCGCTGGAAAAGCTGCGCCAGGGAACCCTGATCGTCGGCGCCGGCAAGCTCGATTTTGCGCTCGGCGTGCACACGAAAAATGAAATCGGCGACCTGGCGCGCGCCTTTGACGGCATGACGGAAAAGCTGCGGCGCACCACCGTCTCGCGCGATGAGCTGGCGCGGACGAATACCGCGCTGGAAAACCAGATCGCCGAGCGCCAGCTGGCCGAGCGCAAGGTGCATGAACAGGTCGAGCGCCTGAACCTGCTGCAGCAGATCACGCGCTCGATCGGCGAACGGCAGGACTTGCGCAGCATCTTCCAGGTCGTGGTGCGCAGCCTGGAAGACCAGCTGCCCATCGATTTCAGCTGCATCTGCCTGTACCGGCCGTCCGAGCACGCGCTGCAGGTGACGTGCGTGGGCGTGCGCAGCGAGGCGCTGGCGCAGTCGTTCATGATGGGCGAGCAGGCGCACATCCCCATCGACGAAAATGGCCTGTCGAGCTGCGTGCGCGGCAAGCTCGTGTATGAAGCCGACATCGCCGGGGTGGCGTTTCCGTTTCCCCAGCGGCTGGCGCAAGGGGGGCTGCGCGCCCTCGTCATGGCGCCGCTGCTGGCCGAAAACACGGTCTTCGGCATCCTCATCGTGGCGCGCCGCGCCGCGCACAGCTTCACCAGCGGCGAGTGCGAATTCCTCAGCCAGCTGAGCGAACATGTGGCGCTGGCCGCCAACCAGGCGCAGCTCTACGGCGCGCTGCAGCGCGCCTACGACGATTTGCGCCAGACGCAGCAATCGGCGATGCAGCAGGAGCGCCTGCGCGCGCTGGGCCAGATGGCCAGCGGCATCGCGCACGACATCAACAACGCCATTTCGCCCGTGGCCCTGTACACGGAATCGCTGCTGGAGACGGAAACGAGCCTCAGCCCGCATGGCCGGCATTGCCTGGAGGTAATCGAACGCGCCATCGACGACGTGGCCGCCACCGTGGCGCGCATGCGCGAATTCTACCGCCAGCGCGAACCACGGCTGGCGCTGGCGCCCATCAACGCCAACCTGGTGGTGCAGCAGGTGCTGGACCTGACGCGGGCGCGCTGGAGCGACATGCCGCAGCAGCGCGGCATCGTCATCGTCCTGCACACGGAGCTGGCGGACGAGCTGCCCATGCTGCCCGGCAGCGTGGGCGAAATCCGCGAAGCGCTGACCAACCTGGTCTTCAACGCCGTCGACGCCATGCCGGAGGGCGGCACCCTGAGCGTGCGCACCAGCTGCGTCGGCGTGCCGGGGGGGACGGCGCGGCAGGTGTGCATCGAGGTCGGCGACACGGGCGTCGGCATGGACGACAATACGCGCCGGCGCTGCCTGGAGCCGTTTTTCACCACCAAGGGCGAACGGGGCACGGGCCTGGGCCTGGCCATGGTGTACGGCATGATGGAACGTCACGGCGCCAGCATCGACATCGTCACGGCGCCGGGGCAGGGCACGACGGTGCGCCTGGCGTTTCCCGCCGACGCGGCGCAGGACGTGGCCGAACCGGACGAGGCGGCCCACGTGGTGCCGCCGCGCCTGCGCATCCTCGTCGTGGACGACGACCCGATGGTGCTCAAGTCCCTGCGCGACATCCTGGAAATCGACGGCCACGAGGTGGTGTCCGCCGACGGCGGCCAGGCCGGCATCGACTGCTTCCGGGCCGCATACGGCAGCCACGCGTATTTCGCCGTGGTCATCACGGACCTGGGCATGCCCTACGTGGACGGGCGCAAGGTGGCCAGCGCGGTGCGCCAGTGTTCCCCGGCCACGCCCATCATCATGCTCACGGGCTGGGGCCAGCGCCTTTCAGCCGACAGCGACTATCCCGAACACGTCAACTGCGTGCTGGGCAAGCCGCCCCGGCTGAAGGAATTGCGGCGCGCCCTGAACAAGGTCATTTCGACGGGTTAGCGCCGCCGAGTCGTTCAAGCTCTATCATCCTTGTTTAATCCGTATCAAGCTTCGCTGCGACGTCCGCACAGCCGCGTGACGACTCACTAGACTTGTATGAATGGACCCGTCATTCCAGCCTTTGCCAAAGGCGTGATGAGTTTGTTTGTTATCTGTCCAAGCGAGTCAAACGACTTGTCGTGAATTAGGGCGATACTGTGATCATACCGAGACCCCCGCCAGGAGCGGCACCTGTCCCGACGTACAGCAGCGATTCGCTGAGCAAGAAAATAGCGATCCTCGACCTCGTGACGACCTTGACATATAAACTGGCCGTTGCAGCGGGTGCCATCGTCACGCTGACTTATCTGTTTGACATTCAATTTTTCCCCAGTGGCCTGACGCCAGGGGAAGTGGTGTTCTTTATCTTTGTGGCACTGATGTTCGGTTTTCTGTACTGTATCTTCCTGTTGTTCGGGGCCATGTCCGCACTGTGGCTGCTGCAACTGCTTTCTTTGTCGGAACGGTGTATTGCCACGCGGCGCGCCTTCCATGGGCGCGCGGCCCTGTTTGTCGTTCCAGCCGGGCTGCATGGCGTTGGCTATTTTCTAGTATCGCTTTCCTTTTTTTTGCTGTCCTTGCATTTTGCTTTCGCCGGCGCACAACCTTCCTTGTTTTTGCTGATACTGATCTTTTTTTGTGCCGGTTTCCTTACCCTTTTTATAAGCACGGCTGGTACGCAAGCGGGTATCACGGTCGCAGGCGCGCAGCCGAAGCCGCAGCGCAGATTGGCGCAGCTTGCCGCAGTGTTCGTGGCACCGCTGGTACTCGTGCTGTTCTTCGGGCCGTTCATGAATATGGTGCATATGGCTTTCCAGCTATTGGGTGTGCGTATTCCCGACGTGAGCATTGAATTGCCCGAGAGCGAGCTCGGTGAAATCGAGCGCGTCACGGAAGTCGTCGGCCGCCCCATCCTTGACTGCCGCAGGGGCGCCGGGGGCAGATTGCTGGTACATCATGCCGATGTCTTGTGGACCAGCGTTGGCGGCGTGTCGCTTGTCACGTTCACTGTACGCACGAAGCCGGAGGCCGGCATTTTCAGCCCTGAGCCGACCATCCTCAGGGTTGCCACCCTGCGTCTGGACGCGGCAACGATGCGTGTCATCAAGAGCAGGCCTGCGCTGAATCCCTGTTTCGATCTTTCCAATGACTTGCTGTTCAAGACCGCCAGTGCGCAATTATTGCCAACGGCACAAGCGCGTCTGCAGGCTCTTGCCTCAGCCATTCTGGCAGCGGGCGCCCCGAGTGACATTCTGGTGCGGGGTCACAGTGACGCCCGTCCTTTCGCGAGTAGCATTGCCGGAAAAGCCGTGGATAACCAGCGTCTATCGGAGCTGCGCGCAGAGGCGATCGTCAATGTGCTCAGAACTGCGCTGCCTGGAAAGAAGCTGACATTTACCGCGGAAGGGGCTGGTGCGCGGGAGCTGCGCGTGAAATGCCCTGCCGAGGCAAGTACCACCTCCTATGAAACGGAACAATGCAATGCCTTGAACCGCAGGGTGGAGGTGCGCGTGATGTACGCACGAATGCAGTAGGCGAGCGGTGGCAACGGCGTTTTAGCCGTTGCCACCGCTCGCCTGGCCCTTAATGGCTGTACAACTTGTATCAGAACCGGTACGTCAACGTCCCCCGCACGCTGCGCGGCGCGCCGTACGTGCCTTGCGCATAGGTGTTGATGTTGATGTACTTCTTGTCGAGCACGTTTTCCACGTTCAGCTGCGCCGTCAGCTGGCGCGACAGCTGGTACGTGGCCATCAGGCTGACCGTGCTGTAGGCTTCCTGCGTCACGCGCTCCTTGCCGTTCGTGCCTTCATCGTCAAAGTAGAACTTGCTTTGCCAGTTGACGCCGCCGCCCACGGTGAGGTCGGGGCGCACTTTCCAGGTGGTGAACAATCGCGCCGTCGAGCGGGGCGACAGGGTGTTGATATCCTGCTGTTCGCGGTCCCTGGCGCGGAAGTGGCTGGCGCTGGCCATCAGGTTCCAGCCGGGCGCCAGACGGCCCGACAATTCCGCCTCGAAGCCGCGGCTGGTGGCGCCGCGCGCCGCATAGTATGCCTGCGTGGTGGTGCCGGGGACCCGGTGCGCGCCGTCCGGCTGGGCCAGCTTGTCCTGCTTGATCTCGAAGATGCCGATGGAGCCGTTGGCCTGGCCGCCGGCCAGTTCCCCCTTCACGCCCACTTCCATGCTTTGCCCCGTCAGCGGGTCCAGCCAGGCGCCCGCGCGGTCCTGGTTTTCCTGCGGGCGGAAGATGTCCGTGTAGCTGGCATACGCCGAATACGTGTCGTTCAGGTCCAGCACCACGCCCGCATAGGGCACGAATTTGCTCTTGGCGAAGGCGAAGCGGGCGCTGCCGTCAAAGCCGGTGCGGTCCTTGTCCCAGCGGCTCAGGCGACCGCCGACGATCAGTCTGGCGTTGTCGGCCAGGTTCAGGCGCGCCGCGCCGTACGCACCATATTGCCTGGTCGTGTATTTTTCCGACAGCACCGGTTCGCCCCAGGCCGGCTGCGGGTAGCTGCCGTCCCAGGCGAGGAAATTGCCGATCGGTTCGGGATCGAGCGCCTCCTTGACGCTGAACTCGGCATGCTGCAGCGTGTAATTGGCGCCGATGATGACTTCGTGCTGGCGTCCGCCAAGGCTGAACGGGCCTGACAGCTTCACGTCGGCGCTGCTCTGGTCGCGCTGGCCGATGTAGCGGTTCGGGTAGCCGAGCATGCCCAGGCCCGTGATGCGGTCGGGCCGTTCGGCCAGGAACACCAGCGGCGTGTCTTCCGTGTGCTTGCTGTACATGGCTTGCGCCTGCGCCTTCCAGCCTTGTCCCAGCGCGTGTTCCACGGTGGCGTGCACGTTGGTCTGCTCGGTGGCCCAGGCGGCCCAGCGGGGCGCCGTGGTGACGGAACGGTCGAAATCGGTGCGCGAACCGTCGCTGTACCACAGCGGGAAGCCGCCCCAGTTGCTGCCTTTCGGGTCGTTCTTCTGGTAGCTGGCGCCCACCGTGGCCACCGTGCCGGGTGCCAGGTCCGCCTCGGCGGTGGCGTAGACGAGCTGGCGCTGGTTGGAATAGCCATTCGTAAACGATTTGCGGTCCTGCCAGGCGCCCGCCACGCGGCCGCGCACGGAGCCGTCGCCATTCAGCGGCGCGGCCAGGTCGAGCGTGCCGCGGTAATCGCTCCAGGAACCTGCCGCCAGCGACCATTGCCCCTCGAACTGCCTGGCGCTGGCCCGCTTGCGCACCAGGTTGATGGAGGCGGACGGGTAGCCGGCGCCCGTCAGCAGGCCCGTCGCGCCGCGCGTCACTTCCACGCGGTCGTAGATCAGCGAATCCATTTCCGATTCGCCGCCCGAATACTGCACCTTATAAGTGGTGGGCACGCCGTCGTACTGGAAATTGTCGACGTCGAAGCCGCGCGCGGAAAACGTGCTGCGCTCCGTGTCGAACTGGTTGACGGCGATGCCGGGCGTGTTGCGCAGCACGTCGCGCACCGTCAGCAAGTCCTGGTCATCCATGCGCTGGCGCGTGATGACGCTGACCGATTGCGGCGTCTCGCGCAGGGACAGCACCAGTCCCGTGGCGCTGGCCGTGGCCGGCGTCGTGTACGCATTCGTCCCTTCCGTGCTGGTGCTGCGCTCAGCCGTGGCGCGCACGGCGATGCCGGGCAGGGTGGTTGCCTCGGCCGCCGACGGCAGCCTGCGCACGGCGTAATTGCCGCCGCCCTGGTCGACGGCAACGAGGCCGCTGCCGTCGAGCAGGCGGGCGAAGCCGTCGGCCACGCTGTAGCTGCCGCTCAAGCCCTTGCTCGCCAGGCCCGCGTACAGGCTGGCGGCGCCGGAGATGCTGACGCCCGCGTCGGCCGCAAACGCGGACAGGGCCGTGCCGAGGGGGCCGGCGGCCACCTGGTAGTGGCGCGCGGGGCCATTCTGCGGATGCGGCAGGTGCTGCTGCGCGAATGCGGGCGGCGTCAGGGCCAGGCTGCCCAGCAGGGCCAGGGTCGTGGTGGTGTTGCGGTAGTGCTTCATCAGGTGCTTCCCTTCGTTCATGTGTTGGTCCTGTGTGGATTGACGGGGCACATGCGTGAAAGGGACATTTTTTTCAGAAATTTTTATACTGGTTCGAGCGAAATCCAGAAACGGCTGTGGCGGCGCACGCGGATGGGCAGCGAAGATTGCAATAGTGACAATAATTGATCCGTATCATGCAGCTGGTACACGCCCGACACGCGCAGCCGCGCCACGGCCGGGTCGCAGCGCACCACGCCGTGGCGGTAGCGGGCCAGCTGCGCCAGCACGTCGGCCAGCGGCGCGTCGTCCGCGTACAGCAAACCCTTGAGCCAGGCATCGGCCCGGGGCGCCAGCGGCTGCGGCGCGCCGGCGGCCGACGCGTCGAAGCTGGCTTGCCAGCCCGCCTGCACGATGACGGGGCTGCCTTCGGCGGGCCGCACTTCGACGGCGCCCTGCGAGACGGCCACGCGGGTGCGCGCGCCCAGCAGGCCGTCGTCCTGGCGCACCGTGAAGCGCGTGCCGAGGGCGCGGATGCTGCCATTGCTGGTGCGCACGATGAACGGCCGCCCGAGGGCATCGGGGCTGGTCGCCACGTGAATCTCGCCGGCGCGCAGCAGGACCAGGCGCAGGCTGGCGCTGAAAACGATGTCGGCGGCGCTGGCCGTGTTCAGGCCCAGGGCGCTGCCGTCGGCCAAGGCGAGACGGCGGATTTCGCCCGTCGCCGTGCGCAGCTCGGCCGTCCATGCCTGCCACGGCGCCACCTTCAGCATGCTCCAGCCGGCCGGCCCGGCGACGATCAGCAGGGCCAGGGTTTTCAGCGCGGCGCGGCGGGCGGCGCCGGCCGGGCGGTCGAGCACGGGCAGGGCCAGCGGCGCGGGCAGCATGCCGAAGGCGCGGCAGACCTGCTCGGCGCGCTGCCAGGCCGTTTCATGGTCGGGGTGGGCGGCGCGCCAGCCGTCCAGACCCTGGCGCGCGGCGGCATCCAGTTCGCCGCCCTGCAGGCGCATCATCCAGTGCGCCGCCTCGCGCGCGGCGCGCGCATCGATGGCCGTGCTCATGCCAGCAGCACGATGCACTGTTCCAACGCCTGCACCATGTAGCGCTTGACGGTGCGCTCGCTGACCCGCAGGCGCGCGGCGATATCGGCATACGCCATGCCTTCGAGCTGCGACAGCAAAAAGGCCGTGCGCACTTTCGCCGCCAGGCCGTCGAGCATGGCGTCGATCTGGTGCAGGGTTTCCAGGATCAATAAACGCTCTTCCGCCGACGGCGCGGCGGGCGCGGGCAGCTGCGCCAGCGTGGCCAGCCAGGCCTGCTCCAGCGACTGCCGGCGGTAATGGTCGATCAGCAGGCGCCGCGCCACGGTGGTCAGGTAGGCGCGCGGTTCGCGCAAGGTGACGGCGCGTTCGGCGGGCGTGGCCAGCAGTTTGACGAAGGTGTCCTGCGCCAGGTCGGCCGCGTGGTCGGTGCACGACAATTTGCCGCGCAGCCAGCGCAGCAGCCACGGGTGGTGCTCGCCGTACAGCTGGCTGAGGCAATACGGGCTTGGCGGATCGGCGGCAGGGGATACGGCATACGTCACGACACACTCCAGGTTGGCGCGGAAGTCCATGCGTGGCAGATGCTGGCCCTTCTTAAATGCGAATGGTTCTCATTTTACATGGGCGTGCCTGAATGTCAATGAGGATGGCTGGGCCTGATCTTGCTTGCATGGCATAAAATTGCCACATAGAAATATTTAATGTGTTATCTTTTACGGCAACATTAGTTGTATTGAATAAACTAGTGTTCCATTTAAACTTATTCTGAATCTGGGTGTCTTTGTGTCTAATCATAGTGTGCGTAGTATGTTGAGTGTCTTGCTGGCTGCGGCCAGCGTGCATGCCGGGGCGACCCAGGCGGTTGACGAAGTTGTGGCGAAGCCGGCGGTGGAAGCCACGGCAGAGGCGCCTGCCGTGGCGCAAGCGGCCGCCGTGCCGGCCGTTGCGAAGCTGAGCCTGGTATCTTCGGGCGAGCAGATGGTGGTGGACTACGGCACCAGCAGCAGCGCCGAAGAGTGCAAGGACTTTACGCCGGCGGGCAAGGTGTACGACGCCACGACCTTGCGCGAAAAACTGCTGCCGTTTATCTCGAAGATGGTCGAGCGGTCGCGGCGCATGACGGGCGTGCTGCCGGCCGTGGAGACAACGCTGAGCGCGGGCGAGCCGGTCTGGGTGCAGGCGTACGCCGACTGGCCGGCAGAGCACGGCTTGCGCGCCGGGTCCTGCGGCCCCCTGACCCTGCAGCTGACGCCGGAAGCGGGCAAGAAATACCAGGTGGAATTCCGTTTCCTGGGCGACAACAAATGCAGGCAGGTGCTGCTCGATGTAACGGACCCGGCGGCCAGGCAGGAAATCGCGGCGCCCGTCACCGCCAGCTGCACGGCGCCGAAAAAATCGCTGTTCGGCCTGTTTTAAGCTGCGTTGCGGGCGACGGTGGCCGACTTAACAGAGTGATAATTTTCATTCCGTTATACTGACGACCCGACATCGCCGCCCGACAATCACCATGGATCTCAGTACCCACGCCGCCGTCGTCAATTGCGAAGCGTATCGCAATGGCAGGAAGATCGCCCATTTCGACATCGACAAGGTAGGCGACTTCCTCGGCGACCCTGATTGCTTCGTGTGGATCGGCCTGGCCAGTCCCGACGCCACCGCCATGGGTGCGCTGGAGTCCGCCTTCGGCCTGCATGAACTGGCCGTCGAGGATGCGCAAGCGGCGCACGAGCGGCCCAAGCTCGAGGAGTACGGCGACACCCTGTTCATGGTGCTGCACACGGCCAGCCTCGATGGCGACGCCATCGTCTACGGCGAGACGCACGTCTTCCTTGGTTGCCGTTTTATTATCACCGTGCGCCACGGCCCCTCGGCCGGCTATGCGAAGTTGCGCGAACGCAAGGAAAGCGTGCCGGACAAGCTGGCCAGCGGCCCCGGCTATGTGCTGTATGCCATCATCGACTTCATCGTCGACCAGTACCAGCCCTGCATCGACCATTTGCAGGCCAGATTCCAGCAATACGAAACCCAGCTGTTCAAGCCCAGCCTCTCGGAAGACAAGCTGCAGGATTTTTACCAGCTCAAGACGGAACTGCTGAAACTGGACGCGGCCGTCAACCCGCTGCACGAGATCTGCACGCAGCTGATCCGTTTCCACGGCGATATCGTGCCCAAGGAAAACCGCATCTATTACCGCGACATCCTCGACCATGTGAAACGGGTCACGCACACGGCGGGGCAGATGCGCGAAATGGTCAATTCCGCCATGCAGGTGGCGCTGGGCCAGATTTCGCTGCGCCAGAACGAGGTCGTCAAGCGCCTGGCCGGCTGGGGCGCCATCCTGGCCGTGCCCACCATGGTCTTCAGCCTGTACGGCATGAATTTCGAGTTCATGCCGGAGCTGAAATGGCGCGGCAGCTATCCGGCCGTGATCGCCGGCATCCTCGTCGGCTGCTACCTGCTGCACCGGCGCCTGAAGCGCGACGGCTGGCTGTAGCGGCGGGCGGCGGCGGCCATGCAAATATTGGAGAGTTTTGCCGCGAAATAAGCTGCTACGATGAAGTGTCTGAGTGAAGGTGGTTGACGGTGCTTGAACCTCCTTGGCGTGGATGGCGTGTCCGGCCGGCGCTGTACCCCAGAGCCGCCGGTGCGGCACACATTTCCTGTCCGACGCCACAAGGCTCCTGAACCCCAGGAGCCTTCTTTTTGCCCGTGCCGTTCATGCCTGCGCCACGGCGCCCGCCGCTTCCAGGATCAGCGCCGCCACCTCGACGGGCCGCGAAGCGAGCGAAGCGTGGCTGGCGTTCAGCGTAATGACTTTTCTTGCCTGCAGGCGCGCCGCCATGCGTTCCTGGTTGACGGGGGAAATCATGCGGTCGGCGCTGGAAATCTGGTACCACGACGGCTTGTGGCGCCATGCCGGGTCGCTGACGGTGTCGCCGAAGGTGCCGGCCAGCGGCGCTTTCTGGACCACGCCCAGCACGGCGCCTTCTTCCGCATCGAGGTCCTGGCAAAAGCTGTCATGGTATTGCTCTGGCTTGACCCACAGGTAGCCGTCGCTGTCGCCCTGCAGGCTGGCCGCGCCCAGGGGCGGGTGCTCCTGCGTGATGCTGCCCGGACTTTCGCCCGCATCGGGCGCGAAGGCGGCGATGTAGACGAGTCCCTGCACGTTGGGCGCATTGCCGGCCACGCTGATGACGGCGCCGCCGTAGGAGTGTCCTACCAGCAATACTGGCCCCTCCACCTGCGCCACCATCTTGCGCGTGCGTTCGGCGTCGTCGGCCAGCGACGTCAACGGCAGCTCGACGGCGCGGATGGCCGTGTGGCCCTGGCGGCGCAATTCGACGATGACGCGGCTCCAGTGGGCGGCGCCGCCCCAGAAACCGTGGACGAGGATGATGGTGGCTGGCTGGCTCATGCGCATACTCCTGATGGCAAAGGAAACGGCGGAGACCGCGTAGTTGCATTAGGGCAACCGCGCGGCGGACGGGTGCGCCTCCATTGTAGACCTTCCCGCGCCGCCGCCGGCGTCGCTTTATCTTTCCCAGCGCATGGCCGCGCTAGTGCGACACCAGCACGGGCAAGGTCGTTTCCTGCAGCACCGTGCGCGTGACGCCGCCCAGCAGTGCTTCGCGCAGGCGCATGTGGCCGTAGCAGCCCATCACGACCAGGTCGCACTGGCGCTGCGCCGCCATGGCCAGCAGGGCCGCGCCCACGTCCTGGCCTGGCGGCGTGTCGTGCTGCAGCACGTCGACGTTGACGCCGTGGCGCGCCAGGTACAGGGCCAGGTCGGCGCCCGGCTGCTCGCCATGCGCGGCCGGCTGGGCGTGCGAATTGACGACGGCCAGGGTGACTTGCTGCGCGCGCTGCAGCAGCGGCAGCGCATCGGTGATGGCGCGCAGCGCCTCGGCGCTGCCGTTCCAGGCCAGCAGCGGGCGCTGGCCCGTGTGCGCGGGGACGGCGGCAGGGGCATGCGGCACCATCAGCACGGGACGGCCGCAATGGAGCATCAGGTATTCGGCCGTGCCGGCGATGACGCGCGAGGGCGTGTCCTGCGGGTCCGTCTGGCCGAGGATCACCAGGTCGCAATAGCGCGCCTGCAGCAGCAGGGCGCCTTGCGCATCGTCGTCGACGAAGCGCGTTTCATAGGCGCCCAGGCCCTCTTCGCGGGCGATGCGCTCGAAGTCGTGCAGCGCCTCGCTGGCCTGGCCGCGCAGCGCCTGCATTTGCGCTGGCGCAAACTGCAAGGCGTTGACGCCGCCGCCGTACGCATAGCGCGAGATGCCGCTCATGGCCGAGCCGATCAGGTGCGCGCCTTCGGCGACGGCCAGGCGCACGGCCAGGCGGACGCGCTGCGCGCAGTGGCGTGAATTGTCTACATGGACCAGCAGGGTAGTGTAGGGCATGGCGTTTTCCTCGGTTGTCGGGTCTCGGTTGTCAAGGTTGCAGCACGTAGCTGCCGGGAGCGTCGCCCAGGTCGGGGCCCATGGCCGGCGGCGCCACCTGCGCGCCGGAGCGCTGCGCCAGCCACGCCTGCCAGGCGGGCCACCAGGAACCCTGCTGGCGCGGCACGTCGTGCTGCCAGCTGTCGGCGTCGATGTAGGGCTCGTCGTGGCGGTGCGTGGCCAGCTGGTAGCTGCGGCGCGGCTGGCCCGGCGGCGAGACGACGCCCGCGTTGTGGCCGCCCGAGGTGAGCAGGAAGGTGACGTCCGTGTCGGTAAGCAGCTGCAGCTTGTAGACGGAGCGCCACGGCGCCACGTGGTCCGTCAGGGTGCCCACGGCGAAGATGGGCGCATGGATGTCCGGCAGGGCGATGTGGCGGCCCGCCGTGCGGTAGCGGCCCTCGGCCAGGTCGTTGTGCAGGAACAGCTGGCGCAAGTATTCCGAGTGCATGCGGCAGGGCATGCGCGTGGCGTCCGCATTCCAGGCCATCAGGTCGCTGTCCTGTTCATCGAGTCCCAGCAGGTAATGGCGCAGGCGGCGCGACCAGATCAGGTCGTTCGAGCGCAGCAGCTGGAAGGCACCGGCCATCTGCCGCGTATCGAGGTAGCCCTGCTTCCACATGGCCGCCTCCAGGAAGCTCACCTGGCTGTCGTCGATGAACAGCGACAGCTCGCCCGGTTCCTTGAAGTCCACCTGCGAGGCCAGCATGGTGATGCTGGCCAGGCGCGCGTCGCCGTCGCGCGCCATCGTGGCGGCGGCAATCGCCAGCAGGGTGCCGCCCAGGCAGTAGCCGGCCGCGTGCACCTGGGGCGCGCCGGTGATGCGGGCGACGGCGTCGAGCGCGTCCATCACGCCCAGCTGGCGGTAGTCTTCCAGCGACAGCTCGCGGTCCGCCTCCAGCGGATTTTTCCAGGAAATCATGAAGACCGTGTGGCCCTGTGCGACCAGGTAGCGCACCAGCGAATTATGCGGCGACAGGTCGAGGATGTAGTACTTCATGATCCAGGCCGGCACGAACAGCAGCGGCGTCGCATGCACGCTTGCCGTGGCCGGCGCGTACTGCAGCAGTTCGATCAGGTCGTTGCGGTAGACCACCTTGCCCGGCGTGACGGCCACGTCGGCGCCGACCCGGAATGCTGCCTCGCCGGGCGCGGCGGGACCCATGGCGGCGCGGCGCCAGTCCTCGGCCAGGTGCCGCATGCCGCGCGCCAGGTTGGCGCCGCCGCTGTGCAGTGTTGCTTCCTGCACCACGGGATTGGTCAGCATGAAGTTCGACGGCGCCAGCATGTCGAGCCACTGGCGCACCGTAAAGGTGACGACGTCCTCGTGATGCGGCGAGACGCCGCGCACGCCCGTGGTGGCGCGGTGCCACCATTGCTGCTGCAGCAAGAAGCCCTGGTAGATGAGGTTGTACGGCCAGCGCTGCCAGGCCGGGTCCTCGAAGCGCCGGTCCTGCGGCAGCGGCGCGATGCACGGCTGCTCGAACGTGGTGCCGGGCTGCGCCGACTGCAGCGCGTACTGCTGCCAGCGCGCGAGCTTCTTCCACGCTTCCTGCAGCAATGTTTGCTGCTTCGACGGCGCCAGCGCCAGGTGGCTGAGCCAGTCGGCATAGGCATTGCCCAGCGCGGCGGGGGAGATGCCGCCCGTGAACTTGCCCAGCCAGGCGTTCAGGAACAGGTCCAGGGTGGCGCCTGAGGGCGCGTTTTCCGGGTAGCACGGCGCGGGCACGCCTTGCCAGGCGCTGCCCAGGCGTTCGTTGTCTTGTGTAGCGTGCTGCGTGATGCTCATAGGGGCTCCGGCTATTTTTTTACAGGATAGCAAGAGCTTGTTCAAAAAATTATGATCTACATCAAGTTTGCCCGGATGCGTGCAGCAGGCGCGGCGTCTCCTTGATGGCCGCTCCCGCTTCCTCCGCAAACAGCCGCAGCTGGGCTTCCAGCGCATCGACGCTTGCCAGCAGCGCCGCCGGCCCGGCGGACGCCGCTTCGCCTTCGATGGCCGTGGCGATGGCGATGGCGGGGACGGCATGGAAGTTGCCCAGCAAGCCGGCCAGGGTATGCGCCTGGCGGCTGACGGTGGCCCGGTCGTCCGCCTGCAGGGCCGCGCGCAGGGTCGCCAGCTGCGCCGGCAAGCCGGCCAGGAAGGACGCGCCGATGATGGCGATCACGTCGGCGTCGGCATTGGCCAGCGCGGCGCCATAGTGAAAGTCGGGTGCGCTGTGCGTCGCCGGCGGCGCCGCGTCAGGCGGCATGGCGGGGCGCGGCGCATGTTTTCTTATTTGCAACACGTGCTGCCGGATCAGGCTCTGGAAGGCGGCCGTGCGGAACGGTTTGGACAGATAGTCATCCATGCCGCCGGCGATGCAGCGTTCGCGGTCGCCTTCGAAGGCGCTGGCCGTCATGGCGATGATGATGCTTTTCGGCATGCCCTGCGCTTCGCGCTGGCGGATTTGCGCCGTCGCTTCGAAACCGCCCATTTCCGGCATTTGCAGATCCATCAGGATCAGGTCGAAGCGGCCGGCCGCATGGCGTTCGAGCGCTTCGCGGCCATGCGCCGCATGCGCGACCCTGTGCCCCGCATTCGTCAGCAGCACGGTGGCCAGTTCGCGGTTCATGGCATTGTCTTCGACCAGCAGGATGTCCAGGCCGGGCATGCTGTCCCGGTCGCAGTGGCGCGTGGCCGCGGGCGCGGCGCCGGGCGTGCCGCGGCACGTGCCCAGCACGCTCAGGGTGATGCTCAGCAGTTCCTCGGCGCTGGCGGGCTTGAGCAGGTAGCCCTGGATGCCCAGTTCGCGGCAGCGCGCCGCGTCGCCCAGGCTGCCGCTCGATGACAGCATGACGATGGGCACCTGGCTCCAGTGGGGCAGGGCGGCCAGGGCCGTGGCCGTGTCGAAGCCGTTCATGCCGGGCATGGCGCAGTCCATGATGATGCAGTCCGTCGGCAGGCTGGCGCGGCAGCTGTCCAGCGCCGCCTCGCCGGACTCGCAGGCGGCGACCGTGGCGCCGCAGTGCTCGAAGATCCTGCGCAGGATGGCCAGGCTGCTGGGATTGTCGTCGACCAGCGTGATACTGCGTCCCGCCAGCGAGGCGCCGGGCGGCGGCGGAGGCAGGCGGTTGCCGCTGACGGGCAGGGCCAGGTCCACGCTGAAGGTGCTTCCCTTGCCCAGTTCGCTCGACAGGCGGATCTCGCCTTTCATCATCGTCACCAGGCGCCGCGTGATCGACAGGCCCAGTCCCGTGCCGCCGAAGCGCCGCGTGGTCGAGCCGTCTTCCTGCTGGAAGGCGTCAAAGACGGCCTCCTGCATGTCGGCGGCGATGCCGATGCCGGTATCGCGCACGCCCAGCTGCAGTTGCGCCATGCCGTCGCCGCTGGCGCGCAGCCGGGCGCTGACGATCACTTCGCCATGCGGCGTGAACTTGATGGCGTTGCCCGTCAGGTTGGTCAGCACCTGGCGCAGGCGGCCAGGGTCGCCCAGCACGGTCTGCGGCAGCGCGGGATCGAGGTCGAGCACCAGCTCCAGGCCGCTGGCCTGCGCGCGCATGGCGTGGGCGCGCATGGTTTCCTGCATCAGCTGGCGCAGGTCGAAGGGGATGCTTTCCAGCGTCAGCATGCCCGCCTCGATCTTCGAGAAGTCGAGGATGTCGTTGATGATGCACAGCAGCGCGTCGGCCGATGCCTTGACGATTTCCAGGTACTTGCGCTGGTGGGCATCGAGCTGGGAGTCGAGCACCAGGTCCGTCATGCCGAGGATGCCGTTCATCGGCGTGCGGATCTCGTGGCTCATGTTGGCCAGGAACTCGCTCTTCGAGCGGCTGGCCGATTCGGCCACTTCCTTGGCCAGCAGCAGCGCGCGTTCGGCCGCCTTTTGGCTGGAAATGTCGACCAGGGTGCCCACCAGGCCGCTCAAGCCGCCGTCCGACTTCAGCAGGGCCGCCTTGCTGAACAGCACATCGACCTGGCGCGCGCCGACGGTCAGCCGGTCTTCATACGTCTGCTTGCCCTTGTCGAGCATCAGGCGCACATCCTGCCGCGCCACCTGCTGCGCCTCCTGCTGCGGCAGCAGGTCGGCCGCCGTCCGCCCCAGGATGTCCGGCTGGGCGCGCTGGAAGAAGGCGCAGAAGGCGCGGTTGGCGCGCAGGTAGCGGCCCTGCACGTCCTTCAGGTACAGGGGAATCGGGATGGTCTCGATCAGCGCGTCGACGAAATTGAGGTTGTGGCGCAGCTCGCGCGCCGCCAGGCGGCGCTCCGTGATGTCGGTCAGGCTGCCCGTGATGCCGGCCAGCCGCCCGTGGCCGTCGTGTTCGGCGCGCGCGCACACGTCGATCCAGCGCACGTTGCCGTCGCGGGTGACATAGCGCGCTTCATGGCGCATGCTGTCCACCTGGCCCGATTGCAGCTGGGCCAGGCCGGCGGCGGCGCGGTCGCGGTCGCGCGCGTCGATAAAGTGCAGCACGTTGCGGCCCAGGCTGTCGGCGATGGCAAAACCGGTGATGGTATGCCAGGCCGGATTGAGGAAGGTCCAGGCGCCCTGCAGGTCCGTGCGGAACACCACTTCATTGAGGCTGTTGACGACATTGCGGTATTCGCGCTCGCTTTTCGCGATGGTCTCGGCCATGCGCTTGCTTTCGCTGATTTCCGTGCGGATGGCGATGTACTGATAGGGCTTGCCGGCCGCGTCGAGGAAGGGCACGATGGTGGCGTCCACCCAGTATTGTCCGCCGTTCTTGGCGTGGTTGCAGATTTCGCCGTGCCATACCTGGCCCGTGGTGATGGTTTGCCACATCTGCGCGAAAAAGGCGTCCGGGTGCGCGTGAGAATTGATCAGGCGGTGCGTCTGGCCGATCAGCTCTTCGCGCGCGTAGCCGCTGATGGCGCAGAACTTGTCGTTGACGTAGATGATGACGCCGGCCGTGTCGGTGATGCTGACGATGGCGTGTTGATCCATCGCAAAGCGCTGGTTCAGCAGCTCGATGCGGCGCAGTTCCTGCTGCGCCACCAGGTCGGCCAGCAGCACCGACAGGCCCTCGACATCGCCTTCCTGTGGCAGGTGCAGGCCGGAATCGTTGGTGTCGAGCAGGCGCGCGGCCGCCACGCGCAGCGATTGCAGGACGCGGTTGCGGCTGGCCAGTTCCGTGCGCAGCAGGTCATTGGTCAGGCTCAGTTCCGTGGAACTGAGCTCCAGGCTGCGCGTTCGCAAGTCCAGGTCGCGCTCGGACTGGTCGTAGGCGCTGTCGATGCGCTGCAGCAGGGCCGGCAGGCCGGCCAGGAAGCCAGCCAGTTCGGGCGGCGTGCCGGGCAGCGCGCCCGCCGCCTGCGCCTGCGCCAGCAGGGCGTCGCGGGCGCCCTCCGAGTCGATGTTGCAGACCCGGCTCAATTGGCGTGCGAGGGTGCGGTTCATGTTTCGCTCAGCACGGTCACGGTCATCGTCTGGTTATGCAGCTGGCACGCGCCCTGCGGCTGGGCGATGCCGATTTCGCCATTCGAGTAGAACCCGGCGATGCAGGTCGCGCCGCCGCCGAGCAGGTCGGCCACGGCCTCGACTTCTTCATCGACCCGGTCGCCCATGACCAGCTTGCGCCCCACGCAGCTGACCAGCAGGGCCAGCTGCTCACCCACGGCGTCGGGCTGCGGCGCGACGCCGCGGGCGGCCGTTTCCGCGCCGTCGATCAGTTTATTGGTGCTCGAATGCATCAATTTCAGATAGCCGTCGGCGAGGATGTCGCCGGCCAGGGTCAGCGAGCCCTGTTCCTCGTCGACGGCCAGGATGGTGCGGAAGACATTGCTTTTCTCATGCGCGGCCGACAGCATTTCAAAGGGGAACAGCAGGCCCGAGCCGGGCAGGTCGCGCGCATAGTCGCCCAGGTACAGCTTGTAGATGTCGAGCGCGCGCGCGCCGTCGAGGCCATACAGCACGTTGCCGACGCAGCGCGTCACCTTGCGCGCGGGGCCGAACGCTTCCCAGCCCGCATGGCTGCCGTAGCCGAGGCGGATGCGCTCGCCGTACAGGCCGACGGCAACGACGGTATTGTCGGCCGCGCCGCGCGGACCCAGGGTCCACGTCTGGCGGAAGGCGCCGCCATCGGCCGCCAGCCCGCCGGACACCGTCACGCCGGGCGGCAGGTTCGCCTGCAGGCCGGCGATCAGGGCGCTGCCGTTGATGGCCACGCCCGTGCCCAGCATGAAGACGGCCGCCAGGCCCTCCTGCGGCAGCGCCTGCGCCAGGCGCTCGCCCGTATCGTGCGAATCGGCCATGTCGCAGATGATGGCGTCGGCGATGGCCACCGTCGTATGGGCAAAGCGGATGGCGGTGATGACGCAGCTGTCGTCGTAGACGCGCTTGCCGGCGATTTCGCCGGCGGTGGAGCAGCCGGCGATGACGGCCCCCGGCAGGCGGCGCCGCAGCGCCGCGCTCAGTTCGGGCGCGGCAAAGTAGGCGCAGGCGCCGAAGACCAGCACCAGGTGCGGCTGCATCAGCGCCAGCGGCGCCAGGGCCGCGTCGAAGTCGGCATGGTTGTTCAGGATCAGTTGTTGCAGGCGCATGGCAGGCTCCTCGCTTAGAGTGGGTGGGCGTGGGGATGGACGGGGTCGGGCAGGCTGTCGCGGATGGCCAGCACCTCGTCCCAGGCGCCCAGGAAGGCGTCGATGCAGCGCGGGCAGAAATGGCTGCCCTTGTTCTGCTGCAGGAACAGGCGCGCCTGCTCCAAAGGCCAGGCCGGCTTGTACGGGCGCTCCGAACTGAGGGCGTCGAAGACGTCGGCCACGGCCACGATGCGCGCCGACAAAGGTATCCGCTCGCCCGCCAGGCCGCGCGGATAGCCGCTGCCGTCGTATTTTTCATGGTGGCCGCTGGCGATTTCCTCGGCCAGGCGGATCAGCGGCGAATCGCTGCCGGCGAGGATCTGGCCGCCGATTTCCGCATGCTGGCGCATGATGGCCATTTCATCGGGGTCCAGCCGGCCCGGCTTGAGCAGGATGTGGTCGGGCGTGGCCAGCTTGCCCACGTCGTGCATGGGCGCCGCCTTGAGCAGCAGCTCCTGCCATTCCGGCGTCAGTCCCAGGTTGCTGGCGATCAGCGCCGAGTAGCGGGCCATGCGCATGATGTGGCCGCCCGTTTCGGGGTCGCGGAATTCGGCCGCCCGCGCCAGGCGCGTGACCAGCTCCATTTCGCGCGCCGTAACGTCGGCGATGGCCTGGCGCACCTCGTGCTCGAGCAGCTTGGCGCGGTCGGCCAGCATGGTTTGCGCCGTGCGCAGGGCCAGCAGGTTGCGTACGCGCAAACTGAACTCGACGGTGTCGACGGGTTTGGTGAGAAATTCCGTCACGCCCAGAGAAAACGCCTGGTTGCGCACGGCGCGGTCGTTTTCCGTGGTCACCATGATGATGGGGATATCGGCCATGTGCGGCATCTTGCGGAAGATGCTGAGAAATTCATTGCCCGACAGGCTGGGCATCCGGTAGTCGAGCAAGACCAGGTCCGGCACGTGCGATTCGCACCAGTACAGGGCATCGATGGGATCGTTCATGCAGACGGGATCGATGGCGCTGGCCTTGTGGGCCAAACTCGAAAGCAGGTGCAGGTTGGTGTCGTTGTCGTCGACGATCAGGATGCTCATGGTGTCTCCGGCGGGGCGGGTTCGTATGCTGGAAGGGGCTGGCGGCTGTCTCAGGCCGCCAGTTTTCCGCCGGCGTGCATGCCCATGCCCGCCAGCAGGCTATCCATGTCGAGCACGATCAGCATGCGTTCGTCCAGGGCGCCGATGGCCGTCACGTGGCCGGCCATCGCCGAGCCGTGCAGCTGCGGCGGCGGCTTGATCTGCGCCGGCGCCAGCGGCACCACGTCGGCCACGCGGTCGACCACGATGCCGGTGGCGCCATGCGCGAAGATCAGGATGATCACCACGGTCGAGGCGTCGTAGGCGGGGTCGGCCTGGCCCAGCGAGATGCGCAGGTCGACCAGCGGCACGATGCTGCCGCGCAGGTGGATGAAGCCCTTGAGGAAGGCGGGGGCGTTGGCGATGCGGGTGACGGCGCCGTAGCCGCGGATTTCCTGCACCAGGCCGATGTCGATCGCATATTCCTCCTTGCCGAGTCCGAAGACCAGCAATTCCCGGGCGTCCGCTTGCGCCAGCTGGCTCGCTGCTGCGGCGTGTGTCGTGGTGGTTTCCATGTGCTTGCTCCTGTCAGGTGCTGCGTGGTGAATGAAAAGCCGGATGTGGCCGGGTACTCAGGCTTGCTCGATGCGGTTGCGGCCATTGTTCTTGGCCTGGTACAGCGCGGCGTCGGCGCGCATGAAGCCCTCCTTCCAGTCGCCGCTGTCTGGCAGCGGCGCCAGGCCGATACTGATCGTCACGGGAATGTGCAGCTTGCCGAACTCGAAACGCGTCTCTTCCACGGCGCAGCGTATGCGCTCGGCCACCTGGCAGGCCTTGGCCATGTCCGTATGCGGGAACAGGAAGCCGAATTCCTCGCCGCCCACGCGGGCGACGACGTCCGAGGCCCGCGCCTGGAACTGGAACACGGCGGCGACGGCTTGCAGGACGGCGTCGCCGGCGGCATGGCCATGCTGGTCGTTGACGTGCTTGAAGAAATCGATGTCGGCGATGCCGATGGCCAGGGAGCTGCGCGCGCGCCTGGCCCGCGCGGCCGAGCGCACGGCTTCGACCTCGAAGGCGCGGCGGTTGGGCAGGTGGGTCAGCGGGTCGCTCAGGGCGATGCGCTGCAGTTGCTGCCAGCGGGCCGCATTCTGCTGCTCGATGGCGCGCTCGCGGCGCTGGTCGATGAAAAAGGCGCCCATGTAGTTGTCGTCGCCGAGCTTGCCCAGGTCCATGGCCTTGAGCACGATGGGCAGCATCGAGCCGTCGTGGTGGCGAATGGCGAAATGGCGCTTGTGCCCGAGAACCCTGGATTTCTTTTCGCCGGCCAGATAGGCGCTGATCTGCGCGCCGTGCTGCTCGCGCACGGCGTCCGGCAGCAGCGCCTCGATTTGCTGTCCCGCGAGGCTGCCCGGCGTATAGCCGCTCAGCGCATACATGGCGTCGTTTGCATACTGGATGCGTGAAGCGGCGTCGATGATGACGGCAGCGTCTTCTGCGGCGTCGAGCAGGCGCAAGGCCAGGACTTTGTTCATGCGTATCTCCCCTACATAGGTGCGGATTTCCGAAGGCGAAGCCACGATGTCTTCGCATCGGTTTTATTTCCCCATGTCAATCATCATACCTCAAATAAAATAGAATGCAATGAATTTCATGATTTTAATGATTTGTATTCATGGCGCAACTGTGGTTTTTTTGCTTGATATCCGCCTGGTAGCGTGTTTTTCACTGTGGCGGCGCGGGAATCTATCCGTTTGTCACCATTTCAAAAATGACAAATTCGTTTAAATTTTTAATTTAAATGTTGTAATTGGTAAATTTATGTAGCAAAATAAATTTGATCTAAATCAAAAAGTAGTGAATGAGCGGCAGGATGAGGAGTTGTTGCAACGATGCTCCTCCCGCTCCTTCGGGATCCAGGCAGCAGCCAGTAGTGAATGGCGCTCAAGCGGACGGTGCAAGCCCGGTCAATGTAGATAGAGGAGACAGACATGCGTACAAATATGCCGGTAACGAACAGGGAATATGTGCTTCACGATGGTCAGACGGTGGTATCGAAGACTGACCTGAAGGGCAATATCACCTATGTCAACCAGGATTTCATCGACATCAGCGGCTTTTCGGCCGAGGAGCTGATCGGCGCGCCGCAAAACATCGTGCGCCATCCGGACATGCCGGTCGAGGCCTTCGCCGACTTCTGGCGCACCATCAAGAGCGGCAAGGCGTGGACGGGCATGGTCAAGAACCGCTGCAAGAATGGCGATTACTACTGGGTGGAAGCGAATGCCGCGCCGATGCTGGAAAACGGCCAGATGGTGGGCTACACCTCGATCCGCGTGAAACCCAGCCGGGAACAGGTGGCCGCCGCCGAGCGCGCATACCAGGCCATCAAGCAAGGCAGCACGACGCTCGAAGTGCGCGAAGGCGCCGCCGTGCCCCGCTCGGCCCTGCGGCGCCTGAAGCTGATGGCGCAGCTGTCGCTGCGCGCCAGGATGGGCCTCGTCTTCGGCACCCTGGCGCTGCTGTTTGTCGCCGCGCCGGCCATTTCCTACGTGGCGGCGGGACACGCCGGCATGCCGATGCTGTTCAGTACCCTGTGCGGCGTGGTGTCGTGCGCGGCGGGCGGCTACACCTTGCAGCGCTCGGCCGTGGCGCCGCTGGAGCGCATGCGCAGCGATATCGAGCGCATGAGCGCCGGTGATTTATCGGGCAGCATCAGCGCCAGCGGCAACGACGAACTGACGGCGGTAGTGCAGGCGCTGCGCGTGCTGCAGACGAACGTCAAGCTGCTGGTCGGGCAAATCAAGGAATCGACGGGGGTGGTGGGCCGCGGCGCCGAGGAAATCGCCGCAGGCAATGCGAACCTGTCGCGGCGCACGGAGTCGCAGGCCAGCACGCTGGAGGAGACGGCGTCGTCGATGGAAGAGCTGACGGGCACGGTCAGGCAGAATGCCGACAATGCGCGCGAGGCGAACCGCCTCGTCAGCACCGCATCGGAGACCGCGCACAGGGGCGAGCAAGCCATGTCGCAGGTGATCGCCACCATGGGCACGATCCAGGACAGCTCGCGCAAGATCGTCGACATCATCGGCGTGATCGACGGCATCGCCTTCCAGACGAATATCCTGGCCCTGAATGCGGCCGTGGAAGCGGCGCGGGCCGGGGAACAGGGGCGCGGCTTTGCCGTGGTGGCGTCCGAGGTACGCAACCTGGCGCACCGCTCGGCCCAGGCGGCCAAGGAAATCAAGGTGCTGATCAGCGATTCGGTCGACAAGGTGGACGTGGGCAGCAGGCTGGTACAGGACGCCGGCAGGACGATGGCCGATATCGAGCAGTCGGTGCGCCAGGTGGCCGGCTACATGGCCGACATCACGGCCGCCAGCCAGGAGCAGAGCGAGGGCATCGAGCAGGTCAACCATGCCATCACGCAGATGGATGACGTGACGCAGCAAAATGCGGCCCTGGTCGAGCAGGCCGCCGCCGCGGCGGCCGACATGCAGCAGCAGGCCGTGCAACTGGCAACGCTGGTCGATTCCTTCCAGCTGGTGCGCAGTGTGGCGGCCGGCGCCCCGTCACGGCCGCCCGCCCGGGCCGCCGCAGCGCGCAAGCTGTTGTCCGTGCCGGGGCCGGCGCGGCCGCTGCCGGCGTGAGGGCGGCAGCGGTGCGCGGGCCGGTCAGGCTGGCGGGTGCAGCAGCGAACGCCGGCGCGCGTAGCCGAAGTAGATGGCCAGGCCGATCACCAGCCAGATGGAAAAGGCCATCCAGGTGACCCAGCTGAGGAAGCTCATCAGGCCCACGCACAGGATCACGGCCAGCGCCGGCACGTACGGCACGCCGGGGCAGCGGAAGGCGCGCGGCAGGTCGGGACGCTTCTTGCGCAGCACCACGACAGCGACGGAGACCATGGTGAAGGCGGCCAGCGTGCCTATGTTGATCAGCTCGGCGAGGATGTTGAGCGGGATCGTGGCGGCGATCAGGCCGAAGACGATGCCGACCAGCCAGGTGGCGAAGAACGGCGTGTGGAAGCGCGGGTGCACGGTCGACAGGCGCTTGGGCAGCAGGCCGTCGCGCGACATGGCGAAGATGATGCGCGTCTGGCCGAAGGCCATCACGAGGATCACCGTGGTCATGCCGAGGATGGCGCCCAGGTCGACGAAGCCGGCGATCCAGTTTTCGCCCGCATACTGCAGGGCCAGCGAGACGGGATGGTCGACGCCGAGGAATTTTTGATATGGCACGATGCCCGTCATGATGGCCGAGACCACCACGTACAGCACGGCGCACACGGCCAGCGAGCCGATAATGCCGATCGGCAGGTCGCGCGACGGCTTCTTGACTTCCTCGGCGGCCGAAGTGACGGCGTCAAAGCCGATGAAGGCGAAGAAGACGAGGGCGGCGGCGCTCAGCATGCCGTGGTAGCCGAACGGCATGTAGGGCTGCCAGTTGGCCGGCTGCACGTGACGCGCGCCGAAGATGATGAACAGCAGCACCACGCCCACCTTGATGGCCACCATGATGTTGTTCAGGCGCGCCGATTCGCGCACGCCCCAGCCCAGCATGGCCGTCAGCAGCAGCATGATGACGAGGGCCGGCAGGTTGATGAAGGTGGTCACGCCGGGCAGCGCGCCCGGTGCGGCCGTCAGGGCCACGGGCAGGGTGACGCCAAATCCGGACAGCAGCGACTGGAAGTAGCCGGACCAGCCGACGGAGACGGCGGCCGCGGCCAGACCGTACTCGAGCAGCAAGTCCCAGCCTATCATCCAGGCGGCCAGCTCACCGAGGGTGGCATAGCTGTAGGTGTAGATGGAGCCGGCCACCGGCACGGTGGAGGCGAATTCCGCATAGCAGAGGGCGGCGAAGCAGCAGGCGACGGCCGCCACGACGAAGGACAGCGACAGGGCCGGGCCGGCCGTCAGGGCGCCTGTGCCGGTGAGCACGAAAATACCGGTGCCGACGATGGCGCCTATGCCCATGAGCACCAGGTCGAAGGGCCCCAGCACCTTGGCCAGTCCTCCCGGCTTCTTGCTGTGGGCAATCATATCATCCAAATTCTTGGTTCTAAATAAGCTCACTGTGTCTCCTGGTGGTTTTTTGTCATGGCGCCATTGCCGCCTCGTGAGTAGCACGACGCAGCCAGATTCTAGCCCACGCGCCCATGATTCCAGAAGGAAAACCGTACGGTGCCGTGCGCACCAGCGTTGTAAACTTGCCTGACAGGCAAAAAAACAGCCCCGGATGGTGGTCCGGGGCTGGAAAGGAGAGTGCTACAGTTGGTTACCTGGAAAAGTGCGCTTCGATCTCTTCCAGGGTCTTGCCCTTCGTTTCGGGGAGCAAAATTGCTGCGGCCAGGAAATACAGCACGGTGCAGCCGGCGCCGAAGAAGAACAGGGTCGAATAGCCATGCAAGCCCACGGTGGGCAGGAAGATGGCGGCGATCACCGTCGAGACGAACTGGTTCACCAGCAGGGCGATGCTCATGCCGTTCGAACGGATACGCGTCGGCATCAGCTCCGACAGGGCCAGCCACACGCACACGCCCGGTCCCACGGCAAAGCTGGAGACGAACACGCAGATGGCGACGGCCACCAGCCAGCCATGCGTGGCAGAAGGCACGGGACCCAGGCTGGCCTTCTCGATGCGCAGCGGCGCCTCGCGCCCGGCGGCCGGGTCGGCGAACGGGTTCAGGTGCAGCTTGCGGAAGAATACGCCGATCACGCTGTCGGCCTGCACGGCGTCTTCGCGGGCGATCGTCACCTGGCGCAGCACGGGATCGTCGCTGCGCAGGCTTTTTACGTTGGTGAAGGGGCCGTAGGCGTAGGCGATGGTCAGCTGCTGCGGCGTGCCGTCGGCGGCCGCGCCCAGGGCCTGCAGGGCCGGTGCATCGAGGTGGACGGCCAGGCCGTCGTTGTGCGCCTGGGCGGCGATGGCGGGGCGCACGTCGGCCAGGTGGGCTTCCGCGCCGCGGAACAGCAGGCCGGCCGCCAGCAGCGAGACGATGATGCCGCCCGTGCCCAGCATCAGCAGGAACTTGCGGCCCTTGCGGTCGACCAGCAGCACGGCCACCACCGTCATCACGGCGTTAAGTACCTTTAAAAGTACATCTGCCATATTCGCCGAGGCGCCCGACAGGCCCGCCTGGTTCAAGATATTGACGACATAGGCGAGGATGGAATTGATGCCCGTCGCCTGGGTGCAGGCGAGGATCAGGCACGCAAGCAGGAAGGGCAGCACGTAGCGGCGGCTCAGCAGCGGGTCTTTCGCCTTGCCGCTGGCCTTGGCCGCGTTCTCGGGCGTATCGAGCATTTCGCGCAGCTCCAGCTCGGCGGCGGCGGGCAGGCGCGTGCGCAGCAGCGACTGGCGCGCCTGTTCGATGCGGCCGCGGCGGACCAGCCAGCGCGGCGATTCGGCCAGCAGCAGGGCGCCGATGGTAAATACGAGGCCTGGCGTCAGGCAGACCCAGAAGATGCTGCGCCAGGCGTGATCCTTGGCCGTGAAGATGGCGGCGATGCGGTCTGCTTCCGGCAGCGCTTGCGCCGCCTGCGTGGCCGTTTCCACCGTCTGCGCCTGCAGCAGGCCGATCAGGGCGGCCGCCACCAGGCCGATGGTCAGCAGCAGCTGGAACAGGGCGGCACCGCGTCCTCGCTGCTGCGCGGGCAGGCATTCGGCCAGGTACAGGGGCACGACGACGCCGATCAGGCCGCCGCTGATGCCTTGCAGCAGGCGTCCCAGCAGCAGCGGCGTGTAGCCGTCGGCCAGCGCGATCAGCGGGATGCTGGCGCTGAACAGGGCGCCGGCCAGGAACATCAGCCAGCGCCGGCCCAGCAGGTCGGCCAGGGCACCGGCGAACAGCGACGAGAGTACCGAGCCCAGCAGCACGGCGGCGACGATGAAGCTCAGCTGCTGGGCCGTCAGTTTCCACGCCACCGAGGCCGTCGATTCCAGGTAGGGCAGGGCGCCGGCGATGATGCCGATGTCTATGCCATACAGCAATCCCCCCATGCCGGCAATAAATAGCAGGTAGCGCATGGCCCACACGGGGGCCTTGTGTGACGTGTCGTGCATGGTAACTCCGGGACGGGGTTGAGGTGGGTGGTAGGGGTCTAGCGGGTGGAAAGATCGATGGCCGCGCCTTCGACGAAGACGGACACCGGCTGTAACCGGGAATCGAGGACGACGATATCGGCCCAGGCGCCGGGCGCCAGGCGGCCCCGTTCGGATTCGCCCAGGTAATCGGCGGGGTACAGCGAGAGGCGGTTCGAGGCGTCGGCCAGGTCCAGGCCCAGGTCGACGAAATTGCGCA
Source organism: Janthinobacterium sp. GW821-FHT03A03 (assembly GCF_059421435.1). Lineage (NCBI taxonomy): Bacteria > Pseudomonadati > Pseudomonadota > Betaproteobacteria > Burkholderiales > Oxalobacteraceae > Janthinobacterium > Janthinobacterium sp. GW821-FHT03A03. The sequence continues at coordinate 48,235 of NZ_JBWKUZ010000004.1, read as the reverse complement.
GCGCCTGGTCCATGGTCAGCACGCTGCCGGCCAGCGAGCCCGTGGCCAGGCGCACGCAGCCCATGCATTTGTAGACGCGCTGCGTGCCCAGGCCGTATTCGCCATCTGGCATGCCGGTGGCCGAGGTGGCGTCCGTCACGCCGTACAGGCGGGGGATGGCGCGCAGGGCCGCGCGCAGGGCGCCCTTGGCCACATGCTGCAGGTCGGGGATGATTTCCGCGTATTCGGCATGCGCCAGCGCCGCGCCCACCATGCCGGGGTCGTAGTGCGTCATGCCCGTCATGCCGTTGTACAGGTGGGTAAAGCCCGAGACGCCGGCCTGCAGCGCCGCCACGCCTTCGTCATACGTGCCGGCGCTGTGGCCGATCTGCACGCGGATGCCCATGGCCGCCAGTTGCGGGATCAGTTCCAGGTGGCCGGCGATTTCCGGCGCCATGGTCAGCACCTTGATGGGCGCGATGGCGTGGAAGCGCTGCACCAGCGCCAGGCTGGCCTGCACCACGTCGGGCGGCTGCGCGCCCAGGCGGTGCAAATTTAAAAACGGCCCTTCCAGGTGCACGCCCAGCATGCGCGCGCCGTTGGAGGGGCGTTCGGCGATGACGCCGGCCAGGCCTTGCAGGGCGCGCACGATCGACGGTTCCTTGGCCGTCAGGGTGGTGCCCAGCAGGGCCGTGGTGCCGTGGCGCGCATGCACCTGCGCCACGCTGGCGCCCGCGTTTGCGCCTTCCATGATATCGACGCCGGCCGCGCCGTGCACGTGCAGGTCGATGAAGCCGGGCAGGATGGTCAGCGCGCTGTCGGCGGCGGGGTCTTCCTGTATCTGGACGATGCGCTGGTCAAAAGTGATGGTGCCCGTGATCCAGCCAGATGGGGTAAGGATTCTGCCGCTCAGCATGTGTTATTCCGCTATAAAAAGTTCGATGCCCAACTTGTGCAGCCCTTCGCGGTACTCCTGGCTGATGCTGGCATCGGTGATGACGGTATCGACGCGGTCCAGCTGCACGATGCGGTGCAGGCTGACGCGGCCGAACTTGGAGGCGTCCGTGAGGACGATGATTTTCTTCGCCCGTTCCACCATCTTGTGGTTCAGGCTCGCTTCCGCTTCATGGTGGGTAGTGACGCCAAACTGCAGGTCGAAGCCGTCCACGCCCAGAAACAGCTTGTCGAAACTGTAGGCCTGCAAGCAGGTTTCGGCCTGGCTGCCCTGGATCGACAGCGACTGCTTGCGCAGCAGGCCGCCCGTGAGGATCAGGTCCACGCCGGGCGCGTCGGCCAGCTCCCAGGCGATGTTGAGGCCATTCGTGGCCACCGTCACGCCGGTCGCGTCGCGCAGATGGCGCGCCAGCGAGATGGTGGTGGTGCCCGAGTCGATGATGATGTTGTCGCCCGGTTCCACCAGCCGCGCCGCATAGGCGCCGATGCGCTCCTTCTGCTCGTGGTTGATGGCGTCCTTCTGGCGTATCGTGTGTTCGGGCGGCGGCGTGCGCGTCAGGGTCGCGCCGCCGTGGCTGCGCGTGGCCATGCCTTGCGCTTCCAGCGCATTCAAGTCGCTGCGGATGGTGACCGCGGACACGCCGAGCTTTTCCACCAGATCGGTCACTTGCACCGAGCCCTGCTGGGCAAGCATTTGGAGGATGGATTCACGGCGTTGGCTGGTATTTCGCATGGTGGCGGGCTCGGTAAAAGTGAAAATACCGAGCTTAACAGATTGCCGCTTCGGCAATGACGGGCAGCGCCGCATTGCGGTTGCAGGCGCGCGCATATTGCGCCAGCAGGCTGCCGATCTTGTGCTCGATCAAGGCCGGCGCCTGCGCCGGCAGGCCGCCCTGCACCACGGCCAGGTACTGTTCCGGCAAGTGCTGGCTCAGCAGCGGCAGCGGAATCGCCACGGCGTCGAGGTTGGCCAGCAGCTTGCCGACGGCGGCCGCCACTTCCGGCTCGCCCCAGTAGTAGCGGCAGCGGTCGCTCAAGCCGTAGCGGCGCATCAATCGCTGTTCTTGCGGCGTGCCCAGGTAATGCTTGATCCAGTTCTTCGGCTTGGCCACCATCACGTCGTCGAGCACCTGCATCAGCTGCGAGGTGGCGTGCGCCGGCAGCAGCTCCTGCTCGATCTGGCACAGCGCATACAGCGCTTCGCGCAAGGCGAAGGTGGCGGCCGGACCCACTTTCAGGATGGCGAAATGGTCGCGCACCATGGCGTGCAGGGCCGATTCGCGCTGGTAGTCGGTGGAATGGGCTTCGAACACGAGGCCGGGCTGCTCGGCGACAAAGGCCGACAGCTCGGCGGCGGCCTGCGCATCGTAATGCTGGATGCTGCTCTGGTCGAAATCGACGCCAGGCTGCACCACCATGGCGATGACGCGGCGCCAGGCGCCGTGCAGCTCGTTGTCCAGGAAGGCGCGGCGGTGCACGTCCAGCGTGCGGCGCGCGGCCTGCGGGCTGGTGACGGCGCCGGCCTGCGCCAAGGACGCTTCGCCGCCGGGAACCGGCACTTCCGTGCCGATCACGTAGACGGGCGGGGCGAAGCCGGCGGCGGCGGCCGCCGTTTCGGCGACGATGCACAGGCGCGCCGAACGGGCGGCCACGGTTTCATCGTCGAGCTGCAGGGGATCATCGGCACAGCGCATGCTGCAATCGAGGTGGATTTTATGGAAGCCGGCCGACGCATACGCGGCGATCAGGGTCTCGGCGTGGGCCATGGCGGTGGCCGCGTCGAGCTGCTGCCAGGCGTTCGGACCCAGATGGTCGCCGCCCAGCACCAGGCGCTCGGTCGGGAAACCCTGTTCCCGGGCCAGTGCCAGCATGGTGTCGCGGAAAACGTGTGGTGTCATGCCCGTGTAGCCGCCGAACTGGTCGACCTGGTTCGAGGTCGCTTCGACCAGCAGCACGGTGTCGTACTCGCTGGCCACGCGCATGGCGGCGCGCAGCACGCTCGGGTGGCTGCAGCAGACGGCGTACAGGCCCACGCGCTCGCCGCGGCGGTGCGCCTTGATCACTTGCTGGATGGGCGACAGGGTAAAACTCGGGTTTTCCGCTTGCTTCATCATGTTGACGCCTTTATATGTTGTCGTATCAAAAGGGCCGCGCCGCGCGCGCCGCCGGCGTCGCCAAAGCGGGGCGGCAGGATGGGCGGCACGTGCACGCCGGGGAACAGGTGGCGTTTGATGGCGGCCGGCAGCTTGTCGTACAGGTGCGGCAATTTGGACAGGCCGCCGCCGAGCACGATGACGTGCGGGTCGTAGGCCAGCACCAGGCCGGCCAGCGCGTGGCCCAGCACGTCGAGGTGCACGGCCACCGTGCGTTCGGCCACGGCGTCGCCCATGTTGGCGCGTGCCACGATGGCCAGCGGCTCGGCGCCGTCGCCGCCGAAATGCGCGTGGAGTTTACTCATGGCGGGGCCGGAGACGTAGCGTTCCAGGCAGCCCGCCTTGCCGCACGGGCAGGCGTAATCGATCAGGCCATGCTGCGCCAGCAGGGTGGCGGGCAGGCTCCAGTGGCCCCATTCGCCGGCCACGCCGTTCAAGCCGCGCAGCAGCTGGCCGCCCACGCAGTAGCCGCCGCCGGCGCCCGTGCCGAGGATGGCGCCGAACATGCTGGCGGCATTCTCGGCCGCGCCGCCCTGCGCTTCGGACAGGGCGAAGCACTGGCAATCGTTGCCGATGGCGACGGGGCGCTGCAAGGTTTGCTGCAGCGTCTGCGCCACCAGGCGGCCGTTCAGCGCCGGCACATTGGAACTGAGCTGCCGGCCCGTGGCGCTGTCGATCACGCCAGGCAAGCCGATGCCGACGGGCGCCGTCGTGCCGAGGGCGGCATCGCCATGGGCCACCAGGTCGACGATGGCCTGCACGAAGGCGCTAAAATCGTCGCCCGGCGTGGCCACGCGCTCGCGGAACACCTCGGTCAATGCGCCGTCGCGGTCGGCAAAGGCGACCAGCTCCATCTTGCTGCCGCCGATGTCGATGCCGTGAAAGCCCTGGATGGAATTAGAATTGGTCATGGCCATAGATGGTGACGCCCTGCACGACACGGTTGACGATGCCGCCGGCGAATGGATTGTCGGGGCGCAGTTGCAGCAGCGCTGACTGGTGCAGCGCATATTGCTGCGCCATCAGCAGCCACAGCGGGGCCAGCCAGGCGTCGGGCCAGGCCGCGGCGTCGGCCGCCAAGTTGGCAGATAAGTCGCCGCCGATGCCCACCGTCAGGCACGTCTGCGCCACGCTGTCGCGCTGCAGTTCCTGCAGTAAGTCGTCTTCGTACTGGCGCGCCAATGGCTTGCTGCTGCGCAGCAGGATCACCAAGGACTCCGTGGTGACTGCCGATTTCGGGCCATGGCGGAAGCCGAGCGGCGTATTCGCCATGGCCATCACGCGCCCGCCCGTCAACTCGAGGATTTTTAATGCCGCTTCCTTGGCCAGCGCTTCCAGCGGGCCGCTGCCCAGGTAGACGACGCGCTGCACCGGCTGCGAGCCCAGCTCCGCCACGGGGGGCGACCAGTCGCGCAGGGCGTCTTCGCCCAGCTGCGCCAGGGTCTCGAGGCGCGCCACGTCGACGTCCTTGCCCAGTACCGACAGGGCCGCCAGCAGCATGCTGCTAAAGCTGCTGGTCATGGCGAAGCCCCGGTCGCAGCTGCCTTCCGGCATCAACAGGTTATAGGTATGGTCGTCGTTGGCGCCCTGGCGCGCCAGCTTGCCATCGGCGTTGCAGGTGATGTTCAGGAAGCGCGCGCCGGGCACGACCTGGCGCAGCAGCTCCACGGCCGCCAGGCTTTCCGGGCTGTCGCCGCTGCGGGCAAACGAGACGAGCAGGGTGGGTGCATCCGCCTCCAGGTACAGCTCATGGTGGGTCAGCAAAGTCGTGGTGGCGATGGCGCGGATCTGCGCGGGCCAGGCCGCGTTCAGGGTGTCGACGACGATTTCGCCCACATACGCCGAGCTGCCGGCGCCCGTCAGGATGACGCGCTGCTGCGGATGGGACAGCGCGTCGCCGAGGAAGGCGGCCAGGCTGGCTTGCTCCTTGCGCAAAATGCCGGCCAGTGCGCGCCAGATGGCCGGCTGGTGGGCGATTTCCTCGGCCGTGTGCAGGCCGCCGATGTCGCGCCAGGTTTGAATGTCACGCTGAAGAAGGGTAGTCATGTGAGGTCAGTAAAGTGTTTGTTGTGGTAAAGCATAAATACTAAATTTCGAAAAGTCAAATACGAAAGCAAAACGAAAGTAAATTGTCTGGTCGCTTGCGAAACAATGCCGCTTTATGGTGCTTGCACCATGCTGCGCTGCCGCATGAACGGGCTGGCGCTGCGGCCTGTCGCTGAAATGCCACGATAACGAAAGTGTGTTTTGTGGGATTTTGGCAAAACGTAAGAAAAATGTGCCAATTTTGGGCATTTTATTAATAAATTGACGTCATAACTTTCTTTTGATTGACGATATTTATTTTTCTTCTTAAAGTATTTCCATCGCATCGACTTTTTTGAAAGCCATCAGATGAAACCTCTCCCGCTTCCCCGCCGCGTGCTTGCCGCCTGTGTCCTCGCCGCCCTCGGCACCCTGGTCGCGCCGGGCCTGCAAGCCGCGCCTATCGGCAATTTGCAGACTCTCTCCGCCGTGCACGCGGCCGATGTGGCCAAGGGCGAGGTGCTGGGCTGGGATGTGCGCAGCGATACGGGCATGCAGCTGCGTATCAGCCTGCCCCAGGCGGACGTGCTGCGCATCCAGGCGGGCGGCAAGGGCGGCTTGACGGGCCCGGGCGACAAGGCCGCGCCCATCGTCGTCGGCCAGCCTGCCGCGCAGGTGGCGTACCAGATCGATGAGCAGCCCGGCCATATCGTGATCAGCACCGAAGCCCTGAGCCTGCGCATCGACCGCAAACCCTTGCGCTTTACCCTGTTCCGCAAGGGGGACACGGCGCCCCTGTGGCGCGAAGTGCAGCCGCTGTCGCTCGACGACAAGCAGGGCGTGCAGGTGCTTTCCAGTTTGCCGGGCGAGCGCTATTTCGGCGGCGGCCAGCAGAATGGGCGCTTCGAATTCAGGGGCAAGCAGGTGCCCGTGTCGTATTCGGGTGGCTGGGAAGAAGGCGACCGCCCGAATCCCGCGCCATTTTTGATGAGTTCACGGGGCTGGGGCATGCTGCGCAATACCTGGTCCGATGGTAATTACGACTTGCGCGACAGCCAGCAGATCTCGCTGCAGCACGCGGAAGGGCGCTTCGACGCGTATTTCTTCGTCGGCAAGGACCTGCGCGACGTCGTCGCCCGCTATACGGACTTGACGGGCCGCGCGCGCATGCTGCCGCGCTGGGCGCTGGAATACGGCGACGCCGATTGCTACAACGATGGCGACAACGTGAAGAAACCCGGCTCCGTGCCGAAGGGCTGGACGGACGGCCCCACGGGCAAGACGCCGGACGTGGTGCAAAGCGTGGCGCGCCAGTACCGCGAACACGACATGCCGGGCGGCTGGATCCTGCCCAACGACGGCTACGGCTGCGGCTACACGAATTTGCCGGAAACGGTGAAGGGGCTGGCAGGCTACGGCTTCCGCACGGGCCTGTGGACGGAAAACGGCGTCGACAAGATCGCCTGGGAAGTGGGCCAGGCGGGCAGCCGCGTGCAAAAGCTGGACGTGGCGTGGACGGGCAAGGGCTATCAGTTTGCCATGGACGCGAACAAGTCGGCCTATGACGGCATCCTGAACAACTCCGACAGCCGCCCCTTCCTGTGGACGGTGATGGGCTGGGCCGGCATCCAGCGCTACGCCGTGGCGTGGACGGGCGACCAGAGCGCCAGCTGGGACTACATCCGCTGGCACATTCCGACCCTGATCGGCTCGGGCCTGTCCGGCCAGGCGTATGCGTCCGGCGACGTGGACGCCATCTTCGGCGGCAGCCCGGAAACCTATCTGCGCGACTTGCAGTGGAAAAGCTTTACGCCCGTCCTGATGGGCATGTCCGGCTGGGCCGCGGCCGAGCGCAAGCACCCGTGGTGGTTCGATGAGCCATACCGCGACATCAACCGCCGCTATTTGAAACTCAAGATGCGTTTGACGCCGTATATGTATACGCTGGTGCGCGAAGCGGAGCAATCGGGCGCGCCGCTGGTGCGCGGCTTGATGTGGGATTACCCGCAAGACCCGGTCGCCTATACGGAAGCCTACAAATACCAGTTCCTGCTGGGTCGCGACGTGCTGGTGGCGCCCGTCTACCGCAGCCAGGCCGTCAGCGGCGGCTGGCGCAAGGGCATCCACCTGCCGCAGGGCACGTGGTACGACTACTGGGATGGCCGCCAGGCCACGGCGGACGCGAAGGGGCGCGACCTCGATCTGCAGGTCACCCTGGACAAGCTGCCCGTGTTCGTGCGCGCCGGTGCCATCCTGCCCATGTATCCGGAAATGCTGTACGACGGCCAGAAGCCGAAGGACCAGCTCACGCTCGACATCTACCCGCACGGCGAGTCTGAATATACCTTGTATGAAGACGATGGCAACACGCGCCAGTACCAGGGCGGCGCCTTCAGCCAGCAAGTCATCCGCATGCGCCAGGCGGGCGGCGACGTGCGCGTGGACATCGGCGCCGTCGATGGCAACTACCAGGGCCAGGAAGCGCGCCGCGGCTATGCGCTACGCATGCTGGCGGGCCAGCGCCCGGCCGCCGTCAAGGCGGGCGAGCGCGTGATCGCGACCTCCTCCGACCGCGCCGCCTACGACAAGGCGCCCGAAGGCTGGTATTTCGACGCGGCAGACAGGCAAGGCACCGTGCACGTGAAAGTGGCGGCGCAGGATATCCGCCAGCCCTTGACCTTGCAGGTGGCCGGCGCGCTGGCCGTGGCGCGTATCGATGCCGACTTCCCCGCCGCCCCCGTGCCGGGCCGCGCCTTGCCGGCCGACGCCATGCAGGTGGTGGCGCGTCCTGCGGAAGAAAGCGGCTACCCGCTGGAAAACGCCTTCGATGGCAAGCCGGAGACGTGGTTCCGCACCGTGCGCAGCCCGTCCGTGAAAAGCGGGCCGCACGAATGGGTGATCGGCTTTACGGAGCGGCGCCTGGTCGATGGCATCGAACTGGCGCCGCGCAACGATCAGCACTGGAAGCATGGCCAGGTGCGAGACTACGAAATCTACATCGGCGACAACAACGGCGACTGGGGCGCGGCGCTTGCGCGCGGCACCCTCAAGCTGGAACAGGGCGTACAGACGATCAATTTCCCCGCCACGGCCGGGCGCTTGCTGCGCTTCCGCGTCATGAGCACGCAAAATCCGGAAGGCGACGGCGCCGCGTCCACCGATCCGATGGTCACGGCGGCGCAGGCCGGGCCTGTGGCGCGCGCGTTCGACGCGGCGCTGGCGACCGACGTGGCGCCCGTCACCTTGTCCGCATTCCGCGTGCTTGAGCACCGCGTGGCCGATGGCGAGGAGGTACAGCGCTATCTGTCGGACCTGGCGCTGCCGAAGGCTGTCGCGAAAGACCGGCCGGCCGGCAAGGCCGCCGAGATGCGCATGAACGGGCTGTGGTTCCGCAAGGGCCTCGGCGTGGGGCCAGCCAGCCGCATCGACCTGCAGCTGGCGGGCAACTGGAATCTGCTGCGCGCCGACCTGGGCGTGGACGACAGCTGCCGCGGCGCGGGCGGCTTGCAATTCCAGGTCTGGAGCGGCGAGCGGCTGCTGTACGACAGCGGGCTGGTCACGGCTCCCGGGGTGGTCAAGCCCGAAATCGACGTGCGCGGCCTGAGCCAGCTCAGTTTGCGCACCCTGGGCGCGCGCGGCGCCCGACCGGCCCAGGTGTGCGGCAACTGGGCCAACGCCATCTTGACCGGCACGCAAGGCGCGACTGTCAAGCCGCGCTAACTACTTCAATCATTTCACTAACAAGGAGCCCCTCTTCGGACCGGGGAGGGGCTCTTGCAGCCTGACGAAAACAAATCACTTATAAAAGGGAGATGGGAATGCACTTGAAAAAACTGATGGCCGCCATGGTGGCGGTAGGGCTGGCGTCGACGGCGCTGGCAGCGGAAGAGGACAAACTGGCGCGCGTCGAAGTGACGGGTTCCAGCCTGAAGCGCATCAACGCGGAAACGGCGTCGCCCGTGCAGGTGATCAACGCCAAGCAGATCGAAAACATGGGCGCGCTCACCTTGCTGCAGGTGCTCGACAACCTGCCTGCGGCCCGTCCGGCGCAGCAGGATTTCCGCTCGATGTTCACGGGGTCGGACGGCGGTTCGCAGGCGAACCTGCGCGGCATGGGTGCGCAGGGCACCCTGGTGCTGCTCAATGGCCGCCGCCTGTCGTTCTACGGCGCGCCGGCCGGTTTCCAGACCATGTTCGTCAATATCGACGCCATCCCGGCCGCCGCCATCGAGCGCATGGAAATCCTGACGGACGGCGCGTCGGCCGTGTATGGCTCCGATGCCGTGGCCGGCGTCATCAACGTGATCACCAAGAAGTCGTATCAAGGGCTGGAGGCGCGCGCCAACGGCGAGTTTTCGCCCAGCGTGAAAGCCTATGGCGAACGCCAGGCCAGCGTGCTGTATGGCGTCGGCGACATGGCCAGCGACGGCTACAACATCTATGGTTCCGTCAACGTCTACCAGCGCGACCGCATCGCGCTGGCCGATACCTGGCAGAAGCGCCCATCATATTTTTATGTGAATAATCCGAATTTCATCCCCAACATGCGCGTGGGCGTGGGCAGCGAGCCGGGCGTAATGAACCCGGGGACCTTCTTTGTCTTCGACAAGGCCAACAACAATGCGCGCACCCAGCGCGCCGCGCCAGGCTGCAACACCAGCATCAGCGAGGCGTCGGGCACGCGCTGCGTGTGGAATGCGCTGCCCAACCAGCTCGACACGGGCCCCACCTCGGAGCGCGCCACGGCTTACCTGAGCGGCCGGCTGAAGCTGGGCGGCGACATGGAAGCGTTCGCGGAAGGCGCCTACACCCACATCAAGATGCGCGGCGAGAATGGCCCCTCCAGCTTCAACAGCGGCAGCACGAACAACTGGTTTGCGCGCAACACGGGCACCACCCTGAACACCTTCGCCACGCCTTTCCTGAGCCCGAATAACGTCTACCTGAAGGGCAAGCTCGATGCCGACATGGTGGCCAAGATGGGCGGCGCGGCGGGCCTGAACTACCTGCTGCAGGATGCCACGGGCCATTTCGGCCAGAAGAACGTCGATGAAAACTACCGCGCGCTCGTCGGCCTGCGCGGCGGCATCGGCGGCGGCTGGGATTTTGAAACGGCGCTCAGCGTGGCGGGCAGCCATTCCACCCTGTTCCAGACGGCCAACCTGAACATCAATGGCTTCAAGCAGGCGTTCGGCCCGTTCACGAAAGATCCCGTCAGCGGCCGCACGTATATCGCGGACAATCCCGCCTACAAGTTCGGCGAAATCAGCGAGGCCAATGCGGCGCTGCTGCGCGCCGCCTACCCGACCTTCGCCATTGAATCGTGGACCAAGCTGATGACGTGGGACGCCAAGCTGGAAGGCACGCTGTTCAAGCTGGGCGAGCGCGAAGTGCGCGCCGCCGTGGGCACCAACGTCATGCGCGAGAGTTTTCTCACGCCCGGCAACGCGGATGCGGCCAATGGCCTGATCACGCAGCAGGGCGGTTCCTGGTTCGATGGCAAGCGCACCATCGCGGCCGTGTTTGGCGAAGTGGTGCTGCCGCTCAGCGACACCCTGGAAGTCAATGCGGCCGCGCGCCTGGACAAATACCCGCATTTTTCGGCCAACCTGGCGCCCAAGCTGGGCGTGATCTGGCGCGCGCGGCCCGACCTGATGCTGCGCGGGACGTATTCGGAAGGCTTCCGCGCGCCGAACCTGGCTGAATCGGGTTCGGGCGGCGTGTTTGCGCAGGTGGGCGGCATCCGCGACACGGTGCGCTGCGATGAAACGAATGCCATGGCGCGCGCCCTGATGAAGTCCAAAGTGGCGACGGATGCGGACCTGGGCAAGAGCCTGCTCAATTCGAACTGCTCCACGACTGTGGGCGGCCTGACGCCGCCGAACCAGAACCTGCGCCCGGAAAAGGCCAAGATTTCGACCGTGGGCCTGGTGCTGCAGCCGGCCAAGGACGTGAGCATCTCGATCGACTACTGGTTCATCAACCGCCGCGACGAAATCGTGCGCCAGGACTTCAACGAGCTGTTTACGGAACTGGTGGGCAAATACGGCCCGACCCTGGCCGGCACGTCGAGCGCCATCCGCAACGACTTGACGGACACGGACCGGGGCAATATGGCGGCGGTGGCTGCCATGTGCGCCAATCCAGCCAACGCGGGCGTGTGCGCGGGCGGCGTGCCGGGCTACTCGGTGGGCAACCTGGGCGGCTTGATCAACTCGTACTCGAACCGCGGCCGCACTCTGATGGACGGCGTGGACATCGACGCGCGCACGCGCTTTTCGCTCGGCGACTGGGGCAAGCTGAGTACCGGCATCGCCGCCACCATCCGCAAGCGCGACACCCATGACAGCGAAGACGGCAGCGATATCAAGGGCAATACCGTCGGCTACTACGATTCGCCGCGCTACCGCGCGACAGTCAACGCCGACTGGAGCTACCGCAACTTCGTCAGCAGCGTGTTCATCAACTATTCGGGCAAGACGCGCTGGGCCTACGGTCCGTGGGACAAGGACAACACGCCGGAAAACTGCACTGCCGCTTCCGTGTCCCTGCCAGCGGGGCAGTGCAAGGGTGCGCCGTCGTACACGACGGTCAACCTGGCCTTCAGCTGGAAGCCGTTCAAGAACTTCGACGTGGGCCTGAACGTGAAGAACGCGTTCAACAAGCAGCCGTACTACGACCCGAACGGCTGGGAAGGCTACAACCATAGCCAGGACCTGTTCGGCCGCCAGTTTGCCCTGTCGGCCAGCTACAAGTTCTTTTAACACCTGATGCCGCCCCGGCCTGCCTGCGGGCCGGGGTATTGCGATGAAAAGAAAAAGACAACATTCCGAAATGCGCAATACGAAAGATAAACGTAAGTTATGGGCGATTGTCCTGTCGTCTTTCGCGTTTTTCTCTCCCCGTCACTGCGCGATTTGTGCCTTCCCGACGGTCTCCTTGTGTGCGCGTGTATCTGCTACACCACGATAACGAAAGTTATCTGCGGAGAAACTCATTAAAACGAAAGATAAATCGCATTTATTTGCTCATTTTAGAGATAAATTTGCGTTATTACTTTCTTTTCATTGACGGTAGTTATTTTTCTTTTTAAAGTATTTCCAAGAAAACGAAAATCAGCCGATACGGACTGGTTTCCCGGAAGGTGCAACTGCCTGGCTCCGCCTTCCGACGATCACCATAAAAATGGCGCCCCACGGCTTCGTCACGGAGCGAGGGAAGGCGCCGATAACCCTCGAATAGATGGAGACACCCATGCATAGCACACGACTCAAATTGCGCGACATCAGCCGCGCCGCCGCCATCGTCATCGCCCTGGCGGCCGGCGTGCCAGGCCAGGCCTGGGCACAGTCGAACGCCACCAGTACCATCTTCGGCGAAGTGAGTGCGCCGGCTGGCGCCACCGTGGTGCTGGAAAACCTGGCGACGGGCGTGCAGCGCACCCTGACGCCCGATGCGTCGGGCCGCTACGTGGCCAACTCCATGCCGCCGGGCCGCTACGCGGTGCGCGTGCTGCGCGCCGGTGCGGTCGAAGCGACGCAGGAAGTCGAGGCCTTGATCGGCGCGGGCGCCGAAGCCAACTTCGGCCCGGCCAGCGCGCCCGGCCCCGTGGGCCAGGAACAGACCGTCGTGGTGAAGGCGTCGCGCAATCCGATCGACGTGTCGAACACCAACAATGGCGTGATCTTCACGGCCAAGGAGCTCAAGGCGTTACCAGTCGGTAACGATGTCGCCTCCATCGTGCAGCTGACGCCGGGCGTTTCGCGCGGCACCAACAGCGTGTATGGCAATGCACCATCGATCGGCGGCTCGGGCCAGTCCGAAAATGCGTTCTACGTCAACGGCTTCCCCATCACTAACCTCCTGACCCAGGTGGGCGCGTCGGAGCTGCCGTTCGGCGCGATCTCCAACCTGCAGGTGCTGTCGGGCGGCTATGGTTCGGAATTCGGCCGCTCCACGGGCGGCGTGATCAACATCACCACCAAGAGCGGCGGCAACAAGGTCGAATTCGGCGGCAAGGTCTCCATCATCCCCCGCTCGCTGAAGGGCACGACGGAAAACCGGTATTACCCGAACACGGGCGCCAATCCGAAGACGGATGGCACCTTGAAGTACTGGAACCGCGATAACGGCAGCACCAGCAAGGTCGTCGGCCTGTACGGCAGCGGACCGCTGATCAAGAACAAGCTGTTCGCCTTCGTGGCGCTGGAACAGACGCGCACGGACGGCGGCGCCGTCGCCGGTGCGCGCGACGACCTGGTCGACAAGGTGCTGCCGAACGGCTGGCGCGAGAGCAAGAGCAAGGTTGACCGCATGATGGCCAAGCTGGACTACAACCTGACGGACGACCATCACTTTGAATATACCAAGCTGTATGACCGCACGACGACGGACAGCCAGAGCTATGGTTTCGACTATGCCACCTTGAAACGCAACAACGTGCCTGGCGGCGGGAGCGAGACCACCTTCAACTGCTGCGGCTCGTCGGCCGCGCCGGGCGCGAATGTCGACATCTTCAAGTACACGGGCTACCTGACGGATAACCTGACGGTGACGGCGATGATGGGGCAGTCGCGCACTTCGCACCGCCGTACCCCGGAAGGCTACAATCCGCTGCTGGCGCAAACGTCGTCGAATGAATCGACCCAGGTGCCTGGCCTGACGTACACCAATCCGCAAACGGTGACCGGTACTCTGGTCGACCCGTCGTCGGAAGACCGCCAGAAGGCCAAGCGCCTGGACCTGGAATACAAGCTGGGCAAGCATTCGCTGCGCGGCGGCATCGACCGCATCGACGTGGAATCGAAAGTGGGCCTGAGCCTGGCCGGCGGATACCGCTGGAGATACGAGAAGGTCAAGGATCCGACGCTCCTGATCAACGGCGCCTTTGAAACGCCGGCACAGGGCAACGGCTACGGCAAGGATGGCTATTACGTCAGCAAGGAATTGAACGCCAACCTGGCGCGTCCGACCAGCGTGCAATCGGCGCAGTACATTCAGGACCATTACCAGGTCACGGAACGGGTGCTGCTGGACCTGGGCCTGCGCCGCGAACAGTTCACCAACTACAGCACCGATGGCGTGGCCTTCATTTCACAGCGCAACATGATCGCCCCGCGCGTGGGCGCCACCTGGGATTACCTGGGCGACGGCACCCTGAAATTCTTCGCCAATGGCGGCCGTTACCACTTGCCGGTGCCGTCGAATTTGTCGAGCAACATGGCCAGCCCCTTCCTGGCCACCAGCGAGATGTTCACCTACACGGGCGTCGATCCCGTCACGGGCGCGCCGACGGGCCTGCACGCCATCAGCAAGCCGTATTCGGCCAACAACGCGTATGGACAGAGCCGCGATGCGCGCGAAGTGACGGCCGTCGGCCTCAAGCCGCTGTCGCAGGATGAATTCTCGCTGGGCTTCGAACGCGCCCTGAGCAAGAAGCTGGTGGTGGGCGCCAGCTTCCTGTACCGCAAGCTGAACGACACCAACGACGACACCTGCGACGAGCGTCCGCTGCAAGCCTGGGCCACGCGCAACGGCGTCGATACGGGCAACTGGAGCGGCTTCCAGTGCGCCATCATCAACCCGGGCCGCGACAACAGCCTGATGGTGGACTTTGACGATGGCAAGGGCCTGCGCCGAGTGGATATTTCGGCGGCGGAGTGGGGCAACCCGCTGCCATCGCGCACCTACCGCGCCTTGAACATGTTCATCGAGCACCCGTACACGGATGGCTGGTACGGCAAGCTGACCTACACCTTGTCCGGCCTGAAGGGCAATATGGAAGGCCAGACGGACAGCATCGGCGGCGGCGACGTGGGCCTGACGGTGAGCGACGACCACAAGGAATTGATGTACAACGCGTATGGCTACCTGCCGGGCGACCACCGCCACGCCTTCAAGGCCTACGGCTTCATGCAGCTCATCCCGGACGTGATGGTGGGCGCCAACCTGTCGCTGATCTCGGGTGCGCCGCGCAACTGCATCGGCGCGCTGCCCGATAACCTGAAGTTCGAGAACAATTACGGCGATTCCTACTTCTATTGCAATGGCAAGCCGGCGCCGCGCGGCAGCCAGGGCCGCCTGCCATGGCAAGCCCAGCTGGACATGAATGTGGCCTATACTCCCAGCGCCGTCAAAGGCCTGAGCCTGAAAGTGGACGTGTTCAATGTGTTCAACAGCCAGACCGTGACCCGTTACACCGAAACGCGCGAAGACCATGGCGCCATCTCCCGCAATTACCTGCAGGTCGATGGACGCACGGCGCCGCGTTCCGTGCGCTTTACGGCTGAATACACCTATTAAACTGCAGCCGGCCCGCCGTGCGGCGGGCCGGTGACGATCATTACCAACGGAAGCGAGTAGAGACCAATGACAACACAAATCAATCGACGCAATTTCCTCTCCGCCAGCGCCGCGCTGGCCGGTGGCGCCATGGCCGGCAGCGCACTGCTGCCCGGCGACGCCAACGCCGCCCCTGTGGCCGGCCGCGACAAGGTCCGCCTGGGCGTGATCGGCACGGGCATGCGCGGCCAGGTGCTGCTGGCCGAACTGGTGCGCCGCGACGACGTGGAAGTGGTGGCCCTGTGCGATATCGAACCGATCATGCTGAAACACGCGCTGGGCCAGGTGGCAAAAGCCGGCAAGCCGCGTCCGCGCACGTATGGCGAAGACCGCGACCAGAAAGCCTACAAGCGCATGCTGGACGCGGGCGGCCTCGATGGCGTGATCATCGCCACGCCGTGGGAATTCCACGCACCGATGGCGATTGCCGCCATGCAGGCGAAAATCGCCGTCGGCTGCGAAGTGGTGGCCGGCATCACCCTGCAAGACCACTGGGATGTCCTGAATACCCAGTTGAAGACCGGTACGCCGTACATGTTGCTGGAAAACGTGTGCTACCGCCGCGACGTGATGGCGGCGCTGCAGATGGTGCGCGCCGGCCTGTTCGGCGAACTGCTGCACCTGCAGGGCGGCTATCAGCACGATCTGCGCGCCGTCAAATTCAACAGCGGCAATCCCGCCAAGCCGTACGGCGGCGGCGTGGAATTCGGAGAGAAGGGCTGGTCGGAAGCCCATTGGCGCACGCAGCACTCGGTCGAGCGCAATGGCGAGCTGTATCCGAGCCACGGCATCGGCCCGTGCGCCATGTACACCAACATCAACCGCGGCAACCGCTTTACGCGCATCAACGCCTTCGCCAGCAAGGCGCGCGGCTTGCACGACTACATCGTCAAGCAGCCGGGCGGCGCGCAGCATGCGAACGCCAAGGTGAAATTCAAGCTGGGCGATATCGTCACCACCACCCTGGCCTGCGAGAACGGCGAAACCATCATCCTGCAGCACGATACCAGCCTGCCGCGCCCGTACTCGCTGGGCTTCCGCGTGCAAGGCACGGACGGCCTGTGGATGGACCTGAATAATTCCATCCACATCGAAGGCGTCAGCAAGCCGCACCAGTGGGACGATTTCAAACTCTACCAGGACAAGTATGACCACCCCGTTTGGCGCAAGTACGCGGCGCAAGCCGAAGGCGCGGGCCACGGCGGCATGGACTTCTTCGTCATCCACGCCTTTGTCGAAGCATTGAAGGCCAACGCGCCGATGCCGATCGATATCTACGACGCCGTGACGTGGAGCGCCATCACGCCCCTGTCCGAGCAATCGATCGCCGCCAACTTCCAGACCCTGGATTTCCCGGACTTCACGGGCGGGCAGTGGAAATCGCGCAAGCCGATCTTCGCCCTCGACGGCAAGTACTAAGCCTTAACGACCCGCTACCGCACCAGTTGCCGTAGCGGGTTTTTTCTATCCCCATGCGTTTTTCAACCGCGGCGCAGGTGCGCAGGCCAGTGTTCGCCCGTCGCAAAGCTTCACCACCAGGAGACGTCGATGAAACACAGAAGTGCATTATTCCATGCCATCCTTCCCGTCATGCCCTTGCTGCTGGCGGCCTGCGGCGGCGCCACCGCCACGGGCAACGGCAATACGGCCTTGCTGGCCGCCAGCGTGGCCGCGCCCGCCACGTCCGCCACCGTGGAACTGGCTGGCAACGCCTTCATCACGAGCGGGAATGAGGGCGCCGTCATCAGCGAGCGCGGCCTGTCCGGCTGGAGCAATCCCGCTGCCGTCGCCAGCACCTACTTCCGCGTGGCCGGGGCGGGCCCCGTGCAGGTGGCGCTCGACGCCAGCCTGGCCGACGGCGGCAACAGCACCATCCGCGTGAAGATCAACGGCACGCCGTTCGACGTCAAGCTGGCCGGCAAGGAGCGCAAGACCTATGCCGTGGGCACGGTGAACGTGGCGGCGGCCGGCTATGTGAAGGTGGACTTGCAGGGACTGTCGCGCGCAAAGGCCACGTTTGGCGACGTTGCGGCGCTGAAGGTGACGGCGAACGCCGCGCTCAATTACGCCAACGATCCCGCCAATTACTACTGGTCGCGGCGCGGCCCGTCCGTGCACATGGGCTACGCGGTACCGGCCAATACCGAGTATTTTTATAACGAGATGACGATCCCCGTGGGCCAGGACGCCGTCGGCTCCTACTTCATGGCCAACGGCTTTGGCCAGGGCTACATGGGCATCCAGGTGAAATCGCCCGGCGAGCGCTGGATACTGTTCTCCGTGTGGGACGCCGACAATGGCGCGAAGACCACCCTGGTCAGCAAGGGCGCCGGCGTGGTCGACAATGCGTTCGGCGGCGAGGGCACGGGCGGGCAGACCTATCTGTCGTATAACTGGGCTGCCGGCACGACGTACCGTTTCATCACGCGCGCGCGGCCCGACGGCAATGGCGGCAGCGATTACTCGGCCTGGTTCTTCGCGCCCGAGACGGGCAAGTGGCGCTACATCGCCACCTGGAAGCGGCCGGCGATTTCCACGTATTTGACGGGCGTGCATTCCTTCCTCGAGAATTTCATCGATACCCTGGGCTACACGGAGCGCCGCGTCCAGTTCGGCAACCAGTGGGCAAGGAGTGCATCGGGCACCTGGTCGGAAGTGACGGCGGGGCGCTTCACGGGCGACGCCACGGCCACCAATGCGCAGCGCATGGATTACGCGGGCGGCGTGGAAAACGGCAGGTTCTACCTGCATAACGGCGGCTTCTTTGCCGACTATGTGAAGACCAGCCAGAACTTCACGCGCCCGGCCACGGGCCTGCCGCCCGCCGTCGATGTGAGCGCCTTGCCGGTGCAATAGGCGTGGTCTCTCAGAACGGCCGCTTGCCCACCGTCGCTTCAATGCCGCGATAGTAAGTGAGCGGCCGGACTATCGTCACTCCCATCAATGCCGCCGCCTGGATGATGTCGTCTGTATCGCGCCGGTACACCACCAGCGCATCCATTTCGTCGGAGCCGTTGCCGTCGATCTGGATCAGCTCATAGCCGCCGTCGTCCACGGCGCGCTGCGCCAGTTCCGTGTCCAGCCATTCGAAATAGGGCAGCGCGCTGCCGCCGCTGTCCTCGAGCATCTCGTACGGGAAGTCGGGGAATTCGTCGAATATGTCCTGTATCTGTTCGTGCAGTTCATCGAGCTTGTCGCTCGACGCCGTATAGCAGGCCAGGTGCAAGAGGATCGCGTCCGTGTAGGCTTGCGCATCGCTGTCGACCCACTCGTTGCGTGGCGCGGAGGGCGCAGCAGTGATGGCGGTGACGGCTTCGTCGAGTTCCTCGCCTTCCAGGTCGCCGCAGGTGAGCTTGGTCAGCAGTTCAGATAGCAGCATGGTTGCCTTTCAATAGTGTGGATGCATGGCCAGGGAGGCCTGCGTGTTGAAGTGTTGCCAATACTATCATTGCCGCGTATCTGGGCGCGCTCTGCAGAACTTGCAACGTGCGCTACGCCGGCGGACGCGATCATCATGGCAGCGTTTGCAAGCAGCGCGTCAGGCAGGCATTTGCCGGGCGCTTGCGCCGCAGCACCGCATAGATATAGAATGCGAATCATTATTATTTGCGAACCAGGGAGTATGCGACGTGTCGGCTGCCCAACCCGGCGTTCACCAGGAGGTGGGCAGCCTGTATCACGATCACCACCGCTGGCTGCAAGGCTGGCTCAGGCACAAGCTGGGCAACGCCTTTGATGCGGCCGACGTGGCGCACGACACCTTCATGCGCCTGCTCAATCGCGAGGAAAGCATCGCCGCGCGCGAGCCGCGCGCCTTCCTGACGACGGTGGCCAAGGGTGTGCTGGGCAATCTGTACCGCCGGCGCGACCTGGAGGCGGCCTACCTGGAAACGCTGGCCAGCCTGCCGGCGCAGCACGCGCCCGATCCCGAGGCGCAGGCGATCCTGCTCGAAGCCCTGTTCGACATCGACCGCCGCCTCGATGGCCTGGCGCCTGCCGTGCGCCGCGCCTTTCTGTTGGCGCAGCTCGATGGCATGCCGCAGGCGGCCATCGCGCTGGCACTGAATGTCTCGCTGGCCACCGTGCAGCGCTACCTGGTCAAAGCCATGCACCAGTGTTTCTTTGCGCATCCGGCATCGTGACGGGCGCCTTCACGCCGGAAGCGGCCAGCCTGCAAGCGGTGGAATGGCTGGTCCGCCTGCAGGCCGGCGACGCGACGGCGGAAGTGGAGCACGCGTGGCGCGCCTGGCGCGACAGCGACCCCGAACATGAGCAAGCCTGGCAGCATGTGGAAGGCTGCATGGCGCGCATGCGTGCCTTGCCCGCGCCGCTGGCGCATGGCACGCTGGCGCGCAAACCCGCGCATGCGCAGGCGAATGCGGCGCGCCGGCAGTCGCTCAAGCTGCTGGCGTTGCTGGCCGTGGGCGGCGGCGCCTGGCTGGCGGGCGGCGATGAACAGGCGCGTTTCTGGTTCGCGGATTACCGTACCGGCACGGGAGAATTACGCCACGTGGTGCTGGATGACGGCACGCGCATCGCGCTCAATACGGCGTCCAGCATCGACGTGCGCTATGACGCGGGCCAGCGCCTGGTGACGCTGCTGAAGGGCGAAATCATGGTCACTACGGCGCGCGACCCGGCCGGCCGGCCATTTTTCGTGCAAACGGCGCAAGGCCGCTTGCAACCGGTGGGCACGCGCTTTGCCGTCCGCATGGAAGGCGACCGCACGCAGCTGGGGGTGTTCGCCGGTGCCGTCGTCATTCAACTGGAACATGCGCCCGATGCGGCGGGCAGGCTGCAGGCGGGCCGGCAAACCAGCTTTACGGCGGCGCAGATCGGCGCGATTCGGACCTTGCCCGCCGGCGCAGACGCGTGGACGGCCGGCATGCTGGTGGCGCACGACATGCCGCTGGCGGAGTTTATCGGCGAGCTGGCGCGCTACCGCCCTGGGCGCCTGGCTTGCGATCCGGCCATCGCCCACTTGCGCGTGTCAGGCATCTACCCGCTGGCCGATACGGGGCAGGTGCTCGACATGCTGACGCGCACCTTGCCCGTCGACGTGCGCCAGAGCACGCGCTTCTGGGTGAGCGTGACGCCGCATCGGCAGCATGCATGAATATTTTCTGAAAAGTGAGGGGTTTGCGATTTTCGCGTGACATAGCAAGTGAACCCTTCATTCACTTTCAGGAAAACAGTCCGCATGCCCAGCACAACACTTATTCACGTTTCTTCCGCTTCCAGTACCTGCCGCCGCAGCGTGGCGGCGCTGGCCGTCAGCCACGCCCTGTGGCTGCTCGCCGCCAGCGGCGCTTTCATCTCGGCTCCAGCGGCCCAGGCCGCGAATGCGGCGCGCATCGCGCTGGAGATACCGGCCGGCACCCTGGAACAGGTGCTGGTGCGCTTCGGCCAGCAGACGGGCACCATGATTTCCTATCAGGCCGCGGCGCTGGCGGGCAAGCGCAGCGCCGGCCTGGCGGGCAGCTACAGCGTGCCAGAAGCGCTGGGCGCCATCGTCGCCGGCTCGGGCCTGCGCGCCGTGCCGCAGGCCAATGGCGGTTATGTGCTCGACGCGGCAGCGGCCGATGGCGGCCAGACCATGCCCGAGATGAAGGTCAGCGCCCGCTTTGATGCGAACGGCGCGACGGAAGGCAGCGGCGCGTACACGACGCAGAGCATGCGCTCGGCCACGCGCCTGGGCCTGTCCGTGCGCGAGACGCCGCAGGCCGTCAGCGTGGTCACGCGCCAGCAGATGGATGACCAGAACCTGCAAACGGTGGAAGAGGTGCTGCAAAACGCGGCCGGCATCGCCATCAACCGTTACGACAGCGACCGCACTTCGTTCTTCGCGCGCGGTTTTTCCATCGCCAGCTACCAGTATGACGGCATACCCACCACGGTCGACAATGCATTCAACGTGGGCGACAGCACCCTGGACATGACGGCCTACGACAGGGGCGAGATCGTGCGCGGCGCCACGGGCCTGCTGACGGGCGCGGGCGAGCCGTCCGCCACCATCAACCTGGTGCGCAAGCGCGCGTCATCGAGGCAGCTGGCCGGGAATGCGGCCCTGAGCCTGGGTTCCTGGAACAATGCGCGCGCCAGCGCCGACCTGTCCACGCCCCTGAGTGCCGACGGCAAGGTGCGCGCAAGAGTCGTGGCCAGCTACCAGGACAGCGAATCGTATGTGAATCTGTATCATGGCAAGAAGGCCATGGCGTATGCCACCGTCGAGGCGGATCTGGCGCCCGGCAGCGTGCTGATCGCCGGCTATGAATACCAGGATAACCGCCCGCGCGGCGGCATGTACGGCGGCCTGCCGCTGTGGTATGCGGATGGCGAACGGGCCACGTTTTCCCGCGCCACCACCACGGCGACCGCCTGGAGCCGCTGGTTCAGCACCAGCCAGACGGCTTTCCTGCGCCTGGAGCAGGAGCTGGGCAAGGGCTGGAACCTGACGGCCATGCTGAATCACGGCTGGGGCAATTATTCGGCGGCCGAACTCTTCGCCAATACCTGGCCGGACAAGGCCACGGGCCAGGGCGTGACGGGCTATGCCGGCTTTTACTCGGGCACGCGGCGCCAGGACAGCGTCGACGCCTATGCGCAGGGGCCGCTGCAGCTGCTGGGCCGCACGCACGACCTGGCGTTCGGCGTCTCGGGCAGCAACCAGTTCGCCAGCAACCCCGGCATTGCCGGCGGCAGCGTCGACTACGGCAATTTCCATCAATGGCAGGGCGTGACGCCGGAGCCGGACTGGAACGACCCGAATTTCTCGCGCTGGAAGCTGCTCGACACGGTGCAGCAGCGCGGCATCTATGGCACGGCGCGCTTTTCGCTGGCCGACCCCTTGAAGCTGATCGTCGGCGCGCGCTACAGCCGCTACAAGGCTGATCATATCGATGACTGGGGTGGCGGCTACGCCTACGCCAAGCATGCCGTCACACCGTACGCGGGGCTGGTATGGGATATCGATGCGCAGCACGCGCTGTACACCAGCTACAGCAAGATCTTCAAGCCGCAGGGCTACCAGGACCGGTTCGGCCGCTATCTCGACCCCGTGCAGGGCAAGAATGCGGAGGCGGGCGTGAAGGGCGAGTATTTCGGCGGCAAACTCAATGCGGCGCTGGCCGTGTTCCGCATCGCGCAGGATGGCCTGGCGCAGGAAGACACGGGCCATTTTGTCGGCAACTCCCTGACGCAGGCGTACTACGCGGCTTCGGGCACCACCAGCAAGGGCGTGGAACTGGACGTGTCGGGCGAGCTGGCCAAGGACTGGAACGTCTCGGCCAGCGTGTCGCACGCGGCGGCCGAGGACAACACGGGCGCGCGCCTGAACAGCTATGTGCCGCAGACCCTGGCGCGCGTGTTTTCCACCTGGCAGTTGCCTGGCGGCTGGCGCGCCTTGTCGCTGGGCGGCGGCGTGAACTGGCAGAGCGGCGCTTACCGCGATGCCACGGGACCGAACGGTGTCGAGCGCGTGGAGCAAGGCGGTTATGCGGTGGCCGGCCTGATGGTGAAATATGCGCTGTCGCGTCAGCTGTCGCTGCAGGCGAACGTCAACAATCTGTTCGACAAGCATTACTACAGCCAGCTTGGCATGTACAACCAGGGCTACTGGGGCGCGCCGCGCAATGCCAGCGTCACCCTGCGCTACCTCTTCTGATGCGCTTACCTGGTGCTACAGCGGCCATGCCTGTTTGGTAACGGCCACGGCGACGATGTAGGCGAATACCAGCACGGCTGCCGCGAAGGCGGCGCCGCGCACGGCCGGCGTCTTGCCCCGCTTCAGGGCGATGGTGCCCAGCACGATGTAGGCCAGCAGCGCGCACAGCTTGGCGGCCAGCCACGGCTGGCTGCCCGGCGACTGGCCGCTCCACACGGCCAGGCCGATGGCGCTGGCCAGCAGGGCCGTGTCGATCAGGTGCGGCAGGATTTTTACCCAGCGCTGCTGCAAGGCGGGCGAGGCGCGCAGCATCCAGGCGCCGCGCAAGAGGAACAGCGCTCCGCTGGCGGCGGCGCAGCCCATGTGAAAATGCTTGAGGCTCAGATAATCCATGCGTGATGTGGTGGGCGTTGATTGATCGTGGCGACAGCATAGCCGCCTTTGGCCTTCCGCACCATACGCCGTCGGGATGAGACGGGACTAAGGCAGGAATTTGACGTACACCAGCTCAGGGTCGCCCTCGTCGAGATGGTCGATCCGGCCGCTGCGCACGAAGCCCGCGCTGGCGAACAGCCCTTGCGCGGCGCCGTTGGACTGGTTCGTCGACGTAAACAGTTTGGCCGTCGTGCACGCGTGCGCGGCGGCCGCCAGCAGGCGCAATCCCACGCCGCGGCGCTGGTGCGCGGGCGCGACCACCGCCAGCGAAACAAAACCGTGGCCGAAGAAGTCGTCGTGCGTGAGCACATAGCCGGCCACCTGACCGGCCCGGATGGCCACCTGGCACTGCCCCTTGCCGACGGCGGCGCGCACGGCCTCGCCGCGCTCCGGGTGCGCCTGGGCATAGGCATCGCAAGCCAGCATGGCTGCCACATCGCCAGCCTGGGCCGCGCGGGTGATGATCTCGTCTGCTTCGTGCCTGTTCTGCATGCCGTTCCTTTTCTCCAGGCGCCGAGTGTGCCAAAAATGCGCCGGTTTGTAAAACACCCGCCATCCAGGCTAGGCCCGCACCGCGCCATCTAGTCACTTTTGCCGATGCGGCTATCCAGATTGCCTTCCCAGAATCACCCTGTGGCCGATAGTGCCTTTCGCCTCTGCCACGTAAGCTGGTCGGGACGGCTGGCCAGACGGCCAGTGCATTCATGGAGAAACATCGTGGCTACCCTAGATGGCACTAAGAACAACAGTATTAACAAGGCAGTCGAACCGGGCATGCGGCGCAAGCAGGCATCCGTATTGATCAGCAGTACCTTCGCATTTACCATCTGCTTTGCGGTTTGGATGATGTTTGCCGTGCTCGGCATCCCCATCAAGACCAGCCTGGGCTTGACTGAAACACAATTCGGCCTGCTGGCCGCCATGCCCGTGCTGACGGGCTCCCTCGTGCGCGTTCCCTTGGGCATCTGGACGGACAAATACGGCGGACGCCGCGTCTTCTTCCTGCTGATGCTGGCCAGCGTGGTGCCGATCTACCTGATCTCCTACGCCACCGCCTACTGGCATTTCCTCGTGCTGGGCATGTTCGTGGGCCTGGCGGGCGGTTCCTTTTCCGTCGGCACGCCCTACGTGGCGCGCTGGTACGAGAAGGAGCGCCGCGGCCTGGCGATGGGCATCTTCGGCGCCGGCAACTCCGGTTCCGCGCTGACCAAGTTCGTCGCTCCCGGCATCGTCGCCGCCTTCGGCTGGCAGATGCTGCCCAAGGTGTATGCGGTGGCCATGCTGGCCACGGCCATCATCTTCTGGCTGTTTTCGTTCACGGACAAATCGCACCTGGCCCCATCGGGCGAGAGCTTTTCCGCGCAAATGAAGGTGCTGAAAGACCCGCGCGTATGGCGCTACTGCCAGTACTACTCGGTGGTGTTCGGCGGCTACGTGGCGCTGGCCCTGTGGATGACGAAGTACTACGTGGCCGAATACGGTTTCGACCTGAAGCACGCGGCGCTGCTGGCGGCCTGCTTCTCGCTGCCGGGCGGCGTGCTGCGCGCCGTGGGCGGCTGGATCTCGGACAAATACGGCGCCGCCAAGGTGACGTGGGCCGTGATGTGGGTGTGCTGGGTGTGTTTCTTCCTGCTGTCGTATCCGCAAACGCAGATGGTCGTGGAAACCGTCACCGGGCCGCTGGCCTTCCATATCGGCCTGTCGCCGCTGTGGTTCACCGTGCTGCTGTTCATCGTCGGCATTGCCATGGCCGTGGGCAAGGCGTCCGTCTTCAAGTTCATCGGCGATGACTTTTCCGACAACATCGGCGCCGTCTCGGGCGTAGTCGGCCTGGCCGGCGGCCTGGGCGGCTTCATCCTGCCCGTGATGTTCGGCGCCCTGGTGGACTTCACCGGCGTGCGTTCGAGCTCCTTCATGCTCCTGTACGGCACCGTTTGCGTTTCCCTCGTCTGGATGCATTTCTCGTTCAAGCCGCTGCGCGCGGCGCCCATCAATCAACCCGCAGGAGTACAAGCATGAGCCGCTACATGATCAATACGTGGGAGCCGGAAACGCCGAGCTTCTGGCAAAGCACGGGCAAGGCCACGGCCGCGCGCAATCTGTGGATTTCGATTCCCGCATTGCTGCTGGCGTTCGCCGTGTGGATGGTGTGGAGCGTGGTGGTGGTCAACCTGCCCAACATCGGTTTTACCTACAGTAACAACCAGCTGTTCTGGCTGACGGCCTTGCCGGGCCTGTCCGGCGCCACCTTGCGCATCTTTTATTCGTTCATGGTGCCGATTTTCGGTGGCCGCCGCTGGACGGCCATTTCCACGGGTTCGCTGCTGATCCCCGCCATCGGCATCGGCCTGGCCGTGCAGGATGTGAACACCGGTTATCCGACCATGCTGATCCTGGCGCTGCTGTGCGGCTTCGGCGGCGGCAATTTCGCCTCGTCGATGGCCAACATCAGCTTTTTCTATCCGAAGGCGAGCAAGGGCTTCGCGCTGGGCATGAATGCGGGCCTGGGCAACCTGGGCGTGTCGGTGGTGCAGTTCGTCGTGCCGCTGGTGATCACGTTCGCCGTCTTCGGCGCCTGGGGCGGCGATTCGCTCACCTGGGTGAAGAATGGCGTGAGCAAGGACATGTGGCTGCAAAACGCGGGCTTCATCTGGGTGCCGTTCATCGCCTTGAGCACCTTGCTGGCCTGGTTCGGCATGAATGACCTGGCGTCGGCCAAGGCCTCGTTTTCCGAGCAGGCCGTGATCTTCAAGCGCAAGCACAACTGGCTCATGTGCTGGCTGTACACGGGCACCTTTGGCTCCTTCATCGGTTACTCGGCCGCGTTCCCGCTGCTGATCAAGATCCAGTTCCCTGACGTCAATCCGCTCGATTACGCCTTCCTGGGACCGTTGGTCGGCGCCCTGGCGCGCGTGGCCGGCGGCGTGATTTCCGACAAACTGGGCGGCGCCCGCGTCACCCTGTGGTCGTTCCTGCTGATGATAGGCGCCGTGCTGGGCGTGCTGTACTTCATGCCGCAAGGCGGCGCAGATGTGCACGCTGCGGGCAGCTTCAACGGCTTCTTCTGGATGTTCATGCTGCTGTTCGCCGGCACGGGTATCGGCAATGCCTCGACCTTCCGCATGATTCCCGTGATCTTCCTGACGGAGCACCAGCGCGCGGCGGCCGGCAAGGGCAAGGCGGCGCAGGAGCAGGCCATCGTCGACGCCAACAAGGAAGGCGCGGCCGTGCTGGGCTTCACGTCGGCCGTGGCGGCCTACGGCGCCTTCTTCATCCCGAAAAGCTATGGCACCTCGATTGCGCTGACGGGCAGCCCCGACGCGGCCCTGTGGTGCTTCATCGGCTTTTATGTGAGCTGCATCGCGATTACCTGGTGGTGCTACGCCCGTAAAAATGCGCCGATGCCTTGTTAATTGAGCAAAACGTCTGGCAGGTCGCACTTGTCAGGCGTTGTTTACAGTATCAGAGGTAGTCATGGAAGAACTGGAAAAATTCGTCAACGGCTTCAGCCTGTTTCAGCAGCAGTATTTCAGCGAGCCGCAGACCTTGTACGACAGCCTGCGCGACGGGCAGCGGCCTTCGACCTTGCTGATCGGCTGCTGCGATTCAAGGGTCGACCCCATGCTGCTGACGGGCAGCGACCCGGGCGACATGTTTGTTGTGCGCAATATCGCCAACCTGGTGCCGCCGTGCACGCCCGAGGCGCCGCCCGGCGTCAGCTCGGCCATCGAGTTCGCCGTGTGCAAGCTGGAAGTGGCCAGGGTCATCGTGCTCGGGCATGCGCGCTGCGGCGGCATCCGCGCGCTGCTGCAGCCGCAGCCGCGCTCCGAAGAGCAGGAAACGGACTTCGTGGGACAGTGGATGCGCATTGCCGAGCCGGTGGCGCAACGCGTGCGGCGCGACCTGGCGCACCGCTCGTCGGAAGAGCAGCACCACGCGTGCGAACTGGCCAGCATCCTGCAGTCGCTGGACAACCTGCTGACCTACCCGTGGCTCAAGCGCCGGGTGGAGCAGGGCTTGCTGAAACTGCATGGCTGGTATTTTGATATCGACAGCGGGGCGCTGATGGCGTATTCGGCGCGCCAGCAGCAGTTTTTGCCGCTGGTCTGCCCTATAGAACGGGCGCGTCATTTGCATGAGCGCCCGTGGCCGGATTCAGCTAAAACGCAATAAATCCCCGCTGCGGTCAAACGCCAGCAGGCTGTCGATGCGGCCTTGCTCGATGGCTGTCACCATGGCGCGCAGCGGCGCTTCGCAATCCTCCGGGGCGGGCGGCAAGCCTGCGCGCCCCGCCAGTCCGGCCACGAAGACCACGTCCCAGTGCGTCTGCATCTGTTTCGATTCCTCCTCCAACGCTTCAAAGCTGCCCAGTTCATCGGGCAGCTTGTCGGCGCACATCACGGGCGTCAGCGAGCGGCCCTGGCCGCCGGGCTGGGCCTGCGCCTGGGTAAAGGTGAACAGCAGGCGTTGCGGCTGCTCCTGGCTGCGGGCGCTGCGCAGCAGGCTGGCGTAATCGGTAATGGACATGGTTTTTCTCCTGGTTGAATGATAGTGGCAGCGATGGTGACAGATATACCGCAGCGTGGACTTGCCGCCCATAGGCAATAGTGACTATCCGGGTGACTACGCGCCTACGCATTCCTGGTGCCGGAAACCGACTTCTTGCCAATACCGCCGGGCACGGCGCATCGATAGACTGCTTGTATCGACGCTTGAGCCATCCTGCTTGCAGCGTTTTTATGACCTGGCGCCGCTCCTGCGGCGCAATGTGGAGGTAGCATGAGTCACTTTCTGGACCGTCTTAAATTTTTTAGCAAGCCCGCCGAGCCGTTTTCAAACGGCCATGGCACCGTGGTCGATGAAGACCGCACCTGGGAAAACGCCTACCGCCAGCGCTGGCAGCACGACAAGATCGTGCGTTCCACGCATGGCGTCAACTGCACCGGCTCGTGCAGCTGGAAGGTGTATGTCAAGAATGGCCTGATCACCTGGGAAACCCAGCAAACCGATTACCCGCGCACGCGGCCCGACCTGCCCAACCACGAACCGCGCGGCTGCCCGCGCGGCGCCAGCTATTCCTGGTATGTGTATTCGGCCCAGCGCGTGAAATATCCGATGGTGCGCGGCCGCCTGATGGAAATGTGGCGCGAAGCGCGCAAGACCATGGACCCCGTCACGGCCTGGGACTGGATCAGCCAGGATCCCGTGCGTTCGCAGCAGTACAAATCCATCCGCGGCCTGGGCGGCTTCGTGCGCGCCACGTGGGAAGAATCGAATGAAATCATCGCCGCCGCGAATGCGCTGACGATCAAGAAATACGGCCCGGACCGCATTATCGGCTTCTCGCCGATTCCCGCCATGTCCATGGTCAGCTATGCCTCCGGCACGCGCTATCTGTCGCTGATCGGCGGCGTGGCCCTGAGTTTTTATGACTGGTACTGCGACTTGCCGCCAGCCAGCCCGCAAGTGTGGGGCGAGCAGACGGACGTGCCGGAATCGGCCGACTGGTACAACTCGACCTACCTGATGGTGTGGGGCTCGAACGTGCCGATGACGCGCACGCCCGACGCCCACTTCTACACGGAAGTGCGCTACAAGGGCACGAAAACCGTGGCCATCTCGCCCGACTACGGCGAAATGGTGAAGTTCGGCGACATCTGGCTGGCGCCCAAGCAGGGTACCGACGCCGCGCTGGCGCTGGCCATGGGCCACGTGATCCTCAAGGAATTCCACTCGGAAGGGCAGAGCGCCTACTTCCGCGACTATGCGCGCCAGTACACGGACTTCCCCATGCTGGTGCTGCTCAAGGAGCATAACGGCACCCTGGTGCCCGATTACTTCCTGCGCGCTTCGCAC
The DNA here is from genome assembly GCF_059421435.1 of Janthinobacterium sp. GW821-FHT03A03. Taxonomy (NCBI): domain Bacteria; kingdom Pseudomonadati; phylum Pseudomonadota; class Betaproteobacteria; order Burkholderiales; family Oxalobacteraceae; genus Janthinobacterium; species Janthinobacterium sp. GW821-FHT03A03. The sequence continues at coordinate 18,829 of NZ_JBWKUZ010000004.1, read as the reverse complement.
CTGGACAACAATCTCGACGAAACCAACAATCCGGAATGGAAAACCCTCGTCATCGATGAAACCACGGGCGCCATCACGGCGCCGGCCGGCTCCATCGGCTTTCGCTGGGGCGAGTCGGGCAAGTGGAACCTGGAGCAGAAGGCGGGCGGCAGCGGCGCACCCATCGTGCCGATGCTCTCCATGATCAATGACAGCGACGCCGTCACGGAAGTGGGTTTTGCCTACTTCGGCGGCAAGGACGCGTCCGACATGCTGCTGCGCAAGGTGCCGGTGAAAACCATCCGCCTGGCCGACGGCACGACGGGCCTCGTCACCACCGTGTTCGACCTGACCCTGGCCAACTACGGCATCGACCGTGGCCTCGGCGGTGCCAATGTCGCGGAAAGCTATGACGACGACGTGCCGTACACCCCCGCGTGGCAGGAAAAGCACACGGGCGTGAAACGCGCCGACGTCATCACCGTGGCGCGCCAGTTCGCGGAAAACGCCGACCAGACGCGCGGCAAGAGCATGGTCATCGTGGGCGCCGGCCTGAATCACTGGTACCACATGGACATGACGTACCGCGGCATCATCAACATGCTGATGATGTGCGGCTGTATCGGCCAGTCGGGCGGCGGCTGGGCCCATTACGTGGGCCAGGAAAAGCTGCGTCCGCAAACGGGCTGGACGCCTTTGGCCTTCGCCCAGGACTGGGTGCGTCCGATGCGCCAGATGAACGGCACCTCGTTCTTCTATGCCCACACGAGCCAGTGGCGCCACGAAAAGCTGGAAACGGGCGACATCGCCTCGCCATCGGCGGCCGGCGGCACGGGCGACCTGACCCTGCTCGATTACAACGCCAAGGCCGAGCGCATGGGCTGGCTGCCATCGGCGCCGCAGCTGCAGACCAATCCGCTGGAAGTGGCCAAGGCCGCCAAGGCGGCAGGGCAGGCGCCGGCCGCGTATGCGCTCGACCAGATCAAGGCGGGCCAGCTGCAGTTCTCGTGCGACGACCCGGACAATCCGGCCAACTTCCCGCGCAATATGTTCGTCTGGCGCTCGAATATCCTGGGCAGCTCGGGCAAGGGCCATGAATACTTCCTGAAATACCTGCTCGGCACGCAGAACGGCTTGCTCAGCGATGAAGACGACTGCATCACGCCGAAGCAGGTGAAGGTGCGCCCGGCCGCCGAAGGCAAGCTCGATCTGCTGGTGGTGCTGGATTTCCGCATGTCGACCACCTGCCTGTATGGCGACGTGGTGCTGCCGACGGCCACCTGGTACGAAAAGGATGACTTGAACACCTCGGACATGCATCCGTTCATCCATCCGCTGTCCGAAGCCGTGCAGCCGCTGTGGCAATCGAAGTCGGACTGGGAAATCTACAAGGGGCTGGCCGAGAAATTCTCGGAAATCGGCGGCGATTTGCTGGGCACCCAGCAAGACATCATCCTTACCCCGCTGATGCACGATACGCCGGGCGAACTGGGCCAGCCTTTCGATCCCAAGGACTGGCGCGCCGGCGAATGCGATGCCATCCCCGGCAAGACCATGCCGAACATGACGGTGGTCGAGCGCAATTACCGCGACGTCTACAAGAAGTTCACCTCGATCGGACCGCTGCTGGAAACCATCGGCAATGGCGGCAAGGGCATTTCCTGGAAGACGGGCCATGAAGTCGAGGTACTGCGCGGCATCAACCGCACGGTGCTCGATGAAGGCGTGTCGCAGGGCCAGCCGCGCCTCGATACGGCCATCGATGCGGCCGAGATGATCCTGTCGCTGGCGCCGGAAACGAATGGCCACGTGGCCGTCAAGGCCTGGGCCGCGCTGTCCGCCATCACGGGACGCGAGCATACGCACCTGGCGCTGCCGCGCGAACATGACAGCATCCGCTTCCGCGACGTGCAGGCGCAGCCGCGCAAGATCATTTCGTCGCCCACCTGGTCGGGCCTGGAAAGCGAAGAAGTCAGCTACACGGCCGGCTATACCAACGTGCATGAACTGATCCCTTGGCGCACCCTGACGGGCCGCCAGCAGTTCTACCAGGATCATTTGTGGATGCGCGACTTCGGCGAGGGACTGTGCGTGTACAAGCCGGCCATCAACACGAAGACGACGGAGGCGCTGCTGGGCACCCGCCCGAACGGCAACAAGGAACTGGCGCTGAACTTTTTGACGCCGCACCAGAAGTGGGGCATCCACTCCACGTATTCGGACAACCTGCGCATGCTGACCCTGTCGCGCGGCGGACCGCACGTGTGGCTGTCGGAGACCGACGCGAAGGCGGCCGGCATCGTCGACAACGACTGGATCGAAGTGTTCAACGTGAACGGCACCCTGACGGCGCGCGCCATCGTCAGCCAGCGCATCCCGGCCGGCATGACGATGATGTACCACGCCCAGGAAAAGATCATCAACGTGCCTGGCGCCGAGATGACGGGCAAGCGGGGCGGCATCCATAACTCGGTGACGCGCGCCGTGCCCAAGCCGACGCACATGATAGGCGGCTACGCCCAGCTGGCCTACGGCTTCAATTACTACGGCACGGTGGGCTCCAACCGCGATGAATTCGTATTGGTGCGCAAGATGAACAAGGTTGACTGGCTCGAAGGCCCGTTGCAGGAACAAGGAGCATAGTATGAAAATCAGAGCGCAAATCGGCATGGTGCTGAACCTGGACAAGTGCATCGGCTGCCACACCTGTTCAGTCACCTGCAAGAACGTGTGGACCAGCCGCGACGGCGTCGAGTACGCATGGTTCAACAACGTCGAAACCAAGCCCGGCATCGGCTATCCGAAGCAGTGGGAAAACCAGGATAAGTGGAATGGCGGCTGGCGCCGCACGGACGCGGGCAAGATCGAGCCGCGCCAGGGCAGCCGTTTGAAGATCCTGGCCAATATCTTCGCCAATCCGAACCTGCCCGCCATCGACGAGTACTACGAGCCGTTCACCTACGACTACGAGCACCTGCAAAGCGCGCCGCTGTCGCAGACGCCGCCGACGGCCCGTCCCATCTCCGTGCTGACGGGGAAAAAGATGGAGAAAATCGAGTGGGGTCCGAACTGGGAAGATGACCTGGGCGGCGAGTTTGCCCAGCGCAGCAAGGACAAGCTGTTCGACAACATGCAGAAGGAGATGTACGGCACGTTCGAAAACACCTTCATGATGTACTTGCCGCGCCTGTGCGAGCATTGCCTCAATCCGACGTGCGTGGCGTCCTGCCCGTCCGGCTCCGTGTACAAGCGCGAAGACGACGGCATCGTGCTGATCGACCAGGACAAGTGCCGCGGCTGGCGCATGTGCATCTCCGGCTGCCCGTACAAGAAGATCTACTACAACTGGTCGTCCGGCAAGGCGGAAAAATGCACTTTCTGCTTCCCCCGCATCGAAGCGGGCCAGCCTACCGTGTGCTCGGAAACGTGCGTGGGCCGCATCCGCTACCTGGGTGTGCTGCTGTACGACGCCGACAAGATCGAGGCTGCCGCCTCCGTGCCGCAGGAGCAGGACCTGTACCAGGCGCAGCTGGACCTGTTCCTCGATCCGCACGACCCGGCCATTATCGCCGAGGCGCGCCGCCAGGGCATCCCTGACCTTTGGCTGGAAGCGGCCGTCAAGTCGCCCGTCTACAAGATGGCCGTCGAGTGGAAAGTGGCGTTCCCGCTGCATCCCGAATACCGCACCTTGCCGATGGTGTGGTACGTGCCGCCGCTGTCGCCGATCCAGGCGGCCGCCGAATCGGGCAAGCTGGGCGTGAACGGCATGCTGCCGGACACGCAAAGCCTGCGCATTCCCGTGCAGTACCTGGCCAATTTGCTGACGGCCGGCGACCAGCCGCCCATCGTCTCGGCGCTGGACCGCATGCTGGCCATGCGTGCCTACATGCGCAGCAAGACCGTCGAGAAGGTGGAAAACCTCACGGTTCTCAAGCAAGTGGGATTGACCCAGGCGCAGGTGGAGGACATGTACCACATCATGGCCATCGCCAACTACGAAGACCGCTTCGTCATCCCCAGCAGCCACAAGGAAATGGCCGAGGACAGCTTCAACGAGAAGGGTTCGTGCGGCTTCAGCTTCGGCAACGGCTGCTCGGACGGCAGCAGCGAACCGACCTTGTTCGGCAAGAAAAAACACGGTTCGGCCATCTTCATGCAGATGCCGAAGTCGCGCAAAACGGCGCCAGGCGCTTAAGGAGACGATATGACACACGCTATGCATCACTATCAAGTCCTCTCGCGCCTGCTGTTGTACCCGGAGCCTGAGCTGATCGCGCACCTGCCGCAGCTCGATACGGCACTGGAAGCGACGCCCGAGTGGCAGGCGCTGCTGCGCCCGCTGCTGGCGCATCTGGGAAGCAGTACCCTGATCGACCTGCAGCAGCAGTACGTGGCCACGTTCGACCGCAATCCGTCGCACTCGCTGCACCTGTTCGAGCATATCCACGGCGAATCGCGCGACCGGGGCCAGGCCATGGTCGACCTGATGGAGGAATACAAGCGCCACGGCCTGCAGATGGTGGGCGACGACTTGCCCGACTTCGTGCCCCTGTTCCTGGAGTTTTTGGCGCAGCTCGACGAGGAAGTCTCGGCGCCGCTGCTGGGCGACGCCGTCCACGTGCTGGCGCACATCGGCCGCAAGCTGACGGCCAACGGCAGCCCGTATGCGCCCGTCTTCACCTTGCTCGAACGCCTGAGCCCCGTGGCGGCAGAAATGCTGGCCGAACCGCCGGTGCGCGACATGGATGAAGCGCTGGAAACCTTCGGTCCCGGCGCGGACGGCGTCGAGCCGCTGCTGCGCCAAGGTCTGGGCCAGGTCGCAGGCGGCGTCCATCCCGTGCATTTTCACCCGCAGCCGCGGCGCGCCGCCTAAATGGCCCACTGCGCCCGCATGAGGAGAGTACATCATGAGTAATTATTTGCATCAATTTGTGTATGGCATTTATCCATACATCGCGCTGGCCATCTTTTTCCTGGGCAGCCTGATCCGTTTCGACCGCGAGCAATACACGTGGAAGTCCGATTCCAGCCAGCTGCTGCACCGCGGCAGCCTGCGCCTGGGCAATATCCTGTTCCACATCGGCATCATCGGCCTGCTGTTCGGCCATGCTGCCGGCCTGCTTACCCCCGTCTGGGTGTGGGATACGCTGGGCGTGTCGCATAGCCTGAAGCAGGGCGTGGCCATGGCGGCCGGCGGCGTGATGGGCGGCCTGTGCCTGGCCGGCATCCTGATCCTGCTGGCGCGCCGCTTCGGCAATGCACGGCTGCGCGCCGTCACCACGGCCGGCGACAAGCTGGTGATGGCGTGGATCCTGCTGACCTTGTTGCTGGGCCTGTCGTCGATCTTCGTCTCGGCGTCGCACATGGATGGCCACATGATGGTCTTGCTGATGAACTGGGCGCAGCACATCGTGACCTTGCGCGGCGACGCGGCCAGCTTCATCGTCGACGCGCCGCTGGTGTTCAAGCTGCACCTGTTCATGGGCATGTCGCTGTTCGTCATCTTCCCGTTCACCCGCCTGGTGCACGTGTGGAGCGGCTTCGGCGCCGTCGGATATCTGGGCCGCGCTTATCAGCTGGTGCGCCGCCGCTAAAAAACGCCATGAAAAATCTACTGCGCGTAGCGATTTGCGGCCAGCGATGCTCACTGTGCATCCGCACAGCTGCGCTTCTCAGCCGTAACTCATCTCCGCTCGCTACGATTTTTCAGGCTATTTATGGAAGGAAAGTAAGATGGGAATCTCCGTCAATGGCATCGATATCGACGATGCCGACATCGCGCAGGAACTGCCGCATCACGACGGCGCCGGCAACCCGTTGAAACAGGCCGTGCATGAACTGGTGCTGCGCAGGCTGCTGCTGGACGAGGCCGAACGCCTCGGCGTGCCGGGCGCCAGCGATGACGACCGCATCGAGGCGTTGTTCGCGCAGGAAGTGCGCGTGCCACCCGCCGACGATGCGGCTTGCCGCACCTTTTATGCGCAGCGCCCGCAGCTGTTTCGCAGCGGCGCGCTGGTCGAGGCGCGCCACATCCTGTTCCAGGTGACGCCGGAAGCTCCCCTGGAGCTGCTGCGCACGACGGCGCAAGCCGTGCTCGACGCCTTGAAGCTGGCGCCCGAGCGCTTCGGCGAACTGGCGGCACAGTACTCGAATTGCCCGTCCGGCGCCCTGGGCGGGAGCCTGGGCCAGCTGTCGCCGGGCCAGAGCGTGCCGGAGTTCGACGCGCTCGTGTTCCGCCTGGAAGAGGGCGCGCTGGCCGGCCACTTGCTGGAAACGCGCTTCGGTTACCACATCGTGCAGGTGCAGCGCCGCGTTGAAGGCCAGGCCATTCCCTACGAGTCCGTGCAGGCACAGATCGCCGACCGCCTGTCGCGGGCGGCATGGCAGCGCGCCGTGCACCAGTATCTGCATTTGCTGGTGGGACGCGCAGAGATTGCCGGTATCGAACTGGAAGGTGCCAGCGTCGAAGGCACAGCCAGCCCGCTGGTGCAATAGCTAAAAAGGCGTAGGCCGCTAGGCCTTCTGGGGCACAGCCAGATTCTGCCCCAGCCTTTACAATCAAGGAAGAAACAGGAGTTGTATCATGGGTAGCGTCAAGTTGAAGGACCGTTTTGGCCGATCGATCGACTATGTGCGGCTGTCCGTCACCGACCGTTGCGACTTGCGTTGCAATTATTGCATGCCCAAGGGGTTTCGCGGTTTCGAGGAACCGAAGGACTGGCTGACGTTCAATGAGATCGAGCGCCTGCTGGGCATTTTCGTGCGCCTCGGCACGCGCCGCGTGCGCCTGACGGGCGGCGAGCCCCTGTTGCGGCGCAATCTGCCCGAGCTGGCGCACAGGCTGTCCGCGCTGCCCGGTCTGGACGACCTGTCGCTGTCGACCAACGCCACCCAGCTGGGCAAGCACGCCGTGGCCTTGCGCGCGGCGGGCGTGGACCGCATCAACGTCAGCCTCGATTCGCTGGACCGCGCTTGCATGCAGCAGATCACGGGGCGCGACAGCCTGCAGCCCATTCTAGACGGCCTGATGGCGGGCAAGGCGGCCGGTTTCGACCCGATCAAGATCAATATGGTGGCCATGCGCGGCGTTAATGACGGCCAGATCGAGGCCATGGCGGCCTTCTGCATCGAGCAGCAGTTTATCCTGCGCCTGATCGAAGCCATGCCGATGGGCAGCACGGGGCGCAATGCCAGCTACATGCCGCTGGGCCCCGTGCGCGAGCGCCTGGCGGCCCGTTTCGGCCTGGTGCAGCAGGCGGTGGAACTGGGTGGCGGGCCGGCGCGCTACATGGCGACCCCCGATGGACGCTCGAGCATCGGCTTCATCACGCCCATGTCGCAGCATTTTTGCGCCACCTGCAACCGCGTGCGCCTGTCCGTCGATGGTACCCTGTACCTGTGCCTGGGCCAGGAAGAGAAATTCGCGTTTGGCCCCATGCTGCGCGGCGGGGCCACGGATGCAGAGATCGAGGCGGCGATCCGCGCCGCCATCGAACTCAAGCCGCAGCAGCATGATTTCAATACGCAGCCGGACAAGATTATCCGGTTCATGGCGCAGACGGGCGGCTAGCATGGACAACTGACCAAACCTGCTGCGCGGCGCGCTTTGCGGCTCGCGATGCTCACCGTACTAGAGTACGGTTGCGCTTCCCGGCCACAGATCACTGCCGCTCGCTACGGTTTTGCCAGGTGTCGCGGCGCCAGGGGTGTGCTTGTTAAGGCAAAAGGAACTATGAAATTGAAGGCGATGTTTTCCTCCTGGCAGAAGCTGTCGACCAAGATCGTCGGCGCGCTGCTGCTCATGCTGGTGCTGGCCTTGAGTGCCATCGGCTGCACCCTGTTCTTGTCGTGGCAGCTCGAAGGCAGTTCGGCGGCCATCAACGAGACGGGCCGGCTGCGCATGCAAACCTATCGTTTGACCTTGCTGATCGCCAGCGACGCCGGCCAGCAGGCGCAGCGCCAGGTACTGCTCATCGACGAGACCCTGGCCAAGATCGCCCACGGCGATCCGCAGCGCCCCTTGTTCCTGCCCCCCAGCACCGCCATCAAGGCGGAATTCGAGCGCATCGGCCTGGACTGGCGCGGCAGCCTGCGTCCGGCCGCGCTGGCGGCCGATTCGGCCGCGCGCGCGCGCCAGTTCGAGCACGAAGCCGATACCTTTGTCGGCCGGGTCGACCAACTGGTGCGTCTGATCGAACACGACAGCGAACAGCGCACCTTCTGGCTGCGCGCTTCGCAGCTGATCCTCGTGGGCATGGCCGTCATCGGCACCGTCAGCATGATTTATCTGATGTTCATGCTGATCATCGAACCGGTGACGCGCCTGCGGCTGGGCATGCAACGCATGAAGGAGCGCGATTTCAGCGTGCGCCTGGCCGTCGAGAGCAATGACGAATTCGGCCAGCTGGCCAGCGGCTTCAACCAGATGGCCGACCGCCTGCAGGCGCTGTACGGCAACCTGGAAGAGGGCGTGCGCAGCAAGACGGCCACCCTCGAATACCGCAACCGCGAACTGGCGCTGCTGTATGAAAGCGCGGCCTTTTTGCAGCGCCCGCAGCCCCTGGAAGACATTTGCGGCGGCTTCATGCAGCGCATCGTCGATTATTTCGAAGCCGACGGCTCCACCGTGCGCGTGCTCGACGCCGAGCGGGGCAACCTGCACATGGTGGTGCATACTGGCCTGTCCGAGGAACTGGTGGCGTCCGAGCATTGCCTGAAGGTGGGCGACTGCCTGTGCGGCACGGCCGTCGAGATGAAGGTGGCGAAGGTGCACGACATGCGCCGCATCGACAAGGCGCACGAGCTGCGCTGCCACCGCGAGGGCTTTGCCACCGTCTCCGTCTTCCACATCCACGCGCACGAGCAGCACCTGGGCTTTTTCAACCTGCATTTCCGCCATGCGCGCGTGTTCTCCGCGCGCGAGCTGGCCTTGCTGGAAACCCTGGGCCAGTTGCTGGGCATCGCGCTGGAAAACCTGCGCCTGGCCGCGCGCGAGCGCGAAATGGCCATTTCCGAGGAGCGCAATCTGGTGGCGCAGGGCCTGCACGACAGCATCGCGCAAAGCCTCAATTTCCTCAACCTGCAGGTGCAGATGCTCGACGACTCCGTGCGTAACGCCCGTTTCGACGAGGTGGCGGGCATCGTGCCGGCCCTGCACGCGGGCGTGAAGGAAAGCTACGAGGACGTGCGCGAACTGCTGGCGAACTTCCGCAGCCGCCTGATGGAGGACGACCTGATCGGCTCATTGCGCGCGGCGGTGGACAAATTCCGCCGCCAGACGGGCATCGACGCCGAACTGCTGGCAGATGTCGACGGCGCGCCATTCCCCCGCGAGCAGCAATTGCAGCTATTATTCATCGTGCAGGAAGCGCTGTCGAACATCCGCAAGCATGCCCAGGCCAGCCACGTCGAGGTGCGCCTGGCCGATCACCAGGACTTTACCCTGACGATCAGCGACAATGGCGTCGGCTTCGACGCCGCCGCCGTGCTGGAAAAGGGCGACAGCCATGTCGGCATCCACATCATGCGCGAGCGCGCGCAGCGCATCGAGGCCACGTTCGACGTGCATGCCTGCCCTGGCGGCGGCACCACGGTCGAACTGCATTTGTCGCGCGAGCAGCGCCGCACCGCCTAAGCCACTATCAGAAAGTACAAAAATGGAGACTCCCGATAAACCGATCACCGTCATGCTGGTGGACGACCACGCGCTGTTCCGCAGCGGCATACGCTCGCTGCTGCAGCGCCACACGGAGTTTTCCGTGGTGGGCGAGGCCGCCGATGGCGTCGAAGGCATCAAGCGCGCCATCCAGCTGCAGCCCGACGTCGTGCTGCTGGACCTGAACATGGCCGGCATGTCCGGCGTGGAAGCGCTGCAGCTGATGCAGCACGACTGTCCCGACACGGCCATCGTCATGCTGACCGTGTCCGAAGACGCCGAAGACCTGGCCACGGCCCTGCGCGCGGGCGCTTGCGGCTACCTGATCAAGAACATCGACGCGGACTACCTGGTGCGCGCCATCCGCCGCGCGGCCGCCGGCGAAGTCGTCATCGCCGAAGCGATGACGGGCAAGCTGGTGGCGCAGCTGCAGGCGGGCACGCGGCGCGAGGAGCCCGTGTCGGAGCTCGACAAGCTCACGCCGCGCGAAAAGGAAATCATCGACTGCCTGTCGCGCGGCGAAAGCAACAAGGGCATCGCGCGCACGCTGGACCTGGCCGAAAGCACGGTCAAGATCCACGTGCAGAACGTGCTGAAAAAACTCAACCTCACCAGCCGCGTGCAGGCGGCCGTGTACGCGGTCGAGCACCGCCAGGGCAAGTAGCCGAGTAGATGGGGTCTGACCCGCCGGGCCGGACCCCATGGATATTATCTCTAGTCCTTTATGCCGATGGCGGTGTTCGCGCTTTTAAAGTAGTATATTGAATATATCTTTAGCGCGAGTCCATCATGGCCATCACCCCGATCAGCGAACCATCTTCTTCTCCCGCCGCCACCGGCGCCGCTCCCTGGCACGCCGGCCACGCCGTCTGGCAGCTGGGTTTCCGCCCGTTCTACCTGCTGGCGGCCGTGTTTGCGGCCATCAGCATACCGCTGTGGCTGGCCAGCTATTCCGGCGTGCCGGCTGGCGGCCTGCAGGTGGGCCTGGGCTGGCACATGCACGAGATGGTATTCGGCTTTGCCGTGGCCGTCGTCGTGGGCTTTTTGTACACGGCGGGGCGCAACTGGACGGGCTTGCCGACGCCGCGCGGGGGGGCGCTGATGGCGCTGGTCGGCCTGTGGCTGGCCGGGCGCGTGGCCATGCTGTGCTTTCCAGGCGTGGCGGCGGCGCTGGTCGACTGGCTGTTCCTGCCGCTGGCCGCCTGGCCCCTGTACCAGGTGCTGCGCCGTTCGGGCAATACGCGCAACCTGTTCCTGGTCGGTTTGCTGGCGTTACTGGCGCTGGCCAACGGCCTGTTCCACGCGGCCGTGCTGGGCTGGCTGCCGCTGTCGCTGTTCATGCCCGTGCAGGCGGCCATCTTCATCATCGTGCTGATCGAATCGGTGATCGGCGCGCGCGTCATCCCCATGTTTACCCGCAATGGCGCACCTGGCAGCACGCCCGTGGCCAGTCCGCAGCGGGCCATGATCGCCGTGGCCTGCATGGCGGCCGCCGCGATTGCCTGGCTGGCCGGTGCGCCGGGCGCGGTGACGGCGCCGCTGGCCTTGTGCGCGGCAGCCGTATCGCTGGCCAATCTGCTGGCCTGGCAGCCGCAGCGCACCGTGCGCGTGCCGCTACTGTGGATTTTGCACCTGTCGTATGCGTGGATAGGCATCGGTTTTGCGCTGCTGGCGGCCGCCAGCCTGCACCTGCTGCCGGCCAGCGCCGCGTTTCACGCGCTGACGGTGGGATCGATGGCGGGACTGATCATCGGCATGATGACGCGCACCACCCTGGGCCACACGGGGCGGCCCCTGCAGGGCGGCAGGTCAGAGGCGGGCATGTACTGGCTGATCCAGCTGGGCGCGCTGGCGCGCCTGCTGGGCGCCGTCGGCCCCGCTCCGCTGCTCATGCCCGCGCTGCTGGCGGCAGGCCTGTGCTGGACGCTGGCCTTCGTGCTGTATGCCGTCGTGTATGCGCCTTACCTGTGGCGCGCCCGGGTGGATGGGCGCGAAGGTTGAACCGCCGTCAGAAAGGACGCCAGGCCAGCAGCTTCTTGATTTCCGGCGCCCAGTAGGACAGCGATTCGCCCACGACGAACAGCAGCATGCCCAACATGAAGGCCTTCAGCAGCAAATCCCTGCACCAGATCATAGCGTTCCCCAAATTTTCATGTTGGCAAGTTTACCATCGGTGTGCGCATCCATGGTGACTTTCTGGTATGGCGCCGGCGTCATGCGACTGTCTCCACGTCGTCGAACTGCTCCTTGATCGCCAGCAGTTGCGGCATCAGTTCGACGAACAACTGCGCCAGCCAAGGGTCGAAATGGCTGCCGGCGCCCGCTTTCAGGTGAGCGATGATGTCGTCGACGGGCCAGCCCGGCTTGTAGGGGCGGCACATGCTGAGCGCGTCGAAGACGTCGGCCAGGGAGACGATGCGAGCCGATTGCGGTATCTCTTCGCCGCGCAGTCCGTCCGGATAGCCGCTGCCGTCCCATTTCTCGTGGTGGCGCAGCGACACCTCGGCCGCCAGGCGGAAAACGGGTGCCTCGCTGCGCGACAGGATGTCGTAGCCGATTTTCGGATGCGTGCGCATGATGGCCCATTCGGCCTCGTCGAGCGGCCCCGGCTTGCGCAGGATGGCCTGGGGAATGCCCAGCTTGCCCATGTCGTGCATGGCGGCGGCCAGCTTGAGCCGGGCGCAGCGTTCGGCATCCCAGCCGGCGGCGCGGGCCAGGGCTGCCGCATAGGCGGCCATGCGCCAGATATGCTCGCCCGTGTCCGTATCGTTGTAGTGACCCGCATGACCGAGCATCTCGATGGCGTCGCGGTAGCTGCGTTCGAGTGCCGTGGCGCGCACCAGCGACAGGTGGGCCGCCACGCGGGCGCGCACGATGGGCGCGGAAACGGGCTTGACGATGTAGTCGACGGCGCCCGCCTCGAAGCCGGCCGATTCCTGCTGCGTGCCGCCATATGCCGTGACGAAGATCACCTGCATCGCTTGCGTGGGATCGATCTGGCGCAGCTGGGGGCACAGCGCATAGCCGTCGATGTCCGGCAGGCCCACGTCGAGCAGCACCAGCGCCGGGCGGTGCTTGAGCACGGCCGCCAGCGCATCCCTGCCATTGCAGGCGAAGACCAGGTGGTACGCGTCGGCCAGGATGGAGCGCAGCAGGCTCAGGTTCGTCGGCTCGTCATCGACCACCAGCACGGTCGGCAGCTTCATCCCGGCACTCCCGCCGCCAGGCTGTCGGCCAGCTGGCGCGTGGCCCGCTCGGCGCCGCGAAAATCAAAGTCGGCAAGATGACTGCGCAAGGCGTCGAGGCTGCCCGCTGGCAGCACCTGCCCGAGCTCCTGCAGCAGCGCTTCGGCCGGCGCCGGATCGTCGCGGTCGAGCGCGTCGAGCAGGCGCGCCAGCAGCACGCCGGCCGGCGCGCTGGCGGCCGTGGCAGGCTGGCCGGGCGGCGGCGTCTGCGCCGTGAATGCCGTGACGGCATCGATGGCGTGCGCCAGGGCCTGTTCCAGGGCGTCGAGCGCGGCGGCCGCGTCGTTGCCGGCGTGGAGCAGCTGCTCCGCGCGCTGGGCCGCGTGCAGGGTGGCGGGCAGGGCCAGGCTGCCCGCCACCCCCGCCAGCTTGTGCGCCAGCGCGGCGGCGTCGTCGCGTGCATTGGCCGCCAGCAGGGCGCGCATGGTGGCGACCGTATTGTGGTAGGTGGCGCCAAAACGCGACAGGTGCTGGCGGTACGGCGCTTCATCGAGCCACTGCGCCAGTCCTTGCGCCAGGTCGATCACGGGCGCCGCGCCGGCCGGCGGCACGGGCATCGCCGCCGCGCTGATGGCCGGCGGCAGGGCCGGCAGACCCTGCGCATGGCGGCGGTGCACGCGCGCGATCAGGGCGATGGTCTGCGGCACGTCGAACGGCTTGCTGATGAAATGGTTCATGCCCGCTTCCAGCGCCGCTGTCTGCTGCGTCTGGAATGCCCCCGCCGTCAGCGCCACCACGGGCAGGTCGTGGAACTGCGGCAGCTGGCGCAGCGCGCGCGTGGCCTGCAAGCCATCCATGACGGGCATCTGCACGTCCATCAGCACAATGTCGACATCGTCGGGGTGCTCCAGCAGCCAGTCCAGCGCCTGGCGTCCGTCGCAGGCGAACGAGGGCAGGGCACCCTGGTCGCGCAGGATATGGTTCACCACGTCCCGGTTGATTTCGCTGTCGTCGACCACCAGCACGCGCACGCCGGCGAGCTGGCGCGCTTCCAGCGCCGCGTGGCTGGCATCGAGGCCGGCCGCTTCGGCGCGCCGCTGGCGCGCGTCCATCGTCGCGTTGTACAGGCTCGAAGCCGTGACGGGTTCGTTGAGGATGGCATCGGCCGGATTATCCGGATCGGTGTGGCGCCGCGCGGGCGCCGTGGCCGGCGTGCTGCTGTTTGCCAGGATGACGACGGGGCAATCCTGCGGCGGCAAGTGCTCGCGCAGCGCGCGCGCGACGGCTTCGCCATCCATGTCCGGCAGGTGCGCGGCCAGCAGGACGACGCCGGGGCGCGCGTCCTCGGCGCAGTCGAGCGCGTAATCGAGCGCCGCTTCGCCGCCAGGGACCGCATGCACGCTCCAGCCCAGGCCCTGCGCCACGGCGCTGACCACTGCGCGGGTGGCGGCGTGGCCGTCGGCCAGCAGCACGTGCAGGCCCTGCATGTCGGGCACGCAGCGCGGCCGTGCGGGCAGCAGTTGCAGCGGCGCCGTGAAACTGAATTCGCTGCCCTGTCCCAGGGCGCTTTTCAGGCTCAGGGCGCCGCCCATCAGGCGCACCAGCTGGCGGCAGATGGTCAGGCCCAGGCCCGTGCCGCCGAAGCGGCGCGTGGTGGAGGTATCGGCCTGGGTGAAGGCGGAAAAGATGGTTTCCTGCACCTCGGGAGCGATGCCGATGCCCGTGTCGCGCACACTGAAGCGCAACACGGCGGCGTCGCCTTCGCGGCTCTCCAGCGCCGTGTGCAGCTCGACCGAGCCCTGCGCCGTGAACTTGATGGCGTTGCTGGTGAGGTTGACCAGCACCTGCTCGAGCCGCAGCGCATCGCCCAGCGCATGGTCGACGCCGTCCGGCAGTGGGCCGATGCGCACGGCGATGGGCTTGTCATGCACGGCCACGCCCATGCTGGCGGCGATCTTTTCGATCACCTCGGCCAGGCGGAACGGCGCCTGTTCGATGTGCATATGGCCCGCTTCGATTTTCGACACGTCCAGCACATCGTTGATAATGCCGAGCAGCGACTGGCCGGCGGCGCGGATCTTGCGCGCCATCAGCAGCGCCTCGCCATCGAGGCTGCCCCTCTCCAGCAGCCAGGCCATGCCGAGGATGGCATTGAGGGGAGAGCGGATCTCATGGCTCATGTTGGCGAGGAATTCGGCCTTGCTGCGGTTGGCCGCCTCGGCCCCGTCGCGGGCCAGCAGCATGGCTTCCTCGGCCTGCTTTTGCGCGGAAATATCCTGCACGAAGATCAGCGTTGCCGGCCCATCCTTGAGCATCACGCGGGCCGTCGTCTTGAGGACGGGCACGGGCCGCCCCTGCTTGTCCAGGCCGACGGCTTCGAATACCTGCTCGCTGGCGGAATCGGCCTCGATCAGCGCCTCGCTGCTCGCCAGCGCCGCCTGCGATTCTGCCGTGAGCATGCTGCGCCACGGCAGGCCGCTCAAGTCATCCTCGAGGGCGTAGCCGTGCAGGTGGCGGTAGCGGGGATTCGAATAGACGAAGCGGCCATGGCGCAGGATGGCGATGGCCAGCGGCGCATCTTCGATCAGCGTGCGAAAGCGCGTCTCGCTGTCCGATACGGCCTGCATGGCCTGGCGCGCGCTTTCCTGCTGCGCGTGCCAGGCGGCCAGGTGCCGCCGGCGCCGCTGGCTCCAGTACAGCAGCGCGCTTCCGGTGGCGGCCAGGATGGCAAAGAAGATGGCATAGCCGACGGCCTGGCGCCGCAGCGGGGCGGCGATGGCCGCTTCCTCGCGGCTCAGGCCGATGATCAGCGCGCGGTCCATGTGCAGCGCCGGCGGCGCGATCGTGGCCATGGCCATCGTGCGCGGCGGGCTGGCAGGCTGGCCGGGCACCAGCACGCCGTCGAGCACTGCCGATGGCTGGCCGCTGTCGCGCAGGCGCCGCAGGAAGCTGCCTGGCACGTCCAGGTTGCTGCCGTCGACGGCGCCCTTGGCCGGGTAGTTGAGGAACTGGCGCCCGTCGCCATGCAGCACCACGGCCCACACGTCGGCCGCATACATGGCGGTGCGGAACTTGCCCGTGAAGTATTCGGGGTCGAAAGTGGCCATCACCAGCCCCGCGAAGCGGCCCTGCCGGTCCGGCACCATGCGCGCCGCCGTCATCACCAGGTCATTCTTGAACGAGCGGAAGGGCGGCGACAGGTACAGCATGTGCGCGTCGGGCGCGTCGCGCACGGTCTGGAAGTAGCCGCGGCGCGAAAAATCCTGTTGCATCAACTCCGGGATATTCGTGGCCAGCGGCTTGCCGCTGGCGTCGAGGACCAGCATGGTGCGCACGCCGGGCATGGCGTCGACCAGGGCGCTCAGGCGCCGGGGCAGGGCCTGGCTGGCGCCCGTTTCCGCCGCAGGACCGAGGAAGTCGCGGATCACGCCTTCGAGCACCAGGTTGGTGGCGGCCAGGTCGACTTCGATATTTTTTGCCAGCAGCGCCGTGAGCACCTCCAGCCGCTCGCGCTCGGCCGCCGCATGCCGCGTCGTTTCGGCAAGGTGCAGGTAAGCCAGGGTGGCGCCGATGATCAGCAGTCCGAGGAGAAAAAAAAGCCACTCAATCAGTCGTCTGTGCACTGCGTCGCCACCTGGTAGTCGGGTCATGTGACGATGCTATACCGGATATGGAAGAAGAACAACTTTTCCCGGTAACTACTCAGCCGATAGTGTGGTCAATTTGTCGAAGTGGCCCGCCGTTTGCCCCGCGCCGGCCAGCGGCAGGCAGAGGCTGAACACGGCGCCCCGGCCTGGCGACGATTCCACCGCGATGCGCCCGCCCATCAGGACAGCCAGGTGGCTGGCGATGGCCAGCCCCAGGCCCGCGCCGCCGTGGGCACGGCTGGGCGTGTCGTCCGCCTGCGAGAATTTCTCGAAGATGCCGGCCTGCTGCGCCTGCGCGATGCCGACGCCCGTGTCGCGCACGGCGATGCGCAACTGGCCCGCGTGGCGCGCCACGCGCACGTCGACGCGGCCGGCGGGCGTGAAGCGCAGCGCGTTGTCGAGCAGGATGGCGAGCAGGCGCACCAGGCGGGGACGGTCGCAAACGAGGTGCGACGGCGCGTCCGCGGCGGCGCTCCAGTCCAGGGCGATGCCCTGGTCCGCCGCCCGCTGGCGGAACGGCGCCAGGGCCTGGGCCAGCACGCCGGACAGCGGTTCCGGCGCGCATTTGAGCTGCAGCTGGCCGCCCTCGAGCGCGCTCAGCTCCATGGTTGCCTCGACCAGCGACAGCAGCTGGCGGCCGCTGGCGCGTATGGCATGCGCGTGGCCGGCCAGTCCGGGCTGCTGCTGCAGCTGCTCCAGCAGCAGCTCGGAAAAGCCGAGGATGCCGTTGAGCGGCGTGCGCAGCTCGTGCGACATGTTCGACAGGAAGCGCGACTTGGCTTCACTGGCGGCGATGGCCCTGGCGCGGCTGTCGATCAGGCGCCCGATCAGCAGCACCAGCGCGGCCCACGACAGCACGATCAGCGCGCTGGTGACGGCCGCCATCAGCAGCGCCTGGTCGCGGCGCGAGCCGTAGTCGGCCAGCACCGTGTCGCGGTCCAGGCCGATCAGCATGTAGAGCGGATAGTGCGCCAGCTTTTCAAACGCGTAGTAGCGCAGGGCGCCGTCGATGGGGCTGCGCTGCAGGAAGCTGCCGCGCGTCTTGCCGCGCATCTGTGCGAACAGGGCGCTGTCGCCGACGTCCTGGCCAATGGTGTTGACGCTGCCGACGCGGCGCGCGCGCAAGACGCCATCGGTGCCGATGAGGGCGATGGAACTGTTCTTGCCCAGGTCGACCTCGTCATACAGGCGCGTGAAGTAATACGGGTCCATCGACGCCACCACCACGCCCTTGAAGCTGCCATCGGGGTGATTGATGCGCCGCGTCAGCTGAATCGACCACTTTTTCGACACGCGGCCCAGCACGGGCTTGCTGATGTACAGTTCGCCGCTGTCGCCGCGCACGTGCACCTGGAAGTGCTCGCGGTCGGCCAGGTTGGTGGGCTTGAACGGCTTGCTCGTCAGTACCGTGTCGCCCCGCTCGTTGACGATGGTAAACAGGTTGTACAGGGGGCCGGGATTGAGTCCCTGCTGCAGGTCGGTAACGATGTCGAGCTTGTCGCCCAGCGCGTTGTAGCGGCCGCGCAGGTAGGTGACGGCCTGGTCAGCCCCTTCGATGGTGCGTATCGCATGTTCGTCGAAGACCCGCGCCATGCTGCGCGCATCGCGCTGGGCGTCGGCGACGGCGCGGTCGCGGGCGTGGTCGAGCTGCAGCAGGGTCACGGCCCACAGGCCGGCCAGCAGCAGTGCCACGAAAACCGACAGGACGATGCGCGTGTCGAGCCGCTCCCAGGGCAGGGCTTGCCATTTCAATGGTGGTGTGATGTCGTGCCGCATGCCGCCTCCCACAGTATGTCTCCCCTGACCGCCGCCGCGAGGGCGGGCGTAGATCCGGGCCGCATTACTCTCTGCGATCAATTATATCGAATATAAATGATTTTATCGATTAAATTGAATTATTTGTGGTAAGTGTTGCATTTGGTCACTGTCGCTGTGATTCAGCCTGGCGTGCCAGCCACTGCTCCACCAGTTCGCGCAGCTGGGCCGCCGTGAAGGGCTTGGACAGGTAGTCGTCCATGCCGGCGTCCATGCAGCGCTGCCTGTCGTCGTCGGTGACGCCCGCCGTCAGGGCGATGACGGGCGTGCGCACCGCGCCGCTGCGCAGTTCGCGCGCGCGCAGGGCCAGGCAAGCCTGGTAGCCGTCCATGACGGGCATCATGCAATCCATCAGCACCAGGTCGTAGCGCCGCGCCGCCAGGGCCAGCAAGCCCAGCTCGCCGTTTTCCGCCGTATCGATGGTGTAGCCGCGCCCGCCCAGCTGCAGGCAGACCAGCTGGCGGTTCAGCGCCGTGTCCTCGACCAGCAGGATGCGGGGCGCGGCCGCAGCCTCCGGCTCCGGCGCCGCTGCGGGGGCGGCCGGCGCC